>JBMNVT010000010.1:0-92954 GCA_050947015.1 Acutalibacteraceae bacterium
CCAGACAGCTCGCTGTCTGGCAAAGGCATTACAACAATTTTCCCATGCGTCCTCTCAACTGGATCTCTCCCAAAGCTGTCCTATTTTCTTTCCCTAATGTGTAACACATCATTGACAAACCTACAGCTTTCACCCTGATGCGGATCCCGGCCGGCAAAAATCTGCCGATGAAAATAGAACAGGTTGTCACAGATTTGATTGTTATTTGTTTGGTTTTCCTGTATAATACTATATAAAGAGAACGCCGAAAAGAGAGGCATTTGACATGAAACGAACCGTTTTGATTGCCTTTGTGTTGATGTTCGCTGTTTTTCTGCCCCTGTTTGGCTTGAGCCGCGGCGCCGCGCGCACGGTTTTTAAATGATTCTGTTTTTTGCGGGCATATTTTCTACTGCGCTGCTTTCTGCCATGACGGCAATGGCCTTTCCCTGTTCTGCACCGGCCTGAGCGGAAAACTTGCCACAAAATACAAATACGATGATGCATCTGATTTCCGAAAGGACTGGACAATAATAATGAAGCTACTGATTCTTGATGGCAACAGCATTCTGAACCGCGCCTTTTACGGCATTAAGCTGCTGACCACGCGTGACGGACAATTTACCAACGCCGTATACGGCTTTTTTACCATGCTGCAAAAACTGCTGGACGAAACGAAGCCGGACCACGTCGCCGCCGCTTTTGACCTGAAGGCGCCCACCTTCCGTCACAAAGCGTACGCGGGCTACAAGGCGCAGCGAAAGGGCATGCCACCGGAGCTCGCGCAGCAGCTTCCGGTGGTCAAGGAGCTTTTGCAGCTGCTTGGCTACCGCATTGTGGAATGCGAAGGCTACGAAGCGGATGATATCCTCGGAACGCTGGCGCGCGCCTGCCGGGAACAGGGCTGCGAATGCGTGATTGCGACCGGAGACCGCGACAGCCTGCAGCTGGTCGCTCCCGGCGTAACCGTCCGCATCGCCGCCACAAAAATGGGAAAGCCAGAGGTCACGCTTTACGACGACGACGCTATTCGCGAAGCCTACGGTCTGGAGCCGAAACAGCTGATCGACGTCAAGGCGCTGCAGGGGGATTCCAGCGACAACATTCCCGGCGTTCCCGGTATCGGCCAGAAGGGGGCGCTCGCTCTGGTGCAGCAGTTCGGCTCGCTGGACGAAATTTACGCGCACCTTGATTCGCCCGACCTGCGCGACAGTATGCGCAAAAAACTGACCGAGGGGAAGGAAAGCGCTATGATGAGCCGAATGCTCGGCACTATCTGCACCGAAGCCCCGGTCGACACCAAAATAGAAACTTATGCGATTGCACCCGCTCAGGCAAGAGAGGCTGCGCAGCTGCTTGCAAAACTGGAATGCTTTTCGTTGATTGACAGGCTCGGGCTGCACGGCGCTTCGGCTGTGGCCGCTCCCGCTGCAGAAACTCCGGCAGCCTTATGGAATATCGAAACATGTGAAGACCTGCCGACACTGCTCCAAACGCTGCGCAACGAAAAAAGAGTCTGCTTTCTTGCAGAAATTTCGGGCGGCAGCATTGACACGATCCGAATCGCGAAGGGAAAAACCGTTTGGAAAATCACCTCCGATTCTAATGGCTTTGACCGTTTTCTCGCTGAATGGGCGGCGGATACTTCCATCGAAAAGGTCACGCACGATAGTAAGCCGTTTTTTGCCGCCCTGAAAACCGCGGGAATTGCCTGCAGCGGCAAGGTGTTCGACACCGCGCTTGCCGCTTACCTGCTCAATCCCTCTGCCAGCGGCTATGAGCTAAGCAAGCTTGCCGAGCAGAGCGGTCTGCTGCCTGCACTGCCGGAAAATGCATCTCCCGCCGATCGTTCCGCCGCCGCCCTTCCCGTGCTGAGCGAAAAGCTGGCGCTTGAAATTGCGCAGAACGACCAGCAAGAGCTGCTGGAGAAAATTGAGCTTCCGCTTGCCCGCGTTTTAGCGGAGATGGAGCTTGCCGGGTTTGAAGTTGACGGCGACGGTGTTTCGCAGTACGGCGAGGTGCTTGCGCTGCAGATTGACCTGCTGCAGAAGCAGATTTACGAAAGCGTCGGCTATGAATTCAACATCAACTCCCCAAAACAGCTTGGCGAGGCGTTGTTTAAAAAGCTTTCCCTTCCTTACGGCAAAAAAACAAAAACCGGCTATTCCACCAGCGCCGAAATTTTGGAAAACCTGCGTGACGAGCACCCTGTCGTGGCCGCAATTCTGGAATATCGCACGCTTTCCAAACTGAAATCGACTTATTGCGACGGCCTCACAAAGGTAATCGCTGCGGACGGGAGGATTCATTCCAGTTTTAACCAAACCGAAACCCGTACCGGACGAATCAGCTCCACGGAACCAAACCTGCAGAATATTCCCACACGCACCGACGTGGGACGGGAGCTTCGCCGCTTTTTCCGCGCACAGCGCGGGTGGACGCTGATTGACGCCGACTATTCACAGATTGAGCTGCGCGTTCTCGCTCACGTGGCAAACGATAAAACGATGATCGACGCTTTTTTGAATCACGAGGACATTCACCGCACCACAGCCTCACAGGTGTTCAATCTGCCGTCGGAGCTGATTACACCGCTGCTTCGGTCGCGCGCTAAAGCGGTCAATTTCGGCATTGTTTACGGGATCGGCGCATTTTCCCTTGCAAAGGACATTCACGTTTCCCGCGCAGAAGCCGACGCATATATCAAAGGTTATATGGAGCATTACACCGGTGTTGCGGAATATATGCGGCGCGTTGTTTCCGAAGCCCGTGAAAACGGATTTGCCGAAACCATGTTCGGGCGCCGGCGTTACCTGCCGGAGCTGGCTTCCTCCAATTTTAACCTGCGCAGTTTTGGGGAACGGGTTGCACGCAATATGCCGATTCAGGGTACCGCAGCCGATATTATCAAAATTGCAATGATCCGCGTCAGCGACCGCCTCCGGAAAGAAGGTCTTCGTTCCCGCCTGATTCTGCAGGTACACGACGAGTTGATTGTGGAGTCTCCGGAGGAGGAAGCCGTTCGTGCGGCGGAAATTCTGCAGAGTGAAATGGAACATGCCGTCGAACTTTCCGTACCGCTCACGGTGGATGTTCATCTGGGCAAAACATGGTTTGAAACAAAAGAATAATGAAATCCGTTCCTGCACATACTATCACCGCGCACGCAAGATGATTTTATCTGCGCGCACAGAACCTGCAGGAAAGGATGCTTGAATACCATGCTGGATAAAATTGCGCTGGTGCTGCTGATTATCGGCGGCATCAACTGGGGCTCCATCGGACTCTTTCAATTCGATATTGTGGCCTGGATCTGCGGAGGTTCCGGCAACATTGTCGCCCGCATTATCTACACGATTGTCGGCCTGGCCGCGGTGTGGTGCATTTCGTTTCTCTTCCGCTCCAGAAGCCCCGTCAACGACGACAGATAATCCCGAAAAAAAGCAGCCTCCGGCGTACGGAAGCTGCTTTTTGTTATAGATATCCGAAATTTTGCACGGCTTATTTCTGCAAAGCCTTTTCCGCCAGCGCCATGGTGTCACGCGCAATCAGCAGTTCCTCGTTTGTCGGGATCACAAAAACCCTAACGGAGGAATCCGGCGTGGAAACCTCGGCTTCCTTGCCGTGAACCGTTGCGTTGTTCTTTTCTTTGTCAATTTTAACGCCCATGTACGACAGATGCTCGCACACCTTTTCACGGTAAAGCGGCTGGTTTTCGCCTACGCCTGCCGTAAAGACGATTGCATCGCAGCCGTCCAGTTCGGCAATATATCCGCCGACAAACTTGGTCAGCTCCTGCGAAAGCATCTTCTGCGTCAGAATAGCGCGCGGATTTCCGGCCTGCGCCGCGTCATCGATATCGCGGTCATCGCTGGAAAAACCGGAAACGCCGAGCATGCCGGACTTTTTGTTCAGCAGGTCGCTCATTTGCTTCGGAGTCAGCCCTTCTTTTTCCGCAATAAAGGTGACGACTGACGGGTCAAGTGTACCGGTGCGGGTGCCCATCATGAAACCGTCAAGCGGCGTCAGACCCATTGAGGTGTCGATTACCTTGCCGTGATCGATCGCCGTAACGGAAGAGCCGTTGCCCAGATGGCAGGTGATCATTTTCAGTTCGGAAAGCGGGCGTCCCATCAGCTCTGCGCAGCGCGCGCTGACAAACCGGTGCGATGTACCGTGGAATCCATAGCGGCGGACATGATATTTTTCGTAATATTCATAAGGGATCGGATACAGGTATGCGTAATCCGGCATGGTGGAATGGAACGCCGTGTCGAACACAGCGACCTCCGGCACTTTTTCGCCGAAAACAGCGCGGCAGGCGCGCAGCCCCTGTGCGTTGGCCGGATTGTGAAGCGGAGCAAGGTCGGAAAGCTCCTCGATCTGCTCGATTACTTTGTCATCCACCAGAACCGACCGGCTAAACACCGAGCCGCCCTGCACCACGCGGTGACCGACCGCAGAAATTTCGGAAAAGTTCTGAATGACGCCATATTCGGAATCGAGCAGCGCATTTTTAATCTGCTCAAAAGCGACCATGTGGTCCTTCATCGGAACCTCTTTTTTCAGCACACGACCGTCCGCGGTCTTGTGCGTAAAGCGTCCGTCGATGCCGATGCGCTCACAAATGCCCTTCGCCATCATTTTTTCACCGTTCATATCGATGAGCTGGTACTTCATCGAAGAACTGCCTGCGTTGATAACCAGAATCTTCATGATCTTTCTCCTTCTCCTTTGGGAACCGAGCGTTTGTGAAACGCTCACGGGTTCATCCTTGGTGCTTTCCCGAATTTCAGTTGAGAGCGCACCGTTATAGTATTATAATAATATACGAAATCGGTATTTTCAAGGAGTTTGAGACGAAATGTCTTGTTTTGTGCATGTTTTTGGGGTAATCTGCGAATATAATCCGTTTCACAACGGTCACCGGCTTCATCTGGAGCAAACAAGACAGCAGGCGACCCATGTTGTCGCCGTGATGAGCGGCAGCTTTGTCCAGCGGGGCGAGCCTGCTCTTCTGGATAAATGGACTCGCGCTCGCATGGCTTTGCAAAACGGAGCCGACCTGGTGTTGGAGCTGCCGCTGCCTTGGGCAATGGCCGGCGCGGAACGCTTTGCCGCCGGCGGTGTGGCAATGGTTTCGGCGCTGGGCTGTGCGGAAGCGCTCAGCTTCGGTTGTGAACACGGCAGCGCCGCGACCTTGCAGAGCGCTGCGCAGGCACTGCTATCCACCGGGCTTGGGGATGCGCTGCGCCCGCTGCTGGATGCCGGGCTTTCGTTTGCCGCCGCGCGGGAAGAAGCCGTCCGCCGCCGGTTTGGCACCGAATGCGCCGCTTTGCTGCAAAGCCCAAACGATATTCTTGCCGTCGAATACACAAAAGCGATCCTCCAATTGCAGACGCAGCTTTCTCTGTTTCCCGTGCGCAGGCTTGGCGCTGCGCATGACGGAGACGGCCTTTCCCCTGAAATCCGTCTGCCCGCCGGAGAAGCCGTCGCCTCTGCCTCCGCCCTGCGCAAGGCGCTGCAAAACAACAAGAATATCGCCGAGTTTGTGCCGCAAAACTGCCGTGTTCCGCTTTTGCTGGCCGCGGGGGAGCGTCGGCTTTCCGGCGGAATGGAACCGCTGACCCGCGCCGTGCTGGCAAAGCTGCGCACCATGACGGAAACGGAAGCCTCCGTTCTGCCGGACGTCAGCGAAGGGCTGCACAACCGGCTACTCGCTGCGGCGCGGTGTGCCGATTCGCTTCCGGCGCTTTACGCCGCCGCAAAAACCAAACGTTACAGCCACGCCCGCATCCGCCGCGCAGCAGCTGCCGCCCTGCTTGGCCTGCGCGAAGAGGACTGCGCAGGCACGCCGCCCTACTTGCGCGTTCTGGGCTTAAACCGCCGCGGGCAGGAAATTCTGCGCCGAATGAAGCAGACCGCAGCTCTGCCCGTCATTCTTCGCCCGTCAGAAATTGCAAGGCTGGACGAAAGGGCGCGGCGCGTGTTTTCCCTGGACTGCGCCGCGACAGATCTCTGGGCGCTTTCCACCGGAAAAATTCTGCCCGCCGGGCTGGATTTTTCTACGCCGGTGGTCACCGAAGAAATCTGACGGTCATTGCTGCACAACCTGCATAGCAATTTCTCCCCAGCGAGTCAGCCGTGACGGGTCATGCCGAACCGTGGAAATGTCCTTCAGAATCAGTTCCAGATTTACGCTGTTCGCGCGCGCCGCTTGCACGGTGCGCTGCAAATCCTCACGCACGGCGGCTTCGTCGAACGAATCGCCCGCCAGCAGCGCGGGGTTCGGCTTGTTTGACATAATCAGCGTTGAGCCGATTCGCTCTGCAAAATGCTCCCGGTCACTCCATGGGCTGCACGAAACCTTGCGCACGTTCGGAATCTGCCGCACAAGCTCCAGCCTGTCGTCGAGCCGGTCGCAGCAGCCGTAATAAATTGCGCCAAACTGCTTCGCCATTTCAGTGATATACGGAATTTCAAATTCCTTTGTTGTTTCCGGCGAGCAGGAGGAAAACAGCTGCGCAAGCCCGAACGCCCAGGTGTTGCGGGAGTTCGGCGCGCCGCCTTTTCCAGAATCCGGAAGTAGATCGTCCGTATAAATATAGGAACAGTGGCATGTGTTGTAATTGGTTTCCGTAATACCCAGAGCATTTGCCTCACGGATTCCGTTGAGAACGCTGTCGGTCATCCGGCGCATGCACGCGTGCAGGAATTCCGGCCGGTCCATCAAATCATAATAAATATTTTCCACGCCCATATACATCGAAAGCTGATCCCAGACGCCGAGATGGAACTGCGGCCCCCCGCCGGAAACAACCGGCGCAATTCCGTCAAAAATCCGGTGTGCCTGTTCCAGATTTTCTTCCGTCTGCAAGCGGTCATAAGTAAAATGCATATCCTGAATTTTAGCAATATCCTCCGGTTCCGGAAGCTGGTTTTCAAAATGCTGGGCATAAACGTCGGTATTCCCGTCCACCGACCGGCGCTCCACATCCACCTGCAGACCATACCCGGTACAGCCGATTGATTTCGGGATCATCAGGAACGGATTGAGCACCATATCCACCGGAAAACGGCGAAACTTATAAAGCTCGCGGCGAAGCTGCTCTTCCACCCTGCGCCAGAACGGATCACTCACCCGGCACCGCAGCTCTTCGCATTCCAACTCGCTCCATGGCAGCTGGTCGATGCAGACCATCGGGCGCTGCATTCGGCTTCTGTTCAGCGCCTTCCACAGCTGTACGCGTTCCCGCTGCGCGGGGGAATCGGCCGCCTCCATATACTCCGCCGCCAAGCGGCGCAGGATTTGCTTTTCCTGCACAGTAATCATGGTCATCCTCTTTTCTCTGTTCTGATCTGCAAATTTTCTGCCGCCAAGGCAGAACTTTGCTCTGTCCCGATTATACTGCCCGAAGCGAAACCGGAACACCTCAAAAGCTGGCCGAAATTCGTCAAAAATGAACCAATTTCATCATTTTCCCGCGCGTAAACTGCTCTACGGCAACCAATATTCTATTTTGTAAAGAAGGTGACCGAATGCTTTTGGATTGCGGTGTTACCGTCGTTTGGCCGGAATGGTTTGTCACGGAAAACAAACCCTGCGGTTTTTGCCGTGTCTATTACGTTGAGGGCGGATCTGTGCGCTGTTTTTCCGGAACCGAGTCGTTCCCGCTGCGGCCGAACACGCTCTATCTGTTCTCTTCAGCGGCGCCCTACCGTCTGGAACAGGATCCTGCCGATCCGCTGCGATGCACCTTTCTGCACCTCGATCTTCTGCCGCGGGTGCTTCGGCGCTGCATCGAAATCCCCATCGCGCAGGAGAGCACACTGTTTTTCCTGATCTCCGCTATCCGAAGCGCAATCAACGGCGGAACCATCCGTTCGGCTGCCGCGCTGGCCGAAGCCTTGACCGAGCACCTTGCGGAAAAAGATCTGCTGCCCGGCTGTGAATCCGCGCTTGCCCCTGCACTGCTCGCTCTTTCAGCAAATCTGAACGAAACTCCAAACATTTCCGCGCTGGCCGCGCTTTGCGGCTATTCCGTGCAGCACTTTATCCGCCGATTCCGTCTGGAATTCGGCATGCCGCCTCACCAGTTTATCATCCTGTGCCGGATGCGTGCGGCAGCCCGAATGCTTTCGCGCGGTGACTCGGTCGCTCAGACGGCGGCTTCCTGCGGATACAGTGACCCTAAGCTGTTTTCGCGCGCTTTCATTCGCTTTTATCAGGTTCCGCCATCGCGCTACCGGCAATATTACCCTCCGATGCCATAATCGTCATGCTTCCTTTTGTGCCGCAATGGAAACAATGGCACAAAGAATTCCGCCGACCGGAAATGCCGCCCACGAATATTTCCAAAGGTTCCAGCAGACGCCCAACAGCAGAAAAACCGCCGTTGCCGCCAGCATAATAATTCCGTCCCAATCGGTTCTGCGGCGTTCCCGTCCGCCGGCCTCAGCCTGCACATTTTCCCGGAGGCAGTCCGCTTTATCATATTTGGATTTCTGCATTCCTGCATAAACATACACCGGCGTCGCAACAGTAATCAGTAGCAGGAAAACGGAGACCATCAGCGCTTCCCAACGTTCTGTCGTAAAATCTGCCGGAACCGCGAAGAATTCGATGCCGACCGTCCAGATAACACCGATCAGGATGATCGCGGTGGGAACAGCAATCAAAAACGGAAACCGACGGTTAAACGCCGCAATCGTCTGTTTGGGATAAACCGGCGCCGTGTCCGGGTGTTCTTTCACAAAACCGGCATGTGAAATTCCTGCCACAATCAGAATCGTAACGGCAACCACGACAAACATCAAAAAATCATTGCAGCAACGATTTCGGCCAATCCGATCCCCACCAGAACCAGCAGCAACGTAACGCCCAGCAGCACCAGCCCCACTCCGGCACAGATTTGTGCCGTTCCTTTTTTCGGCCGACGGTGATTATTCTATCACTCCGCACCCTGTCAGCTCAACCAATTTCGTGTTGCGTTTAAAGAGACCGACGTAAACTTTGGGTTAACATGCTTCATTTTGTGTGTCTACCGCGGCGTTACAGGCAAAAAAGCTGCAGAAACCCGGATTCAGTCGCGCAGTCTGCGGCTGAGCCCGGGTTTCTCCGACAGCGATATAAACAACAAGCGCTGCGCAAAGCACCAGCGCAAGGATAATCAGTATTTTCTCTTGTCTGCTCATTTTTTCCACGGCACAATCCTCACTGCGTCATCAGTTGGAATCCTTCGGAATGCCTGCCCCGGAACACAGCTGTTTCGCTTCCGAGGCGTCAACCGCCTGCAGCAGCTCCGGCGCGCTGCTCTGTTCCTGAGCCACTTGGTCTTTTTGCGGTTTCATGCCCTTTTTCCGTCCAATCCATGCGAACGGCGCCGAAATAAAGATGGGGAAATAATACGTTGCCGCGCGCCACAGCACCATGGCAGAGCGCACAATATCCTTGGAAAAAAACATTTGGAAGACCACGACAAAGCTGCCCTCCGCAGCGCCGGTTCCGCCCGGCAGAGGCATAAAGGAAGACGCAAGGTTGACCACCGCCTGCGCGGCAATCATATCAAACATCGTCGCTTCGCTGAGAAAAAACGCGCGGTAAATGCAATAGGAGACAGCATAATACAGCGTCATCTGCAAAAAGGTAAGCAGAAACGAACCGACCAACAGCTTTTTGTGCCGAAGAATCGTCTGAAAATTTTCGTGAAACGATTCCAGCTGCTCTGAGATCCCGCGTACCGATTCCTCGGGATTTTTGACTAGGCGCAGCTTTTTCAGCAGCGAAAAGACCATTTCAATAATTGTTCTGGTCATTTTCTGGCTTTTTGAGAAGAGCAGCAGCAGCACGATAATGGACGCCTGCACCAAAAAGCCCACCGCTGAAAGCAGCATCAGGTCCGGTATCTGCCTGCTGAAAAAGGAATAACGCGCTAAAAGCAGCCCAAGCGAATAAAAAACCAACGTAAATTGATAAATCAGATATTTTTGCACCATTGCCGCACTGGCATCGCCCACGCTGACACGCTGGCGGCTGAGGGAATAAATCTGCATCGGCTTTGCTGCAACACCCATCGGCGTGACACTGTTGTAAAACTGCCCTACCATCATCGTTTTAAAGCCGCTGCCAAAACCGTAATCCGGGCAGGAAATGCGCACAATCAGGCAGGTCAGCCAGGCGTCGATAAACAGCTGCAAAACCATGCAGCCGAACGCCATCAGCAGCCAGCCCGTGGAAAAGTTATCGATGTATTTCATCAGGTCAACAAGGCCGCCGTCTGAAAAAGCAAAGTACAGCAGCATCCCTACAGAGAACGCCAGAAACACGACGTTGAGCACGGTATTGAACTTCAGCTTTTCCGGCTTTTTCAAGTGCCCTCCGTCCTTTCCTGCTAGTCTCCCATGCACGGCCCTATTTTCCCGAGCGATACGCTCTTAGTATAAACAATTCAAAAAAGCTTGTCAAATAAAAAGGGATCGTCCTGAGAACGTCGTCCTGAGAACGAAAGAAAAGCGGCTGACTCAGGTGTTTTTAAGCGTTCCGGCATTCAGCATGGACTGCGCCGCCAGCATCACGCCCGTTTTCGCGCTGTGAAAATTCAGCCCGCCTTGCATCCACGCTGCAAACGGCTCGCGCAGGGGTCCGTCGGCAGAAAGCTCCACTGAAGCGCCGTTGGTAAACGCACCCGCCGCCATGATAACCTTGCTGTCGTAGCCCGGCATATCCCAGGGTTCCGGCGTAACGAAGGAATCCACCGGGGCTCCCTGCTGCATTCCTTTGCAGAACGCGATCAGGCCGGGAGCGTTTTCGAGCACGACCGCCTGAATAATATCGCCGCGCACCTCGCCCGGACGCGGCGTTACCCGATAGCCGAACGAAGCAAAAAGCTCGGCAGTAAAAACAGCGGTTTTCAGCGCCTCGCCGGTAACATGGGGCGCATTGAAAATTCCCATAAACAATTCGCGGCTGTGGCCGAGCGTGGCGCCCAGCTCGCGGCCAAGGCCGGGCGTTGTCAATCTGCCCGCGCAAAGCTTCACCAGGTCGTGTCTGCCCGCGATGTACCCCCCGGTGGGCGCAATTCCGCCGCCCGGATTCTTGATCAGAGAACCGGCGATCAGATCCGCTCCGACAGAAACCGGCTCCTGCTCCTGAACAAATTCACCGTAGCAGTTGTCCACCATAATGATACAGTCCGGCGCCTTTTTGCGCACAACGCGCACGATCTCGGCAATTTCCTCCACACGGAGCGAAGGACGGAGACTGTAGCCGCGCGAACGCTGAATATACGCCATTCTCAGTCCCGGCTCAACCGCGCGCTCAATAGCGGGCAGATCCGGCTTTCCTTCCGCCGTCAGATCCACCTGCTTGTAGTGGATGCCAAAATCCCGCAGAGTTCCGGTCCCTGTTGATTTTTCGTCGAGACCGATGGTTCCGTGCAGCGTGTCATACGGCAGCCCCGTGACGGAAAGCATCGTATCCCCGGGCCGCAGCACGCCGAACAGCGCAACGGTCAGCGTGTGGGTCCCGCTGACGAAATTATGGCGCACCAGCGCGTCTTCGGCGCCCACCGCCTGTGCAAACACCGCGTCGATCACCTCGCGGCCGCGGTCGCCGTAGCCGTAACCGGTGGAAGCGGCAAAATGGCTTTCACTGACGCCGTTATCAATAAACGCCTTGAGCATTTTGCACTGGTTGTATTCCGTTACGCGGTCAATCTGCGCAAACTGCTCCCGGCTGTTTTCCATCGCCCTGGCCGCAGCGTCAAGAATGGGTTTGTCAAAATGAAAAAGTTCCTGCATCAAAATTAAGATTCCCTTTCCGCATCAAAATAGTGCTGTCGGAATTTGGGATTCAACATTGTTCCCACCCTCCGCAGCAGGTAAAGCCGAGCCGACCGTAAAACGGGATCCGCTCCCGGCCGGCAAACAAAAAAATATTTTTATTTTCATTTTTCAGCGCCGTGCAAAGGCTCCGCACTGCCGCCGGGGCAAACCCCTTTCCGCGGTGCTCCGGCAAGGTGCAGACGCCGCCGACCACCGCTTCCGTTTCGCTTTCGGCCACAGTCATCGCCGCAGCGCAAAGCTCCCCGTCCGGCCGGCGAACACCGACTGTACGGCAAAAGCCGTGGCGCAGCCGGTGCGAAAGATCAACATACGCTGCATCATCCCCGGAAAAGTCGAATCCGTCTCCGCGGCAGCGGGAAAACAGCGCAAACAGCTCCCTTACGGACGGAGCCGGCTCTGCGGCTGCGATCACCGGCGTAGAATCCCCGAAAAAACGCATCACCGTGCCCGAACTCCGCGCATGCTCCGGCGGAAAAACTCCTGCAGGAGCCAGAACGCTCCGCATACCGAGCGACTGCACAAAAGCCGTCAGTTCCTGCCGCTGTTCCGCAGACGACTCGCCGCCGCAAACGGTGCCGTCGCCTTCCAACCGCGAAACGGCGGCGCAGATTCTGCCGTTGTCATCCCATTGCAGCCAGAATGCCGCAAACGGCGCCGAAGGGTAGCACCCGGCAGCCGTCAGAATCCGGCAGCCGAACGCGCTTCCACGGCAAAATTCCCGCAGGGTGCGGTCTTCGGCCTCCACCAGACAGATCATCCGTTGCCTCCTGCGATCTTTTCTGCCAAGGCCACGGTCAGCCGTAACGCCGATTCATAATCCGCCTTGGCGATCATGCCAACCGGCGCGTGCAGGTAGCGGCACGGCAACGAGATGGCCAGCGTGCGCACCCCTCCGCGGGAGGTGTGGATCGCCCCCGCATCGTTTCCGCCCGCCACGGCAAGCTTCGGCTGCACCGCGGCACCGCATTCCTCCGCCGTTTGGAACGCAAGCTCGTAAAATTCCCTGTCGTAAATTGTGGCGCGATCCATAAAGCTGACGACCGCACCGCTGCCCAAGCTGCAAACGTATTTTTCTGCCGGAACCCCTGCCAAATCGCCCGCAGTGGTCGATTCCAGCACAATCGCGGCGTCCGGTGCGACCGTAAACGACGACACACGGGAACCGCGCAGCCCAATTTCCTCCTGAACATTGAACACGAAAGTAGTATCATATTCCGGTTCCGAGCGAAGCATCTCGATCATCAACGCGCAGCCAGCACGGTCGTCGAGCGCTTTTCCTCGCAACACGTTGCCTTCTGCGTCAAACCGGGCTGCAAACGTCACCGCGTCACCGGGGCGCACGGCGGCTTCCGCTTCCTCTTTGCTTGCCGCACCGATGTCGATCAGGAGTGAATCCATCGCAACCGGCTTGCCCGTCTCGTCCTTTTCACAAAGATGAATTGGTTTGACGGCGATCACGCCGGGAACCGCACAGTCGCCGATTTCTACCCGGATGCCCGCCAGCACCTTTTCGTCGATGCCGCCGACCGTCGCAAACCGCAGCAGGCCATCGCCAGTCACCGAGGTCACGATCAGCCCGACCTCATCCATATGCGCGCAGATCATCAATTTGCGCGCCGGGCGTTTTCTGCCCTTCTTTTCAACAATCACGCTGCCGAGCGGATCGATCGAAACAAAGCAGCCGGACGGGATTTCTTTTAAAATTTCTGTGCGAACCTCATCTTCGCGCCCGGAAACACCACGCAGAGCACAAAGCCTCTGCAGCAATGCAAAATCACCCATTGCACACACCGCCTTTCAGCACATATGCGGCCAGCAGCTGCGCCGTCGCTTCCACATCGCCGAGCGATACGATCTCCACCGCGGTATGCATGCTGCGCTGCGCGATTGAGATCAACCCGGTCACCGCACCGCCGCCCGCCTGTGCAATATTGTCGGCGTTGGTACCGGTTGCGCCGCCCATAACCTCCAACTGATATGGAATTTCATTCTCCTTCGCCAGTTCCTCCAGCGTTTCGCTCATTCTGCGGGAAAGCGCCGGGGATACCCCGATCAGCGGTCCTTTTCCCAGCCGGGCAACAATTTTTTCCGGCACGCCGGGTCCCTGAGCAAAAGAAACGTCAACCGCAATGGCCTCATCCGGTTGCAGCGCAAAAGCCCCGGTTGCCGCGCCGGAGCCTCCGGTCTCCTCCTGAACGGAAAACTGCACCGCCAGGCGGCACGGCAGCCGTTTGCCGCGGAGCAGCTCCAGACAGCGCAGAATTGCCGCCATGCTACACCGATCATCCAGGGCGGGGCTTGCGATGCGGTCATTCAGCAGAGAAACAGGCTCTGCTTCAACCAGAATACGATCCCCCGGGGCGACCAGTTTCTTCAGCTCGTCCTCCGCAAGCCCCGTATCGATCATCATTTCCTCCAGCTCCGGCAGCTTGTCGTCCCCTGCCTTCGCCAGATGCGGCGGAATGCTGGAAACGATCCCGCGCACGCGCCTGCGCCCCAAAATGACGACTAGCTTACCGATCAGCACACGGCGGTCCATTCCGCCGCATCGCGAAAAACGCAGAAAGCCGCGCTCCAGCAGATTGGTTACAATCAACCCGATCTGGTCCAGATGCGCGTCCAGCAGCAGGCAGCGTTCGCCTTCGCCCAGCACCGCCGTTACGCTGCCGAGCGGGCTGCGGCTGATTTGGTCGGTATATTGCCGCAGCAGCGCTTCCGCAAGCGCCGCCGCGTCCTCCTCGCGCCCTGCAACGCCTTCCGCGCCGCAAAGCGAAAAAATCAGTTTTTTCAATTCTTCCTGAGATCCTGTCGTATGCAAAAAACTTCCTCCCTTACCGCGTCTGTCCTGCATTCCGCTTTACAGTGCGCAGACATATTCCTTGAATTTTTCTCCGCGTGTTTCAAAATTGGGGAACTGGTCAAAGCTTGCACACGCCGGCGAAAGCGAAACAATATCGCTTGCCCGTGCAATTTCGCGCGCCTTTTTTACCGCCTGCTCCAGATTTTCCACATGAATGATCTCCGGGCAGCCCGGGCGGTATTCCGTGCAGCCGGTAACTGCCGCTTCGATCTTCGGCGCGGTAACGCCCAGCAAAATCAGTGTTTTTACCTTTTCGGCAACTACCGGGCCAAGCGGCTCAAACGGAATCTTTTTATCGTAGCCGCCAGCAATCAGAATAATCTTTTGGTCAAACAGCGAAAGCGTGCCCGAAATGGTGCGCGACGGCGTGGTTGCAATGGAATCATTATAATAGCGCACACCGTCAAGCTCGCGCACAAATTCCGCGCGATGCTCCACACCGGGGAATTCCCGCGCAACCCGGCGCATATTTTCTACCGAAACATCGCCCCAGACGGCGGTGATGGCTGTGAGATAATTTTCAATATTGTGATTGCCGGGGATCTTGATTTCAGCAGTCGGGAACAGTTCGATATCCGTTCCGGCATGGGTCATCATCAACATGCCGTCGTCCCGCAGCCACGCGCCTGCCTCCACCGGATGCCGGCGGCTGAACTGCAGCACCTGTCCGCGCGCCTCATCGGTAAACGACGCGGTGATCTCGTTGTCCGCATTGAAAACAGCCTTGCCAAACGCGTTCTGGTGCAAAAAAATATTTTTCTTTGCATTGACGTATTCGGCCATGTCCTTGTGCATATCCAGATGATTGGGGGAGATATTTGTAATAACTGCCACCTTTGGGCTGCGTCGCATGGAGATCAGCTGAAAGCTGGAAAGCTCCACCACGGCGACGTCCTCCGGGCGAATCTCTTCGATCAGCGGCAGCAGCGCGCGGCCGATGTTCCCTCCCAAATGGACTCGTTTGCCCTGCGCCTCCAGCATTTTAGAGATCACGGTCGTGGTCGTCGTTTTTCCGTCACTGCCGGTCACGGCGTAGATCGGACAGGGACAAAGGTCAAAAAACACCTCCAGCTCACTGGTGACGGCCATCCCGTCACGACGCGCGCGGGTCAGCTCCGGCATAAAAAACCGCATTCCCGGCGTGCGGAAAATAATATCTGCATCAAGATGATCGAGATATCCATCGCCCAGGCAGAGCGTGACTCCCTGCCGTTCGAACCGGTCGCCCAACTCCCCCAGCTGTTCACGGGAACGGCGGTCGCAAACGGTAACCTCGGCTCCCTTTTTGCCGAACATTTCGACCAGCGGCGCATTGCTGACACCCACACCGCAAAATGTAATCCGTTTGCCTTTGACGGAATCAAAAAACGCTTCTACTCTGCTGTCCATCCAAATCCTGCCTCCAAACGGGGTTTGCGCAAGCCGCATTTCTCCCCGGTATAGTCTTTTTTCTATTATATACTATTTTGCCCCCGTTTGCGAATCCTTTTAAAAAAAATTACGCAGATTGCGCCGAAAAGTGGCTCTTCCGTATTTTTGATTGACAAAGCGTTGTGTTTTGCAGTAAAATAACACCTGCGAGCAGGCTGAACAGCTGCGGGTGCAGCGCCGAAAGGCCGCATCTGAGGAAAGTCCGAGCTCCGAAGGGCAAGGATAACGGCTAACGGCCGCCGGGGGTGACCCCAGGGAAAGTGCAACAGAAATAAACCGCCGCTTTTGCGGTAAGGATGGAAAGGCGAGGTAAGAGCTCACCGGCGCGCAGGAGACTGCGCGGCCCTGTAAACCCTATCCGGAGCAACACCGTGGAGGGACATTATGCGTCGGCCCGGCGCGTCCTGTGGAGGTGGCTTGAGCTGTGCGGCAACGTGCAGTCGAGATAGATGGTTGTTCACGACAGAACTCGGCTTACAGGCCTGGTCGCACCAAAACAAAAAAGGGGACTGTGGCGGGGAGATTCTTCCGCGCCACAGTCCCCTTTTTATCTGTGCCAAAAACGGCATGGGTCGTTTTTCATTTCAGCACACAAAAACTCCTCCCACCCAAACACGGCAGGAGGAGCTGCGACGGATTTTATCCGTTAAAATTTAACTCTGCCTTGGACTCACCCTTTCGGTGTGGTCACAGGTTAACGTTTGGCACACTCGTTTCCGAGCGGAATCATAAACTGTACTTTGGACTCACCCTTTACAAAATATCGTCATCGGTTTCAGAACGTCTCTTCCTGAAGCATCTATCTTAAAAATACATCGGAAACAAACCCTTCTGAACTATCTTGCCCTGCAGCTGCAACTTACGTGAACATAATCACACCTTTCGGCTGTCTGACGAATTCCTGTCTGGTTGATTTTCTAAAACATCGGTACCACCTTTTTCTGTTGTGTGCAGATCAGACGGCGAACGACTGTTCAGAACATGGGACTCAATCCTTTCGGTTTACTTTCCACGCCCTTTTTAACAAAGAGCTAAATTACGTGATTTTTGGACTCACGCCTTTCATTCGATGTCGTTATTCACTTTTTCATCGACACTGTTTGCCTGAAAAACACCGCGGCAGCAAGCGCTGCCATTGGACAGTTGCCGGGCGCGAACAACTAAAACGCCGCCGCAAAAATCCGGTTTCAACAACTGCAAAGAATGCGGGTTTTCAATGTAATCCGACCGCTTTGGCCGGGGCGAGCCGCTGAGGCTCTTCCGAACAACCCATTGGACTCCCCTCCTTTAAAAGCTCAATCTTGTTTTTGAAAGATCCTTTGAATCTCTCTTGATTGCATCTATATCATACCACCCAAAAGGTAAATTGTCAATAGTTAATTGTGAACTATTTTAAAATAAATTATATATTTTTTACACACCTTTTTTATGAATGAAATTGCTTTTCCCCCGGCCACCAGGGCAACAAAAAACACCAGGCCGCGGGAACGTCCTGTGCTTTTGCAGAACAGAGAGGCTATTTTTTTGGTTTTTCTCTTGACTTCATCGCCGGAAAAAGGTAAAATCTCTTATAGATGATGGTTATTGAATTGCATCATTTTCAGAATAGGAAACACAATTATTCTGAACTGAAAGGAAGGATTCCCATGGATAATTTTGAAGCGGATCTGCTTACCCTTAC
This sequence comes from Acutalibacteraceae bacterium, assembly GCA_050947015.1. Lineage (GTDB taxonomy): Bacteria > Bacillota > Clostridia > Oscillospirales > Acutalibacteraceae > CAKXIK01. Next base: position 17,796 of record JBMNVT010000010.1, read on the forward strand.
CGATGAAGACGGGGTGGAAATGGAATTTCAGATTCTGGACACGATTGAACACGAAGGAAACCGTTATCTGGCTCTGCTGCCCACCGAAGAAGCGGACGACGAAGACGAAAACGGCTCGTACTATATTTTAAGAGAAGAAGAGGACGAAAACGGCGGCGACCCGATGCTGGCAGAGGTTGAAGACGAAGAACTGCTGGATGAACTGGCGGCTGTTTTTGAACAGCATTTTTCTGAAATGTACGACGACGAAGACGAAATTGACGAGGACGAAGATAAGTAATATTTGCTAACAGCCGCACGGCGGATATTTTTCTCTTCCGGCGTGCATGCTATAACTGCAAACGGATCCTGCGCGGCGCGCGGACTGCGCTCATTTAACCCTACATTTTTAAATCGGGAGCAGGCCTCCGGCGGCGGACTGCAGACCTCCCTGCACGGGCTTTGACCCGAGCAGGACGAAGGGAGCATGAACCCGTTGGGACAGCACCCACCTGCTGTTCGTAGCAGGTTACTGAAAGCGCGATACGACCGGGCGGGATTTTATCTGAAAAATTTGGCGGCAGCTTCAGGCTTTCCGAAGCTGCCGCTTTTTTTGCGCTCATGTTTTCCTTTTCGGATGCAAATTTTTTGGCCGGGCGGACATACTAATTCCAAAGCAATCAGCGAATGGATGTGCATTGGATGAAACTTGCTGCAAAGGCTGCAAACGCTGGATCCGGTCAAAAAATGAAAAAAAGCTGGGCACGGTTCGGCGGCTTTGCGGCCGGCGTTGTCAACGGTCTGCTCGGCGCAGCAGGCGGGCTGGCGGTTGTTCCCGCGCTGCGCAAAGCTGGTGCTTCGGTACGGCAATCGCACGCCACTTCGGTTGCTGTAATTCTGCCGATCAGTATACTCAGCGCCGTGCTTTACCTTCGCGGCGGCCGGTTTTCTTTTTCAGACGCGCTGCCGTATCTGCCGGGCGGCGTGCTGGGGGCTGCGTTCGGCGCCTGGCTGCTGCCAAAGCTGCCTGCCGATCTGCTGCGGCGTATTTTCGGCGGGTTTATGTTGTGGGCGGCAGTCCGCCTGCTGATGCCATGAGCGCGGCCGCGCTGTTTGCCGGATTTGTTTCCGGCGCGCTGGGGGCGTTAGGGCTTGGGGGAGGCAGTGTGCTGATTTTGTATCTTACGCTGTTTGCCGGCATGGAACAAGCGCAGGCGCAGGGGATCAACCTGGTATTCTTTGTTCCATGTGCACTGCTTGCCGTTGTCTTATATGCGCGCAAAGGCCTGATTGCCCGTCCGCTCTGGCTGCCGGCGGCACTGTTTGGGCTGGCTGGCGCACTGCTCGGCAGCTGGCTTTCCGGAATTTTCAGCAGCGATGTGCTGCAAAAGCTGTTCGGCGTTCTGCTTCTTTTGTTCGGAGTCAAGGAAATTTTTCACCGCAAGCGTGCTTCGGATTCCGACAGCGACCGGAATCCCTGATGGTTTTCATCAATAGTATGCTTTCCCATCTTGTCAACTGCCTGTGTAGCTTTATATACGAACAAACAGCAGGACCCGTGCGGCGGCAACTGCCTCCGCACGGGTCTTTGTTTTGCTGTCGGCCGGGAATCAACGAATCGGGAGCTACCGCTCCCCGGCGGGCATAGGCGTGTTTTCCACCGGTTCCGGAACGGTCGCAGACTCTGCCGCCCGCTCGTTTTGCCGTGCGTTTGCCAACATCAGCTTGATTCGGTTTTCCTGATTGATTCTCGTTGCGCCTGCGTCATAGTCGACGGCGACAATGTTGACGCCGGGATTTTTTTCTTTAATCTGCTTCATCATGCCCTTGCCGACGATATGGTTCGGCAAGCAGCCGAACGGCTGGGTGCAGACGATATTTTTCACGTTTTCATGTGCAAGCTCCAGCATTTCGGCGGTCAACAGCCAGCCCTCGCCCATTTTGGCGCCAATACCGACATAGCCCTTCGTCAGGCTCCGCGTGATTTCAAACGGAGTCATCGGGCGAAAGACGCCCTGCTCCTCAATAAAATCGATGATATCCTGTTGCTTTTTCAGCAGAAAACGATACGCCGCCTCAACCACCTTTGCCTTGAGCGCGCCGGTTCCGTAAAGCTCGTGGTCGGCAATGGAATTATATACGCAGTAAAGGCAAAAATCAAGCAGTCCGGGCACTACCGGTTCGCAGCCCTCCGAAAGGAGGAATTGCTCCAGATTGTTATTGCCGAGCGGAGAAAACTTGACAAAAATCTCCCCCACAATCCCGACGCGCAGCTTTGTTTCGTTCCGGCGGGGCAGCGCGGCAAAATCGCGCAAAATTGCACGGTAATTTTCCTTTACCCGGCGGTACTGTACCATACCGCGCCCCTTCATCTGTTCTAACAATCGCGCCGTCCATTCGTCAGTCAGCTTCGCCGTGGAACCGGGCAAAGCCTCATACGGCCGGCACTGGTTCTGCAGCAGCATCAGCAAATCTCCGTACAGCACCGCGTAAACCATGCGGTCAAGCATGGAAAGCGTCAGCTTAAAGCCCGGATTTTTTTCCAGATTGCTAAAATTGAGCGATATTACAGGAACATACCCATAGCCGGCCTTGTTCAGCGCTTTCCGCAGCAGAAAAATATAATTGGAGGCGCGGCATCCGCCGCCGGTCTGGGTAATCATCAGTGCAACCTTGTGCGGATCATAGCCGCCGGTTTCAATCGCATCAATCATTTGTCCAATGACAAGCAAAGCCGGATAACAGGTGTCATTATGTACATAACGAAGTCCGCAGTCGATCACCGGCTGGCCTGAATTTTCCAGCAACACCGCGTTCAGGCCATAAGAACGAAAGATGCCGACCAGCATTTTGAAGTGTGTCGGCAGCATGGTCGGCACCAAAATCGTATATTCTTTTCTCATTTCTTCCGTAAAAATCACGCGGGACTCTTCAATCATTGGGCTTCCTCCGTTCTTCCAGCGCCTCCAGCAAGCTGCGCACGCGGATTTTAACCGCGCCGAGGTTTGTGATTTCGTCAATCTTGATCTGTGTATACAGTCGACCGTGCTTTTCCAAAATCGCCCGCACTTCGTCGGTCGTAATGGCATCCACACCGCAGCCAAAGGAAACCAGCTGCACCAGTTCGCAATTTTCGTGTTCGGCAACGAACTCTGCCGCACGATAAAGCCTCGAATGGTAAGTCCATTGATTCAGCACACCGACCTTCGGCGTATGCGCCAACGGACTGACGCTGTCTTCGGTTACGACAACCAGCCCCAGCGACGCGATCAACTTGTCAATTCCGTGGTTGATTTCGGGGTCGATGTGGTATGGGCGGCCCGCCAAAACGATCACACGCCTATGGTTGCGGCTTGCGTAATCAAGCGCCTCGCGGCCGCGCTGCACAGCCTCCCTCTGCCATTCGCCGTATTTTTCGTACCCCGCCCGAACCGCCGCCCGAACCTGCTTTTGGGTAAAGCCGCCGAATTCATCCTGCAGCATCCGGAACAGCTCACGGGTCAGCTGTTTTTCGTCGTTGATGTTTAAATACGGATAAAGAAACCGCGCCTTCTGCAGGTTTTCATCGTTGGCGTGCAAAAGCTCGGAATAATAGGCGACGACCGGGCAGTTATAGTGGTTGTCGCTTTCCTTTTCATCAAAATTATACGTCAGGCATGGGTAAAAAATCGCGTCCACCTGCTGTTCCAGCAGCGTCTGGATGTGGCCGTGCATCAGCTTTGCCGGATAACAGACCGTGTCGGACGGAATGGTATACTGTCCTTTTGCGTAAAGCGCGCGTGAAGAATCGCCCGAAAGCCTGACCGCAAAGCCCAGTTCTGTAAAAATCGTATACCAAAACGGCGCCAGTTCAATCATTCCCAGCGCCTGCGGCAGACCGATGGTTCCACGCGGCCCGGGAACCGGCTTCAGCGAATTCAACCGCTTTTGCTTAAATTCATACAGATTGGGCAGGTCGCTTTTCAGGATGCCGCCCGCCCCCTTTTCGCACTTATTGCCTGAGATCAGCCGTTCGCTGCCGCAGAAGGTGTTGACCGTCAGCGGGCAGTGATTGGTGCAGCCCTTGCAGGTGACCGCTTTTGCCGTGTGGGTAAAATGCTCCAGTTCGTCCAGCGAGAGCAGCGAAGATTCCTCTGTCGGGATCGTTCTGGCATAAAGTGCCGCACCGAACGCGCCCATCAAGCCGGCAATCGTTGGCCGGACGACATTCCTGCCGATTTCACGTTCAAAGCTGCGCAGCACTGCGTCGTTCAGAAAAGTTCCGCCCTGCACCACGATCTCGCGCCCCAGTTCATCGGCCGAAGTTGCGCGGATGACCTTATACAAAGCATTGCGCACGACGCTCATGGAAAGACCGGCCGAAATATCGCTCACGTCGGCGCCGTCCTTCTGCGCCTGCTTTACCGAAGAATTCATAAAAACCGTACAGCGCGAGCCGAGATCGACCGGGTGTTTTGCAAACAGGCCGAGCTTTGCAAATTCCTCCGCCGTATAGCCAAGCGCTTTTGCAAAGGTTTCCAGAAAAGAACCGCAGCCCGAAGAGCACGCCTCGTTGAGCATGATGCTGTCGATGGATTCGTTGCGTACGCGGAAACACTTAATGTCCTGCCCGCCGATATCAAGAATGAATTCCACATTCGGATTAAAGTGGCGCGCGGCGCGGAAATGCGCCATCGTCTCCACCAGACCACCGTCCAGATGAAACGCCGCGCGGATCAGTTCTTCTCCATAACCTGTAACGGCGGACGAGCGGATGTGGATGCGGTCGCCGCAGAGACGGCGGATGCGGATCAGCTGTTTGAGCACGATCTCAACCGGTTCGCCATGGTTGGAACCGTAAAAGCTGTCCAGCAGCCGGCCGTCGGCGCTGATCAGGCACAGCTTTGTCGTCGTGCTGCCACAGTCGATACCGAGGTATGCGTCACCGGAATAGTCGCCGGGGTCAGCGGCCGGCACCGACGCTTTGGCGTGACACGCACAAAATTCGTCATATTCCGCCTGATTGCTAAACAGCGGCGCAACCGTCCGGGCAGCGTTTTTTTCCCTGATGGAACGCATCAGCCCCGCAATCAATTCGTCATAGGTCATCGCCTGCCGCGCTTTTTCGGCATAAATTGCCGCGCCGAGCGCAACGGCAAACCGACCGTATTCCGGAAACAAGGCGTGTGTTTCGTCCAGCCCCAACGTTTTGACAAACCGGCTGCGCAGCCCTTTGCAGTAATACAGCGGACCGCCCAGAAACATGACATTGCCCTCAATCCGCCTGCCCTGCGCCAGCCCGGTGATCGTCTGGTTGACAACCGCCTGATAAATACTTGCGGCAATATCCTCCTTGCGCGCTCCCTGATTGAGCAGCGGCTGAAGGTCGGACTTTGCAAACACACCGCAGCGCGATGCGATCGGGTAAATGCGCTCACTTCCAAGGCTCAGTTCATCCAGTTCGCCGGGGGTCACGCTCAGCAGCGTCGCCATCTGGTCAATAAACGCGCCGGTTCCGCCGGCGCAGCTGCCATTCATGCGTTCGTCCATTCCTCCGCGAAAAAAGATAATCTTCGCGTCCTCGCCGCCAAGCTCCACCACGACATCAGTCTGCGGCGCAAAACGGCGAACCGCTTCTCCCGTTGCAAAAACCTCCTGCACAAACGGAATCCCTGCCGCGCGCGCTTCACCCATGCCCGCCGAGCCGGAAATGGCCGAAAAGACATCTTCGCCGCGCAAGAACTCCGCCGCACCCTGCACCAGTTCCAGCGTCTTTTGACGTACCTGAGAAAAGTGGCGTTCATACCGCTCATATTCAATTTTATCGTTTTTTACCACGACAATTTTTGCCGTGGTGGAGCCCACGTCAATTCCCAGAGTGACCGCCATTGCCAAGACCGTTCCTTTCGTTTTCCGGCGCCGCCGAATCATTGTGTGTAATATTGTAGCACACCCGTTTCTTTTGTTTCAACCGTCAAATTGTGAATAAAAAAACAGCGGTCTCCCAACAGAAGACCGCTGTCAAAAAAACGGGCATTACGATTTTTGAAAAAACTCCTGCGCAATTGCAACGGAACGGCGGGCATCCTGCGCGTAAAAATCCGCGCCGATCCTTGCCGCGTAATCCTCGGTAAGAACCGCGCCGCCAACCATCACGCAGCAATCCGGAATTTCCCGCTTGAGCAGGGAAATTGTTTCCTCCATGCTTTTGAGCGTCGTCGTCATCAGCGCGCTGAGACCGATCAACCGTACATTCCGTTCCTTTGCCGCGCGGAGAACCGTTTCCGGGGGAACATCGCGCCCCAGGTCGATCACACGGAAACCGTAATTTTCCAGCAGGGTTTTGACAATGTTTTTGCCAATATCGTGAATATCGCCCTTAACGGTGGCGACGATGATTTTGCCCTTATCCTCTCCGGCGGTCCCGGCGGCCGCAATGGCGTCCTTAATGCAGGAAAACGCCTCCTGTGAAGCCTGCGCGGTCTGCAGCAGCTGCGGCAAAAACAGAACACCCGATTCAAATTTTTTTCCGACTTCGTCGAGCGCCGGAATCAGAATGCCATCCACAATCTGCATCGGCTCCCGCGTTTTGAGCAGTTCTTTGGTCATCGCGGCGGCCTCGTGCCGGATCCCCTTGCGCACCGCGCTGCCGAGCGCCTGCGCGGGGTCTTCCGAAACCGGCTGCTCAGCCTTCGGCGCGGCAGGCTCCCCGGCCGGAAGAGAATACTTTTCCACATACTGTGCTGCACCGCGGTCGCGGTTTGCCAACACGTTGAACGCCGCGACCGTATCAGTCATGGCGGAAATATTCGGATTAATAATCGGCAGGTCAAGCCCCGCATCCATGGCAAGCAGCAAAAACGAGCGGTTGATCAGTTCCCGGTTGGGCAGCCCGAAGGAAATGTTGGAAACCCCGAGCACTGTCCGCAGACCAAGCTTTTCCTTCACCATCCGCACCGCCCGGAGCGTTTCATAAACCTCCGCCTGCTGCACCGAGGCGGTCAGCGTCAGGCAGTCGATATAAACGTCCTCCCTGCGAATTCCGTAAGAAAGCGCGGCATTCAGAATTCGTTCCGCAATGGCAAAGCGCTGCTCGGCCTTCAGCGGAATCCCGTTTTCGTCCAGCGTCAACCCAACAACCGCAGCTCCGTATTTTTTCACGAGCGGCAGCACGGTCCTCAGGGACTTTTCCTCTCCGTTGACGGAGTTGACGACCGGCTTGCCGTTGTAAACACGCAGCCCAGCCTCCAGCGCTTTGGGGTCGCTGGAATCCAGCTGCAGCGGCAGCTCCAGCACCGACTGCAGCCTGCGCACCGTTTCCCGCATCATTTCAGGCTCGTTAATTTCCGGCAAGCCAACGTTGACGTCAAGGATCTCGGCGCCGGCTTCCGCCTGAGCAATCCCCTGCGCCAGAATATAATCCATATCTTTTTCCATCAACGCTTGTTTGAAACGCTTTTTGCCGGTGGGGTTGATGCGCTCGCCGATGATGCGCACCCCGCCGATTTGCACGGTTCTGGTCGGGCTACAGAGCGCGGCGCGCGGCGCATAATCACGCGGACTCGAAACTTTCCCCTCCACCGCCCGGCGCAGCGCCGCAAGGTAGTCCGGCGTGGTGCCGCAGCAGCCGCCCAGCAGAGAAACGCCGAGCGACAAAAATTTTTCCATCGAAGCCGCAAAATGTGCTTCATCAATGCTGTAAGCATTCGTAACCGGATCCGGCAGTCCCGCATTCGCCTTCACGATCATAGGGAGCGACGTCCAGTGCGAAAGCTCCTCCGCAATCGGGAAAAGTTCGTCCGGCCCAAGCGAACAGTTGAAGCCGATGGCGTCTGCGCCAAGCCCTTCGCAGACAAGCGCCATGGCCGGGACCGAGCACCCGGTAAAGGTACGCCGATTCTCTTCAAACGTCATCGTCACAAAGACGGGCAGCTTCGTGTTTTCCTTTGCCGCCAGCAGCGCCGCCTTGACCTCATACAGATCCGTCATGGTTTCCACAACGATCAGATCGGCGCCCGCTCGTTCTCCCGCAGTCATCTGCTCGGCAAAAAGCGCATAGGCCTCCTCAAAACGCAGACTCCCCGCCGGTTCCAGAAGCTCACCGAGTGGCCCGACGTCGAGCGCGGCAAAAGCGCGTTCTCCTGCGGCAGCCTTGGCGGCCTTTACGCCCGCCGCAACCACCTGTTCCACCGAAGCGCCCGTTCCCGTCAGCTTGCGCCCGTTTGCACCAAAAGTATTGGTATAGATCATCTGCGCGCCCTGCTCCACATACGCGCGGTGAATCGCCGTAATCTGCTCCGGGTGCGAAAGATTCAGCAGCTCCGGGCGTTCCCCGGCAGGCAGGCCGCTTTTTTGCAGCATGGTTCCCATTGCTCCGTCGAGCAGCACCACACCGCCACGCAGCAATTCCCGAACATTTTTCATGGTATCACACCCTCAAATCAACAATTCTGAATTTATTCCGTAAAGCACGTTGTGCCCCGGCGGCGGAATTCGCATTTCCCCCGCAGCGCACAGGTTCTGCATCCCGCCAAAGCTCCCGTTACCGGATAATCCGCAAGACCGAGCACCGCGGTCACCGATTTGCGCGGGATCAGCAGATTTTCCGCAGAGGCAGAAAGACCGATCCGTTTTCCAGCCTCCAGTACTGCTAAAAAATCCTTTTGCACCGCAAGCGGCACGTCGCCATATCCGGGCGAAAAACGGGAGGTCAAAAACTCCCCACGCAAAACCGCCTCGCCGCGCAGTCGGCCTTCCTCTGCGTTGCAAACCGATTCCACCATAGCGCTTGCGCAGCAATCCAACACCACTGCGCGCGCCATATCAACGATCTGCGCCGTGCGGATGGCTCGGTCCACCCCTTCGCCAAGTGTCACTGCCAACAGCACCGCCCGGCGGCATCCGTTCAAATGGCGCTGCAAGTCGCTGCCGGGAATCCTTAGCCCGGTTCCGGCAAAGGCGACAAACTCGGGACCGACGCAATCCAGATCAAACACCCGGCAAACCGCGCGCGGATTTGCCGCCTGCCTGACTTCCAAAAGGCAGCGGTCGAGCAGCGCCCGGGTGGAATCATCCTCGGTTGTGCAGTGCAAATAGCGCAGCACCTCCGCGCGGTCTATTTCATATATTTCACTCATGGAGCCTCCCGATCAGTTCTGTGCGCCGGGCACGCGGTTCACGCAGCGGATGATGGAACGGACGTTACGGCAGATGCGTGACGCAACCTCCGGATTGTTCATTGTATACAGGTGAATTCCCTGCACGCCGCTGGAAACCAGATCGATAATCTGTTCACTGGCATAGGCAATGCCCGCATCGTACATGGCTTCCGGATCGCTGCCGTACCGGCTCATCATTTTCGCAAATTTCTTCGGCAAGCTGGCTCCGCAAAGCGAAACCATCCTCTCCACCTGTTTTTTGTTCACGACCGGCATAATTCCCGCTTCCACCGGAACCTCGATGCCTGCCGAACGGACACGGTACAGAAAATCTATAAAATCGTGATTATCAAAAAACAACTGAGAAATCAGGTGAGTCGCACCGGCATCCACCTTTTCTTTCAAGTGGCGCAGATCCTCCTCGGGAGAAAGCGCCTCCGGGTGCGTTTCCGGGTAACAGGCGGCGGCAATGCCCATTTTGCTGTTTTCACGAATCAATTCAATTAGTTCGCACGCATAATGAAAGTCTTCCTTCGGTGTGCGGGAAGGATCGCGGTCGCCGCGCAGCGCCAGCACGTTTTCGACACCGGCTTCCTCCAGCTGCTTTAAAACGCCAAGCACCTCGCCGCGGCTGAGATTGACGCAAGAAAGATGCGCCAGCGGCTCGATACCGTATTGATGCTTAATCAACGATGAAATTTTGCAGGTGGAATTATCCGCCAGACTGCCGCCCGCACCAAATGTAACGCTGATAAAATCCGGTTCAAACGGCCGCATCTCGCCGAGAATATCTGTAATGGATTCCAGAGGGCTGGTTTTTTTAGGCGGAAAAACCTCCAGAGAAAATACGGTTTTTCGCGAGTTGTCAATTTCCGAAAGCTTCATGATTTTGTCTCTCCTTTTTACATAAATTCCAAACCGGCAGCGGATTTCATTTCCATCGCAACTAAAAAACGGAGCCTTTATTTCGGCTCCGTGTGATTCCTGTTACTTTCGCGGAGCCCTGGGTTCGCCGTCCTGCTGCGCAGCCGCCTCCCGTTCCAGTTCGCCGGTGCCGCCCTCCACAACGCCCTTGTGATGGAGCACCGCGCCAATGGTTCCGAAAAAACATTTCACATCAAAAGCGAAGCTTATCCGCTGCACGTACTCCCCGTCCAGCTTCGCTTTTTCCTCAATCGGCAGCTCGTCACGTCCGTTAATCTGCGCCCAGCCCGTCAAACCGGGGCGGACGTCGTTTGCTCCGTATTTGTCCCGCTCCGCAATCAGGTCGTCCTGATTCCACAAGGCAGGCCGGGGGCCGATGATTGCCATCTGCCCCGCAAGAATATTCAGAATCTGCGGCAGCTCATCCAGCGAGGTCTGCCGCAAAAACCGGCCGACGCGGGTAATATATTGGTCCGGATCTTTCAGCAGATGCGTCGGCGTGTCGTGCGGTGTGTCGACACGCATGGTGCGGAATTTCAGAATCGGAAAACATTTTTTGCGAAGACCGACACGCTTCTGCCGGAACAGCACCGGCCCGCGGGAATCGATTTTAATCGCAGCAATCAAAACCAAAAACAGCGGTGAAAGCAGAAGGAGCCCCAACAGGGCAAGAATAAAATCCAGAATACGTTTGATTCCGTTTTGATACACAGCATTCTCTCCGTTCTTTTGGATATAAAAATCCGTTTTCGGGCGGCTCAATCCTCGTCAAGATCCCCTGCTTTTTCCGTTTGCACGGCCTGCTCTTTTTCCCGCAGCTCCGCTTCGCGGCGGGCATTGACTTCCTCCGGCGCGCGGAAGGTCGGCACCAGCCTGCTGATTTCCGCACGAATGTCAACGGTGTCGTCCATCATTACCGAGCGCAGATGTTCCAGCCCCGCCTCGTATTCCGCTTCGTTGAATTCAATGGGATGACCGATATGGATCAGCTTGTTCGGCGTGGTGGACATGCCTTCCTCGTCCATCAGCAGCTCCTCGTAAAGCTTTTCTCCCGGGCGCAGCCCCGTAAACTCAATATCAATATCAACATACGGCATATGGCCGGAAAGGCGAATCAGGTTTTCCGCAAGGTCAAGAATCCGAACCGGTTTACCCATATCCAGCACAAAAATTTCGCCGCCTTTTGCCAGCGCACCCGCCTCCAGCACCAGCGAAACCGCTTCCGGAATCGTCATAAAATAACGGATGATATTTGGGTCTGTCACAGTAACGGGACCGCCCTTTTCAATCTGACGCTTGAACAGCGGAATCACGCTGCCGTTGCTGCCAAGCACATTGCCGAAACGAACCGCCACATAATCGGTTTTGGAACGGCCGTTGTACATCTGAATAATCATTTCGCACATTCGTTTGGTCGCGCCCATCACGTTGGTGGGATTGACGGCTTTGTCGGTAGAGATCATAACAAAGCGCTTCACGCCCCAGCGGTCAGCCGCCTGAACGGTTTTCAGCGTACCGAAAACGTTGTTTTTGATCGCCTCGTTCGGACTAACCTCCATCAGCGGGACATGCTTATGTGCCGCCGCATGATACACAATATCCGGTCGGTAAGTTTCCATGACGGAATTAATACGCTTGGTGTCGCGCACTGAACCGATCAGTGCAATCAGATTCAGATCCGGAAAGTTGCGCAGCAGCTCGTTTTGAATATCGTAGGCATTGTTTTCATAAACGTCGAAGATGAGCAGCAGCTTCGGGCCGTAGCGTGCAATCTGCCGGCAAAGCTCGCTGCCGATGGAACCTCCGCCGCCGGTGACCAGCACGGTTTTTCCATGCACATAATTCATTACGTTGGAAAGATCAACCCGAACCGGCTCCCGCCCGAGAAGATCCTCAATTTCAACATCACGCACGGAACCGATTTTAACTTCGCCGTTAAGCATCTGATAAACACCGGGCAGTGTTTCCAGCTTGCACTCCGTTTCCTTGCAGATGTTCAAAATTGCCGCGCGGTCTTCCAAAGACGCGGTTGGAATGGCAAAAATAATCTCATTCGCGTTCGTTTCCATTGCGGCCTGTTTGATGGTGTCGCGTCCGCCAAAAATGCGGATCCCGTGAATATACTGGCCGATTTTGGCAGGGGAATCGTCTATTACGGCAACAACGGTGCAGTTGTTCAGGTAACTGCTGGTGGCAATCTCCCGAATCAAAACATCAGCTGCCTCTCCCGCGCCGATAATCATAATCCTGCGTTCCCGCGGTGCTTCGCCCGTTTCATCCTCCGCCGGCCTGGACTCCTGCAGCTTTCGGGCGGCCCGGTAAACAAAGCGCGTGCCGATGGTAAGCAAAATCAGGATAAAACCGGAGGTGACATAGCAGCTGCGCGGAATCGGCAATTTTACCAGCGTGCTGCCGACAAAATGCACCACAGACGAAACCGCACAGGCAAACACGACAGAATATGCTTCTTCAAAACTTGCATACTGCCAAAGGCTGTTGTAAAGCCGGAACAGAGCAAAAATAATAACGGTCAGCAGCGTATTGATCGGAATATATTGCAGAAAATTCATCAAAAACTGCTGCCGAACCGCATCGAAATTGAATTCATAACGCAGAAAAAGCGCCAAAAATGACGCCAGATTAATGCAGACGACGTCGCTGAGAAACAGGCAGGTCACCCGCACGGCTTTCTCCTTGGAATATTTCTTAAAAAACATATGAAGCTTCCTTTGCTTTTCATTTTTCAGGTCTGCGGCCCTTACGCAGCTTAAATTTTCCGGTGCCGAGGCAATGAATGGGCTTGTCTTTCCGCCGAAAAATTGAAAGCATGATGAGTTTCAACCGCATTTGTTTGTGAATCATTGCTGATAATTATAGCATCCAGATAGCTTTAAGTCAATTCATGGGGATGCTTTTCCGCGGATTTGTGCAGAAAACGGCGAAAAACCGCCTCAGATTTTGAATAAATTAAAAACATTACTATTTTGTGCTCTTTTGTCCCGGAAACGCTTGAAAAAAACGTTTTTTTCGCATATAATAAAAGGCAGTTACTGACATATTTTTAACAAAGACGAGGTGCCATCTGAAATGAATTATCTGAACAAGAAAACCGTGGAAGACATCGACGTGAAGGGCAAGCGCGTTCTGGTTCGCTGCGACTTCAACGTTCCGTTCGATGCCGAGGGCAACATCAGCGACCCCAAGCGTATTGACGAAGCTCTGAAAACCATCAAATACCTGCTGGCTCAAAACGCCCGCCTCATCCTCTGTTCCCATCTTGGCCGTCCGAAGGGCGAGTTCAACATGAAATATTCCCTAGCTCCCGTTGCCGCTTACCTGACCAAGGCGCTCGGTCAGGAAGTCAAAATGGCGACCGACGTGGTCGGCGAAAGCGCCCAGTCTCTTGCCGCTTCTCTGAAAGACGGCGAAGCGATGCTGATCGAGAATGTCCGTTTCCACAAGGAAGAGGAAAAAAATGATCCCGAATTCGCAAAGAAGCTTGCCTCCCTTGCCGAAATTTATGTAAACGATGCGTTTGGCACGGCTCACCGCGCCCACGCTTCCACCGCCGGCGTTGCCGATTATCTGCCGGCCGTATGCGGCTACCTGATCCAGAAAGAGATTACCATTATGGGCGGCGCACTAGAAAACCCGAAGCATCCGTTTGTCGCCATCCTCGGTGGCGCAAAAGTTTCCGACAAAATCGGCGTTATCAACAACCTGATTGACAAGGTCGACACCCTCATCATCGGCGGCGGCATGGCTTACACCTTCATGCGCGCTATCGGCAATTCGACCGGCACCTCCATCTGTGAAGAGGACAAGCTTGACCTTGCCCGTGAGCTGATGCAGAAAGCGCGCGAAAAGGGCGTCAACTTCATTATTCCGGTGGACAACATTGTCGGCCGCGAATACAAGAGCGACACCCCGTTCATGCGCATTTATTCCGACGCGATCCCGGACGGCTGGATGGGTCTCGACATTGGGCCGACCACACAGGAGCTTTTCGCAAAAACATTGATCGGCAGCGGCACGGTTGTTTGGAATGGCCCGATGGGTGTTTCGGAATGGGATAACTTTGCCGGCGGCACCATTGCTGTTGCAAAGGCTGTCGCTGAAAGCGGCGCGATTTCGATCATCGGCGGCGGCGATTCCGCGGCAGCCGTTGAAAAGCTTGGTTTTGCCGATAAAATGACTCATATCTCCACCGGCGGCGGCGCTTCCCTCGAATTTTTGGAGGGCAAGGTTCTGCCCGGCATCGCCTGCCTGAACGACAAAGACTGATCGAATCAAGTTTGCAAGCGGTACGGCGAACTGCCGTGCCGCATTGTGTGTTTTAGAGAATTTTTTGAAGTCTGAAAGGAATGTTTCGTTATGAACAAAACTCTTCGCCGTGCGGTAATCGCCGGAAACTGGAAAATGAACAAAACCCCCGCCGAAGCCAGGGAGCTGCTTTCCGCCATCGCTCCGCTGGTCAAAAATGCGGGCTGCAGCGTGATTGCCTGCGTGCCGTTTGTTGATCTCTCCACTGCACTGGAATCCACTGTGGGCACCAATATTGAAATCGGCGCCGAAAATTGCCACTGGGAAAAATCTGGTGCATTCACCGGAGAGATCTCGGCCGAAATGCTGGCTTCGATGAACGTCAAGTACGTCATCATCGGCCACAGCGAGCGCCGTACCTATTTTGGTGAGACCGACGTCACCGTAAACAAGCGTATCCGCGCTGCGCTGGATGCCGGCCTTTCCGTCATCCTCTGCGTAGGCGAAACACTCGAGCAGCGCGAGCAGGGCATCACCGATGAGCTGGTCGCCATGCAGACCAAAATCGCTCTGGGCGGCGTTTCCGCCGAAGAGCTTGGCCGCATCATCATCGCTTATGAGCCCGTTTGGGCCATCGGCACCGGACGCACCGCGACCGCAGAGCAGGCAAACGAAGTCTGCGCCGCCATCCGCGCCGTTGTTGCAAAGCTTTATTCCCAGGCCGATGCCGACGCACTGACGATCCAGTACGGCGGTTCCATGAATGCGAAAAACGCTGCCGAGCTGCTTGCTCAGCCGGATGTTGACGGCGGATTGATCGGCGGCGCCTCGCTGAAACCGGCCGATTTTGCCGCGATCGTAGAAGCCGCCAGCAAATAAAAGTGCGCGAAGCGCACTTTGGAAAAGACTCTCATTCTGAATGCGGAATTTGCGGAGCAGCCTAAGCTGCGACGGCGAATTCCGGCAAGTGCGCGAAGCGCACTTTGGGAAAGGACGTTACCCTTTATGAAAAAACCGTTGATCCTGATGATTCTTGACGGTTTTGGCTGCGGTCGCGATTATTCCGGCAACGCAATCAAAGCCGCAAAAAAACCGAATATCGATTGGATTTTCTCTTCCAACCCGGTTACCCAAATCGGCGCTTCCGGTATGGATGTCGGTCTGCCGGACGGACAGATGGGCAACAGCGAAGTGGGACACACCAACATCGGCGCGGGCCGCATCGTGTATCAGGAACTGACCCGCATCACAAAATCCATTGCCGACGGTGACTTTTTCACCAACGAGGCGTTTCTCGCCGCCATGGAGAACTGCAAAAAGAACAGCTCCGCACTGCACCTGATGGGGTTGCTTTCCGACGGCGGCGTGCACAGCCACAATTCTCATCTTTACGCGCTGCTGGAGCTTGCCAAGCGTTCCGGCGTGAAGGATGTTTACGTTCATTGCTTTTTGGACGGCCGCGACGTTCCGCCTTCCTCCGGCAAGGATTATGTTGCGGAACTTTCCGCAAAAATGCAGGAGCTGGGCGTCGGCAAAATCGCGACCGTTATGGGACGCTATTACGCCATGGACCGCGACAACCGCTGGGAACGCGTTGGCAAGGCGTATGACGCGATGGTCTACGGCGAGGGTGTGCAGAACGGCGACCCGGTGGCTGCGGTTGCTGAATCGTATCAAAGCGACGTCACCGACGAATTTGTTGTTCCCACCGTCTGCACCGCCGACGGCAAGATCAAGGCGAACGATTCCGTCGTTTTCTTTAATTTCCGCCCGGACCGTGCCCGCGAAATCACCCGCACGTTTGTGGATCCGGATTTTTCCGGCTTTGAACGCAAAAACGGCTTCTTCCCGCTGTGTTATGTTTGCATGACGCAGTACGATGCCACGATGCCGAACGTGCAGGTCGCGTTTCATCCACAGACGCTGAAGAACACCTTCGGCGAGTATATCTCCGGCAAGGGATTAACTCAGCTCCGCATTGCCGAAACGGAAAAATACGCCCATGTGACGTTTTTCTTCAACGGCGGCGTGGAAAAAACTTACCCCGGCGAAGACCGCTGCCTCGTACCCTCCCCAAAGGTTGCAACGTATGACCTGCAGCCTGAAATGAGCGCGTATCAGGTAACGGACAATGTTGTGGAACGCATTGAGAGCGGCAAATATGATGTGATTATTCTCAACTTTGCCAACTGTGATATGGTGGGGCATACCGGCGTGTTCGACGCCGCCAAAGCCGCCGTGGAGGCAGTTGACAGCTGTGTCGGTCGTGTGGTGGACGCCGTAACCAAAATGGGCGGCGTGGCGCTGATTACAGCCGACCACGGAAACGCCGACCAGATGTATGAGGACGACGGCTCTCCGTTTACCGCACACACCACCAACCCGGTGCCGTTCTGCGTGGTCAATTATCCGTGCAAGCTGCGCAAAGGCGGCCGTCTGGCCGATATCGCCCCCACCATGCTGAAAATCCTTGGCATGGAACAGCCTGCCGAAATGACGGGCGAAAGCATTATTCTGTAAACAATCGTTAACTAAAAAAGCTCCCGGCGCAGCTCTGAAATGTTCAAGAGCCCGCGCCGGGAGTTTTCTGTTTTCTGTACGTTATTTTACGGTAACAAGTTCATGATCCTGCGTTCCCAGGCCAACCTTCTGCAGGCAGTCAAGCTGAATGTATGGGTTTTTGCCATGCAGCCGCTGGAACAGATGTCCCTCGGTTCCCAGCTCCATGCCTTGCGGAATGCCCACAGGAATCAGGTTTTCCATTTTGATGGCATCGATACTGGCGCGTTCGATTGCGACAATATCATCTGAAGCCATGATACCGATATCCGGTACCAGAGACGGAGTGGTCATACCCCAGCAGTCGCAGAGCGCAGTGATCGCGGTGAGCACATTGATAAAATAAGTATTGTCCGGTTCAAAGGTGTCCAGCACCGTCTTGGTGCAGACTGCCATTCCCATCTGGAAATCAGCGTAATCATGCGAATCCAGCGTAATCGCATGCACGGGGCAAACCTTGAGGCAATGCTGGCACATGGTGCAGTGATGGTAATTTACCTTGTATTCACCCTTTGCGCCGCCTTCGGAAAAGGAGTTTGCGTGATGGTTGCAGGCGGGGATGCATTTACCGCAGTGGATGCATTTTTCCTTGTCCCATACAAGACCGCCCTCCAGTGAGTGGATTTCGTGACGGGTGCGGTCTGTTACGCAGCCCATTGCAATATTCTTGCACGCTCCGCCGAAGCCGCAGCTGCCGTGACCTTTGACGTGCGAAAAATCAATCAGAAAATCCGCATCGTAAATCAGCCCTGCCACATCGATATGACGCAGCTTTTTGTAATCGACTTCCTTCGTGTAAAAGTATTTTCCGAAATAAGAGCAGTCGTCTAAAATCGGGCAGCCGAGATTGCTTTCGGTATAACCGCGCTGTTCGGGGTGGCGCGCCGAAACGTAATGATCGGTAATAAAGCATTCCGCGCCGTTTTCCTTAAGAAAGTCAACCAGAATGCGAATGAACACCGGCGGAATGGTGGAATAGGTGATGCCTTCGCCGACATGCATTTTGATCGCGACGGTTTTTCCCTTTACTCTTTCGGCAAGTCCGCTCTTTTTGAGCATGCGCGAAAATTTTGCGGGAAGCGTCTGCGTTGCTTCATAGCGGGCATAAGCCATTGGGGCAAACAGAACTTGTGACGCCATAATGATTCAGTCCCTTTCATATTTACAAATTTTTCAGAATGCGAAATACCGTGCTAAACGGCAAAATCGCTTTAGCAAAAGTATGTTATAAAAGTATATCATATTAAAATACGCAATGCAATCGTTTCAGCCCGCCCGGCACAGAAAAAACGGCGCAGGTTTCCCCGCGCCGCTCAAATAAAAGGCTTCTGCCGAAACAAAAGGTCAATCCCACTGATCCTTGCACAGCGTGTTCACAAAATAAAACGCATACCCGAAAAAAATCGAAAAAACCAGGCTCAGGATAAAAACCAGTTCAACGAAGCTGATGTAGATGCTTGAAGGGCATCCTGCAATAATCTCATACCAATATACCTCTCCATTTTTCATAAAGCTTACAATAAACGTCAAAACCGACAATCCCAAAAGAATCCCTGTAACAACTCGCAGTTTTTCCAACCGTGTCATGAAAAATCCCCCTTTTTTATGCACGTGAAACAGTATATTGTCTTGTAATCGACTTTTTAACGCCAGTAGCAACTTTAGTTAAATCAGAATTCAAATAAACATCCCACGAGAACGAGATACATCCTAATTCGGTAACCGAGCTTCCGCTTTGTAAAGCTGAGTTTGCATCGGCTTGAAAAATCAGATAATGAGCAGGTGCAGTTATCGTCACATTGTTCGGTTTGGAGGAAGAGTAACTATTTTTAAACATTATATGAGAGGTAGGGATAGACGTTGCCGCTTCATTTGTCCCGGATGGTAGTCCTGACACACTCCCGCCCGACAAGGAAACATCATAAGCTCTATCGAAACCCGTATAAATATTCCATAATTTAGATACATCGTTCAACCAAGAAACTGAATCGAATAAAACTTTTAGCGTAACGTTGGTTGCATCAACACAACTTGATTGTTGATAAACTTTCCCATCCAAAAGACTACTGGAAAATTCCGTTTTAGTTCCGCACCCCATTACAACTTTGATATTATTATAGCGAATTACATTGTCTACGTTAGTCACTTTCGTTCCGTTTACCGACGTAGATTCGCTGATGTAAAATTCCGGTAATTGTAATGTTCGCACCGGAAGGACAAGACAATGTTTCCGCAGTTCGAGTAACACACAGCGACGCAACAGACATCACCATCACCATAAAAAAGGCAACCATCTTCAGCATCTTTTTTTGTCGAATCTTTTCATAAATAATCCCCCTATTTTTTATAGTCAGCCCATAAAATATTGAGCTAAACTGACGATCAGCCAAAAATAGAGAAGGAAGTATTTACCTGTTTTAATTGTATCATATCTTTTAAATTTGTCAACATATATCAAAATTTAAAATTAAATATTTTTTTGTTTGATGTTTACAGACTTGTTTCATCTGTTCCAAGCGGAATTTTGCGCAAAAACAGATTTTTCTTGTTTTTCGTGACAAAACAACGGCGATTGTGCTACAATAAAAACATACTTTACAACAAAGAAAGGATGCCTTTGCCATGTCCGAAGTTACACTCGGTCGCACCGGGATCATAACAAACAAAAACGGCTTCGGTGCGCTGCCGATTCAGCGCATTTCCACCGCCGAGGCAGGACGCCTGCTGCGCAAGGCTTATGAAAACGGCGTTACTTATTTTGACACTGCGCGCGCTTATTCCGACAGCGAAGAAAAAATCGGAAAAGCGCTTTCCGATGTGCGTTGCAATATTTATATTGCCACAAAAAGCGGCGCAAAAGACGCCAAAACATTGAAAAAAGAGCTGGAAACCAGTCTGAAAACACTTCACACCGATTATATTGACGTTTACCAGCTGCACAATCCGCCGTTCTGCCCCAAACCGGGCGGTGAGGACGGGCTTTATGAAGCGCTGCTGCAGGCGCGGCAGGAAGGAAAAATCCGCTTTATCAGCATTACGAACCACAGCGTCCGCATTGCGCAGGAGGCTGTGGATTCGGGGCTGTACGACACGGTGCAGTTCCCGTTCAATTATCTCTCTGCTCCGGTCGAATTTGATCTGGTGCGCAGCTGCCGTGAGAAGAATATTGGCTTTATCGCGATGAAAGCGCTTTCCGGCGGGCTGATCACCAACTCTGCCGCGGCCTACGCCTGGCTGAATCAGTACGACAACGTGCTCCCGATCTGGGGCGTTCAGCGCGAAAGCGAGCTTGACGAATTCCTCCGCTACGGAAAAGACGAACCGCAGCTAACTGACAAACTGCGTGCCGTGATTGAAAAAGATCAGAAGGAGCTTGCCGGAAACTTCTGCCGCGGCTGCGGCTACTGTATGCCCTGCCCCGCCGGTATTGAAATCAACAACTGCGCGCGTATGACGCTGATGCTGCGCCGCAGTCCCTCCGAGCAGTGGCTTGGACACACCTGGCAGAAAAAAATGAAGAAAATTGAGGATTGTCTGCACTGCAACCGCTGCGCTTCCCGCTGCCCGTACCATCTGGACACGCCTGCACTGCTGGCCGCCAATTACGAGGATTATAAGCAGGTGCTCGCGGACAAAACATTGGTATGGTAAACGCAACAGGTAAAAACCGGCGCGTCGTTTCTTTGCTGCAGATGACCGCGTCAATGATTATTTTTGGCAGCATTGGTCTTGTCGTACGCAGAATCGATCTTCCCTCCGGCATGATTGCGCTGGTTCGAGGCCTGACGGGAACGCTGTTTCTTCTCCTGACGCAGCTTTGCACCGGCAGAAGGCCTTCCCTCTCCTCGTTGCGAAAAAATGCAGGTCCGCTGCTGATTTCCGGCACCGCAATTGGATTTAACTGGATCCTTTTGTTCGAAGCCTATCGCTACACCACGATTGCGACAACGACGGTCTGTTATTACACCGCACCCATCTTCGTCATCCTGCTTTCCCCGCTGGTATTGCATGAACGACTGACATCCGCAAGGGCACTCTGTGCGGCCGTTTCGCTTGTGGGTATGGCACTGGTAACTCAGGTAATTCCAAACGGTTTTGGCGGTGATCTGCGCGGTGTAACGCTTGCGTTGAGCGCCGCAGTGCTTTATGCCTCCGTTATGATGACCAACCGGTTTCTGAAAGAGATCAGCGCCCTGGATTCCACCGTGGCACAGCTTGGCATTGCAGCATTGGTGCTGCTGCCGTATATCTGCCTGACCGGGCAGTTTCCGACGGTATTCCCCACGGCAGCGTTCTGGCCGCTGCTGATTGCCGGTGTAGTACATACCGGTATTGCTTACCTGCTTTACTTTTCGGCGATGCAGGGGCTGAGCGCACAGAGCATTGCACTTTGCAGCTACATAGATCCCATCACCGCCGTTCTGTTCTCAACACTGCTGCTCGGCGAACCGATGACCGCGCTGCAGGCTGCGGGCACCCTTTTGATTTTAAGCGCCACCCTGTTGGGGCAATTTAGAAAACAAACAAAGGAGCGTTCTATCCATGAGCATTCTGAAAACCTTTGACGCCGCCGGGGAAGAAATTATCCGACCGGGCCAGATGATTTCGAAATCCGATAACTTTCCGGAGGTCCTCGTCTCCGGATTCAGCCGTTCGGTGACCGATCTGGCCGCGCAGCTGCCCGGTGCAGTACAGATCGACACGCTGCGCGCCGGAATGGAGCTGCCGGTCATCGCGGTGCGTCGCGGCGCCTGCTGGAACCCGCGCATTCTCGGCAAACTGCCGGTCGAGGAAAAGGATCGTTATCTGCGCATTGCGCCGGAGATTGCGCAAAGACTCGCATAGACCGCCGAGCCTTCCGCAAATTATACAAAGAAAGAGGAAATGCGCCTATGGAAACTCTGTTGCTTCGCCCGCTTCAGCCCGGAGATGCCGAGGCTTTTGAAGCGGCTTTTGCCGCGCAGGGCTGGAACAAGCCGCGCGAACAGTTCGAACGATATTATCAGGAGCAGCAGCTCGGCACCCGTTCTGTGGTGGTGGCCGAGCAAAATGGTGTGCCGGTCGGCTACATTACCGTTCTGCCGCACAAGGAGGCTGGTCCTTTTGCCGGAAGCGGATGGCCGGAACTGAGCGATTTCAACGTGCTGGAAGCCTTTCAGCGCAGAGGAATCGGCACACGGCTGATGGACGAGGCGGAACGGATTGCTTTTGCGCAAAGCAATGTCATTACGATTGGAGTCGGGCTTCACAGCGGATACGGCGCCGCCCAGAGAATGTATGTCCGGCGCGGCTATGTGCCGGATGGCTCCGGCGTCTGGTACCGCGACGAGCCTTTGGCCGAAAACGCGTCTTGCCGCAACGACGATGATCTTGTGCTGTATTTTTCCAAATCGCGTCCGCTTGCCTTTCAGACAACGGACAGGTATAATGAATAGATGCCGACATTTAAGAAAACAGAAGGTGAGTCTATGCCGCCCAAAAAAACAAAAGTCACGCAAATTTCCAAGCAGGCGCTGCAGCGGCTGCCGTATTACCTTCGCTATCTTCATTCTCTGCGGGATTCTGGAACAAAAAATGTTTCTGCTCCGGCCATTGCAGCTGCCCTGCGGCTGCATGAGGTGCAGGTGCGGAAGGATCTTGAGCTGGTAAGCACCACCGGTGGAAAACCGCGCACCGGCTTTACCGTGGACGAACTTATTGTCGATATTGAGCGTTTTCTGGGTTATGATAATGTCGATCAGGCAGTTCTGGCCGGAGCCGGAAAGCTCGGTCAGGCACTGGTGGCTTACCGCGGGTTTGACGATTACGGCCTGCAAATTATTGCCGCATTCGACAATGACGAAACCATTGTGGGACGCGACATCGGTGAAACGCCCATCTTTCCTATCAGCAAAATGACAGATCTTTGCCCCCGGCTTGGGGTACGGATTGGGATCCTGACGGTTCCCGCCAGCCACGCCCAGCAGGTGTGCGACGAAATGGTTGCGGCAGGAATTCTGGCGGTTTGGAATTTTACGCCGGTTCATCTGCATGTGCCGGAAAATATTCTGGTGCAAAATGAAAATATGGCGGCTTCTCTGGCGCTGCTGCGCAAACACCTCAGCCAGAAAATTGTGGGCGGGGAAGAAGCCTCTGAATAATCTGCAGAGCGTTGCTTTTTGCCGTCAGAAAGGAATGGTCGTTCCGTATGAACATTTCTCATCTGAAATATGCCGTGGAAGTGGAAAAAGCGCGTTCCATTTCGCAGGCGGCCGAAAACCTTTATATGGGGCAGCCCAATCTCAGCAAAGCGATTCGGGAACTGGAAAACGACCTTGGCATCACTATTTTTAAACGCACCTCGAAAGGGGTCATCCCCACCCAGAAGGGGGAAGAATTTCTCGGCTACGCAAAATCCATTCTGATGCAGATTGAAGAAATGGAATCGCTTTACGATTCCAGCGAACATGAACGGCTGCGGCTGAGCATTGCGGCGCCGCGTGCCTCGTATGTCACGCAGGCGTTCGTCCGCCTTTGCGATTCCCTCCGCGAGGAAAAAGAACTGGAGATCAATTTCAAGGAGACGAACACCACCGAAGCCGTCGCTTTGGTGGCCGACCGTGAATGCAGCCTCGGCGTCATCCGCTACCGTTCCACCTACGAACGATATTTTGTCAGCCTGCTGACCGGAAAAAACCTGCAGTATCATGTTTTGTGGGAGTTTGAGCCGTTGCTGCTGCTTTCTGAAAAGCATCCGCTCGCTCAAAAAGAAATGATCCGGGAAGAGGATCTGCTGCCGTATATCGAGCTGACACACGGCGATTTTTCGGTGCCATTCCTTTCCGTTGCCGAAGCGCGCCGCGTTCCGCAGGAACAGCCGCACAAAAAAATTTGTATTTATGAACGCGGCAGCCAGTTTGACTTGTTAAACAGCCTGCCCGAAACCTATATGTGGGTTTCCCCGGTTCCGGAAGATACGCTGCGGCGCTGGCAGCTGGTGCAGCGCAAGCTGGTTTCGGATCGCCCGCGCGCCTGCCGCGATGTGGTTATTTACGCGCAGGGACACCGTCTTACGCCGCCGGAGCGCCTGTTTATTTCTAATTTGTCGGACATGCGGCGCGAGTTTGACGCAAAAGCCGGCGAACCGCGTTGACAACGCCCTTGTTTGACGCGCTGAAAAGACAAAAAACGGTACGGCGGCATAATATCGGATTGCTATGCTATAATTTATATGCTTGTCATATAAGAATGGCGCTTTACAAGATGTCTCTAAATCAGTAAAATAATATTGATAATCAAAATAAGCGCTACTCTGCCATTTTATAGATCAATTAAGATCAGGAGGAATTAAGATGTATCGGATTCTGAGAAAAAAAGAACTGAACCCGACCGTGACGCTGATGGATATTGAAGCGCCGCTGGTGGCAAAAAAAGCGGAACCGGGGCAGTTTATTATTCTGCGCGTGGACGAAGCCGGCGAACGAATCCCGCTGACCGTGGCCGATTTTGACCGCGAAAAAGGCACTGTGACCATTATTTTTCAGATCGTCGGTGCAACCACCAAAAAGCTCAATGCGCTGAACGAGGGTGACTCTTTGCACGATTTTGTCGGCCCGCTCGGCACGCCTTCCCATGTGGAAGGGCTGAAAAAGGTCGCCGTTGTCGGCGGCGGTGTCGGCTGCGCCATCGCATACCCGATCGCAAAAAAACTGCACGGTCTGGGGGCGGAGGTGCATTCGATTGTCGGATTCCGCAGCAAGGATCTTGTGATTTTGGAAGACGAATTCAAGGCCGCGAGCGACAAGCTGGTTATGATGACTGACGACGGCAGCTACGGCTCCAAGGGCCTTGTGACCAACGCGCTGAAGGAACTGATCGATTCCGGCGAGCAATACGACGAAGTCATTGCCATTGGTCCGCTGATTATGATGAAATTCGTTTGCCAGCTGACCAAAGAATACGGCATTAAAACCGTGGTGAGCATGAACCCGATCATGATTGATGGCACCGGTATGTGCGGCGGCTGCCGGCTGACGGTTGGCGGCAAGACCAAGTTTGCCTGTGTGGATGGTCCCGATTTTGACGGCCACGAAGTTGACTTTGACGAAGCCATGGAGCGCGGGTCGATGTATCGCGATTTTGAGCGCCATGCTTATGAGGAAACCTGCAACCTGCTCAACAAGGAGGTCAAATAAGATGCCGAACATGTCCTTAAAAAAGAATCCGATGCCTTCGCAGGCCGCGGATGTTCGAAATAAAAATTTTCTGGAGGTTGCGCTGGGCTACAGCGAGGAGCAGGCTGTGGACGAAGCGAACCGCTGCCTGAACTGCAAAAACAAACCCTGTGTAGGCGGCTGTCCGGTCAACATTGATATTCCGGCGTTCATCTCCAAGATCCGCGAGCGCGATTTTGAGGGCGCTTATCAGATCATCACCAAATCCAGCTCTCTGCCCGCCGTCTGCGGCCGTGTCTGCCCGCAGGAAACGCAGTGCGAGCATAACTGCGTCCGCGGCATCAAAGGAGAGCCGGTCGCGATCGGCCGTCTGGAGCGTTTTGTTGCCGACTGGCACAACGCCCATTCCACCGAAGCCGCTCAAAAGCCCGCCCCCAACGGCCACAAGGTCGCTGTGATCGGTTCCGGCCCCTCCGGCCTGACCTGCGCCGGCGATCTGGCCAAGAAAGGCTATTCCGTCACCGTGTTTGAAGCGCTTCATACCGCCGGCGGCGTGCTGGTTTACGGTATTCCGGAATTCCGTCTGCCGAAATCTATTGTGCAGAAGGAAGTTGACACGCTCAGCGAGCTGGGTGTTGATGTGGAAACCAACATGGTTATTGGCAAGGTGCTTTCCATCGACGAGTTGTTCGAGATGGGCTATGAGGCCGTCTTTGTCGGTTCCGGCGCCGGTCTGCCCCGCTTTATGGGGATTCCGGGCGAAAGCCTGAAGGGCGTTTATTCCGCCAATGAATTCCTGACCCGCAGCAACCTGATGAAAGCTTATCTGGATGACCCGGTCACCCCGATCAGCAAAGGCGGAAAGGTCGCCGTCGTCGGCGGCGGCAACGTTGCAATGGACGCTGCCCGTACCGCCCTGCGCCTCGGTGCCGAAAAGGTCTACATCGTATACCGCCGTTCCATGGAAGAACTGCCCGCCCGCCGCGAAGAAGTGGAACACGCCGAGGAAGAGGGTGTCGAGTTCCGTCTGCTGAACAATCCGGTGGAGGTGCTTGGTTATCATAATCCGGACGACAAGCGCGATCCGAAAAACGGTTGCGTCACCGGTATCCGCTGCATCAAAATGGAGCTTGGCGAGCCGGATGAAAAAGGACGCCGCCGTCCGGTGGAGATCCCCGGCAGCGAATTTGTGCTTGACGTCGACACGGTCGTTATCGCGATCGGCACTTCTCCGAACCCGCTGATTAAATCCACCACCAAGGGGTTGGAAGTCAACAAACACGGCGGATTCATCGTCAACGAGGAAACCGGCGCAACGACGCGCGACGGCGTTTTTGCCGGCGGCGATGCCGTTACCGGCGCTGCGACCGTAATTTCTGCCATGGGCGCCGGCAAGACTGCCGCCGCTGCCATTGACAAATACATTCAGTCCAAGGCGAAATAAGGTTTCTGCAATGTAATTGCAATCTTCTTAAATTTACGGCTGCGTTTTGAAAGTACGATAAGCCATTATAAAGCAAGCCCGGAAAAGCGTCGCAGCTTTTCCGGGCTTGTTTGATTTCATTTTCCATCCGCTTGGGTTGTGCGGTGTCGGTCTTTTCCTTATCCCCTGATAAATTTAGTGATTTTCTTTTCGTCTGCCTGCGGATTCAGCCGCAAAATCTGTTTTCTGATTCTGTCTTCTGCGTTGTTTGGGGGATAAGCTGCCGCAAGGCTTTCCAGATCGGTGTTTCGGTCGGACCAGAACCGCTCCACCGTCGTGAATACCGTACTGTTCCAGCCGTAGCCTTCCCCATACCGATTGATTTTCTGCGCTCTGCCGCACATCGTTAAAAACATTCGCATCTGCAGTTCGACCACAGCGCGTTCAAAACATGCGCTTTCCTCTTTTCCAAAGCCGCCCAGCTGCTTGATTTCGTGCAGTGCCGTTTCGCCATTACTTTCAACAATTTCATAAATTCGCTTTGCTGCCCGGCTCACGTTACCGTCGTCGTACGCTTCTTCAAAGCTTTGTCCTTTCCTGCGAATGGCGTAAAAACACGGATACCATTCGACCGTAATATAACCGCTTGTGCGAAAAAACACCTTGGAATAGGCAATATTGCTTCGTTCCTCCAGGACACGCATACGCCATTCCCACGGATCGGTTTCCGGATCGCCCGTGTGCCATTTCACCGGAGATTCAATCTTTTCCTGCTGTTCCCAGCCGTATGGAATCAACGCAAAAATCCCCTTTGCGTTACCGCCGCCCATTGAAAAGCCGCTTTGAGAAAGGGCTTCGCAGAAAGTCGAAAAATCATTTATCATGTTTATGACAGCTCCCCTCGCCGGTACCCGCAAAAGCGCAGGCTTTTGTGCTTTTCCATTTGTTCCATGTTATCATTTTTCCTGCCCGATGCGAAGCCCAACGTCCTCCGGCGTATGTGCGTCAGATGCGGTAACAATCGGCACACCGCATCGTTCCAGCGCCGCAATCAATTCTCTGTCCATTTCAACTTCAACCCCTGTGCGGCGATGGCTTCCGCTATTTTGTTCCGCATACATACCGCTGCGGGCAAGCGCGGTGGCAAGCCTTTCATAATACGGCTGCAGCGCAAACGACGGCCTGTGGCCAAACAGCTTGATGCGATCGGGGTGCGCAATACCGTCAAACAGACGACTCTCCGCCAGACTTATCGAACTTTCAAAATACTTGCGATAACATTGATCCACATCAATTCCATTCCACAGCTCCACCTTATGGTCAAAGGCAAAGCCGTCGATAAAATGCACGCTCCCGACCAGAAAATCTAATCCCGCACCTTGTGTAATGCCGCGAACCAGTTTTTCGTGCTCCTTAAAATAGCAGATTTCAAGTCCAAAACAAACCTTGACCGGCAAACGTTCCTCCTTTGCCCGGCGGATCAAGTCAAGATATTCCTGCAACTGCCTTACGCCTGCTTTTCTCTGAAACCATTGGTCAAGATAAGGAGAATCGGCACGTATGGAATCATACATCGGGACAAATTCCGTAAAACGATAGCAATGCTCCAACAGCCAGATTTCGTCAATTCCTCGCGATCGTGCGGTTTTTACAAATTCATAAATCCATTCTATAGTGTAGGGTCCCCGTTCAAGATGTACATGTGCGTCAATCATATTGCGAGCCTCTGTTTCAGCGCCGTCTTTTGTAAACGACGATCTCTGCTTCCGACCCGCCTTCGCCATACTCGCAGACCAGAAGACCATTTTCATCAGCTGTCAGGCCGTAACACCGCTCACTGCCCTTTTTGCAAAGCTGATTTCCCAGATAGATTCTGTTATCGTCCCAAAACCGGATCTTCTGCCCGCCCGGAAGCGTATATTCCAGATTGGCAAACGAGCCTTTCAGCGCATTCAAGCTCGTTACCTCCGGCATATCCTCAATACCGAGCGCATTGAATTCCGCGATCAGCTCGCTTTTTAACCGGCAGAACGCTTGCCCGCAGCCGCTGCAGCGTTTCTGTCCCCTTTGACGGCAGCACGCAGCGATCATGCACTCTCCGCCGAACGGATGTCCGTCTGTTTTCGCGCATCCCCCGCAGGTATCCCTGAATCCACACTCCGCGCAATGGGCGCCGCATTTTGTTGGTTCCATTTCCTCTCATCCTTTCCGATTTGTCCTAATCCTGCAGCGGCTCCGGCATTTTTATTTCATATATTCGGCTGCCCGCAACCGATCGATCGCGGTAAACTCCACCCATGCGGGGCGGAATCCGCTTTTTATGGCGTTTCTGGCAGATCGGATATTCGACCATGCACAACAGTAAAAAGGAACTTTTCCGCGCTCAAGAATCTCCATCGCCAGCCGACTGGTCAAAGCAGAAGCGATGCCCTGGCGGCGATACTGCGGCAAAACGTCGATGCCAATCTGCCACATTTCTTCCCCGTCTGCCGAAGCCCCTGCAAAGCCGACCATTTTTTCACCGTCGTATGCCACCGCTCCCAACACATCCAGCTCTTTTCGATCTGCAGACAATGCGTTTCTCCATTCCGGCAAATAGAGTCCTGCAAAATCCGGCTGCGTCAGAATTTTTATTGGATAGCTGCAGGGCAATGGTTTCAGAGCGCCAACATCCGGCAGGAAATACTCCGCCATAAAGCACGTCAGCTTTCCGTATTTTGCAAACTCCTCCGTCAGCAGGTGGAGCCTCGGCGTTAAGAAGCTTTCGAAAAATGTTCCGTTCGCTTTCTCCTCGCGCTCCAGATATTGTTTTACAAAATAAGCCGCGCGTTCATCGACCGAAGCGACGACATTGCTGCCGTAACTGCACAGATTGCAAAAGAACGGCAGATCGAGGTACTTCCTGGCGCGCTCGTTTTTTTGAGAAATAACGACAATATTGTGATCTGCGCCGAAATCCTCCGGCCGGCAGCTCATATCATGCGCCTGCTGGCAAAGCGCAATCTGCATGATCTCTTCGTTGGTCATTTCTACTCCTCCTTTTGCACATCAAATTTCCGCTCTTGCTTCGCCGCCGGCAGCGGGGTTCCACAGTAAAAATTGCCGTCTTTTCTCTGTCGTTTCATTGTCCCTGCTTCCTGATAGCTTCGGCGGCGCAGCCGTTGATTGCATCAGACGTTGAGGGCATGCAGAGAGTGGCAGCTGCAATTCAACGCATCCCGTGCAGCTTTGACGGTCATCCCCGTATCACTTCCGTTTTCAGAACAGTGTAATTTGTTCCTGCCTGTTTGATTTTACCTTTTTGTCGGTAATTTTTTCGCCGACAGCAATCTCACCGGCAAGCAGCGCGCTTTCGGGTCGGCACAGACCTCGCGCGCGGCGGCTGTCGTTTGCGTAACAGTAAATGCAGCCGTTGCGGCAGGTATTATATGCACCGATGTCAACACTTTGTGCGCAGCCGCAGCCCTTCCGCTGGTTGTTGTCCGTTCCAATATCAAGCGCGCAGCCGCAAATTTTTTCAATTCGTTTGCGGTCAATGCAGCTTGAACGCACGATTCCGTATTGGGTCAGATCACCCATTTCGCAGCAGGCAGCGGCATGCAGCCCATACTCCGCCGCTGTTCTTCCGATGTATCCGGCCAATTCCGCTGTTTCACCGCCGCTTGCCGGGCGGATAACCGTGCCGCCCCGATTTGCCTGCCGTTTTAATTTCGCATACAAATCGACAAAACTGATGACTACCGTATCGGTAAACGCGGAAAGCCTGCCGCACAAACGTTGAAATTCCGCTTTGTGGTATGCTGCGGTCAGCGTGTCGTTCAGAATGATCGGGTCGTACCGCCAGACCACGCGTTCACGGCCGATTCTGTTTGAAAGCGCCCGGAAGCATTCTTCAATTTCCGATTTGGGCCGCAGATTCCGTTCCAGATCATTGCCGTAGGGAGTCAGTGTGAACTGAAAATAATACCGATATCCCAAGGCGTCCAGTTCATCGAGATGCGGCAGCAGATTTGCCGCATCCTTTGTCCAGAAAACAATGCAATCCACCACGTCGGGCGTCAGCGGAACTCGCGAAAGCTGCGCGTGGTTCATCGGATTGCGCGTCAGCGCGTACCCTTCACGAATACGCTTCATAAACCACTCGGCGTAACAGCATGGAATATCTGTACGGCGGGAAGCCGAAACAATCATAGTCCGGCCACCTTCTCAAACAGATCCGGCTGAATGGCAGGATAGGTCAGGTTTTGCGGCAGCGTATCAAACAGCCGAATTTCTGCAATTTCCATTTCAGGCGGCAGTGCACCCAGGGACTTTACCGTGGAACGCTGCCTGTGCCGGCAGAAAATCCATTTGCCGCGGTGTTTGGCCGCAATCACCGCAAATTTCAGCCAACTGTCCGCAATCTGGCTCCGGTCAAAAAACAATACGGATGCAGGCGACGTGCTGTTTTCGCCGCAACACTTGCTTTCTGCCGGAACGATATGGATAAAATGCGTCTGCCGATCGCCCGTTCCATCGTAATAACTGCCGTATGCCCAAAGCCTTTGCCCTGAAATTTCAGCCTTTGGGCGATGATAAAAACCCTGACTTTTCAGCTGAGGTTCCAGCGCAAGAATGTCGTCAAAACGGTCAACCGCCACTGCAATGTCAATAATCGGCTTCGCCCGGATAGCAGGGATCGCCGTGCTGCCCACATGCTGAATGTCCTTTGCAGCGCCGCCCAGAATGTTACGCAGACGGCAAATCGTCTTCTGCACCTCTTCTTCCCATTCTTTTTCATGACTGCACAACTGCACGGTTCCCCTTTTCAAACCAATCATTGCAATAACCGCTCCCTTCTATACACGGCAGCCGCCGTGGGTGGTTTTGTTTTCTGCTCTTGTGTTGAAGATTGGGATATTTTTATTTTATCATGTTGGCCAAATAAAAGCAATTTTCATAAATATTTCTCAGTATTATTTTTAAATTTAAAGAAAACCCGGGCTTCTTTTGCCTTCTCCACCGGCTCATCCGCATTTTGACGCGGGTGGAGAAAAACAGGCAAAAAAACTCCCTGCATCTGTTAAAAAACAGATACAGGGCGAATCCTCGCGTTTCTCCGGCTTTGCAGCGGCCGAAATCAAAAAATACAGCGTCTCACTTAAACATGATCTGCGCGTTGTCCAACAGATTTTCCATGGCCTGAATAGCGCGCTTGCTGTTTTTTTTCAGCTTACGGCTGGAACCGGAGCTTTTCATCATGGTTGCTCCCACAACTCCCATTGCGACACCTGCCGCCATTCCTGCGCCAATCCCCTTCATTACATTGGTAATATGATTGCTCATTAAAAATTCTTCCTTTCGCAAATTTTCCAAAAATACCGCCCGAAACGCGGGTTTGGTTCCCGCTGTATTCATTTTCCCCCGGAAGCATGAAATTAAAAGTGGTTTTTTTGCGTATTTTTTGGCAGCCGCCATTCCCTCAGATCTGCTTGCTTTTTCGTTCTGTTTGCCGTAAGATTGAAAAAGAAAAATATTGCGGAAAGGGTTTTATGCTATGTCTGTTTTGAATATTGTGATGGTCGAGCCGGAGATTCCCCAAAACACCGGAAACGTTGCGCGCACCTGTGCGGCGACCGGCGCACGGCTGCACCTTGTAGGACCCATGGGTTTTGCCATTGACGACCGAAAGCTGAAACGCGCCGGACTTGATTACTGGCACCTGCTCGACATTAGCTATTACGAATCGCTGGATGAATTTTTTGAACAAAACACCGGGCCGTTTTTTTATTTTTCCACCAAAGCGCAAAAAATACATTCGGACGTCGCTTACCCGGACGGCGCTTATCTGGTCTTCGGTAAGGAAACAAAAGGGCTTCCCGAGGCACTTCTGCACGAACATCCGGACTCCTGTGTACGCATCCCAATGATTTCCGATGCGCGCAGTCTGAATCTTTCCAATTCCGTCGCCATCGGTGTTTATGAGGCGCTGCGCCAATGGGGCTACCCCACGCTGAAATGCAAAGGGCAGTTGACGCAGTTTCAGTGGGAGGAATGAGCACGATCCCAACATAATCTTTTTTGTCACCAATTTCTATCTTCGCTGCCACTCAGCCAAAAAACAACATTTCACTGCCATAAATTGCGATTTTTCAGGAAACCGGTTGAAATTTATGTTCAATGCGATACAATGAAGAAAACGGGATTCGGCCGGGATTTCATGATGTTTTTCCCCTGCTGTATATTCCTAATTCAGAAAGGATGATCTTGTCATGTCTCTGCCAATCGGACTGCAGCTCTACACCGTTCGCGATGCGATGGAACAGGATTTTGAAGGTGCGCTGAAAAAGGTGAAGGAATTCGGTTACGACGGCGTGGAATTCGCCGGTCTGTTCGGTCACAGCGCCGACGAAGTAAAAGCACTGTGCGAAAAGATCGGTCTGAACCCGATTTCCGCTCATGTTCCGCTCGACGAAATGCTTGCCGCGCCGGAAGAGGTGCTCGGCATATACAAGGCGATCGGCTGCAAATATGTCGCCGTTCCGTACCTTCCGGAGGAAAAGCGGGCCGGAACACCTGCCTTTGCTCAGACCATGGCGGATATTGAAATGCTTTGCAAGGTGGCAAAGTCGCTGGGCCTTGTGATGCTCTATCACAATCACGATTTTGAATTCCAGAAGATCGACGGCAAATATGTACTCGATTACATGTACGACACAATTCCCGCTTCGCTGCTGCAGACGGAGCTTGACACCTGCTGGGTCAACGTCGGCGGCGAAAATCCGTCGCAGTACCTGCTCAAATACACCGGCCGCGCTCCTGTTGTGCATCTGAAGGATTTTGTCATGCAGGGACGTGAAAAGCCGCAGCACCTGTATGAGCTGATCGGCATTGAGACCGACGGCCAGACCGCCAGCGACGAGGCGTTCGGCTTCCGCCCGGTCGGCAGCGGCGTTCAGGATTTTCCGTCCATTCTGGCCGCTTCACAAAAGGCCGGCGCAGAATGGGTCATTGTGGAGCAGGATCGTCCGGCTCCCGGCGCGGAACCGATGGCTTCCGCCAAGCAGAGCATCGATTACCTGAAATCCTTTGCATGGTGATCCCTGAAAAACCTGTTGTCTGAAAAATACCCGGCTCTGCAGGAAACAGAGTCACCCGAAACGGTCAAAAGGCCGCCGGCGCTTCAAAACACCGGCGGCCTTTCTGTTTCCTTTGCAGCAGGACCCGCAACCGGGCTGCGCATCGCTTTATTTTTCGGCGATAACTTCCACCTCGACCAGAACATCCTTCGGCAGCTGCTTGGCCGCAACACAGCTGCGGGCAGGCTTGCTTGTAAAATACTTTGCATAAACGCCGTTAAACGCTGCAAAGTCATCCATATGGCGCAGGAAGCAGGTCGTCTTAACCGCCTTTTCCAGCGAGCTGCCAGCTGCTTCCAAAACCGCCTGCAGGTTTTTGCAAACCTGCTCGCTCTGCTCCTCAATGGTCGTGGTCTCTACCGCACCCGTTGCCGGATTAATCGGAATCTGACCGGAAGTAAAGACAAAACTGCCGCAGACAATTGCCTGCGAGTAGGGGCCGATGGCCTGAGGGGCTTTTTCAGTGTAAACAGAATTCATTAAAATCTCCCTTTCTGATTCAATCTTGTCGAATTGTTTATCTCAGATGAAACCCGCCCGCGGTAAGTGCGTCGGTAATCTGCTGAATATGGGCGTAATTGCGCGTTTCCAGAACAAGCCGCAGGAAGCAGCCGTTGATGTCGCTTTCCTCGCTGGCCCGCTCATGATGAATGGAAATGACGTTGCCGCCGTTCTCGGCAATAATACGGGAAACATTCTGCAGCTGGCCGGGTTTGTCCATCAGCTCAATGCAGAGCGCGCAGCTGCGTCCAGATTTCAGCAGACCGCGTTCGATGACGCGCGACAGGATCGTCACATCGATATTACCGCCGGAAACCAGGCACACCACCCGCTTGCCCTTGACGGGAACTTTGTTGAACATGGCCGCCGCAACGGAAACCGCGCCTGCGCCCTCGGCAATCAGCTTATGCTGTTCGATCAGCGTCAGGATCGCGGTGGAAATTTCGTCCTCGGTCACGGTGACGATTTCGTCGACATACTTACTGCAGTATTCAAACGTATGTTCGCCCGGCTCCTTGACGGCGATCCCGTCCGCAATGGTGGAAACGGAAGGGAGCCGCTCAATCTTTTGATGCATCATAGAATTTACCATGCTGGGTGCGCCGGCAGCCTGAACGCCGTAAACCTTGACGCCCGGCTGCAGTGCCTTGACGGCAAACGCAACGCCGGAAATTAACCCGCCGCCGCCGACCGGAACGATCACGGCATCCACCTTGGGCAGCTCGTTGAGGATCTCCAGTCCGATGGTTCCCTGACCGGCGATCACGTTTTCGTTGTCAAACGGATGAACAAAGGTATAATTCTTCTCGTCGCGCAGCTCCAACGCGCGTTTGTAGGCATCGTCATAAACGCCCGGCACCATGCAGACCTCGGCGCCGTAGGATTTCGTTGCCTCCACTTTGGAAATCGGTGCGCCGTCCGGCAGACAGATCAGCGACCGGATGCCGTACTTGGCCGCGGCCAGCGCGACGCCCTGCGCATGATTGCCTGCGGAACAGGCTATTACACCGTGTGCCTTTTCCTCCGGGCTGAGCTGTGAGATCATGTATCCAGCGCCGCGCACCTTAAACGAGCCGGTAATCTGCAGGTTTTCCGGCTTTAAGTAAATATCGCATTCCGGGTTGATCTTCGGCGCATGAATCAGCGCCGTTTCGCGCACTACATCGCGCAGAACATATGAGGCGTGATAGATTTTGTCAAGTGTCAGCATTGGTTTGACCTTCCTTTCCGAATGTGCGCTCTGCAAAATTGAGCACCTGCAAACAATTGGCGTTTTCCTGCGGATTGAGGCGTTTGGGCATAAAAAAGCTCCGCCTCCTGCTTTCACATAGAGGCGAAGACTTAATAATCAATCTCCGTGGTACCACTCTATTTTGCCGCCGAAGCGACCACTCACCGCGCACAACCATGCGCTTCCCTTTTAACGGCGGGAACCCGGGTCTGCCTATCGAAAACCGTTTCAGCAGCCTGCTCGAGGGTGATTGCAGCCGGTGGCTCCTGCCTGCTCGCACCGAACACAGACTCTCTGAAAAAAGCGGAAACCGGATGTTTTGTCCCTGTCATTGCATTTCTTTTTCTCAATTATAACGCGTTTTTTTGCAAAGTCAAGCGCCGGGCAGAAATTTTTCCTGCTGCAGGCGAAACCGCCGCACGCAGCTTTTCCGGTACGGCAGCAGAAATCACGGGCTGCAGGCTTCTATAAGCTGATTACAAATTTCAGCATACCACACTGCGGTTTGAGCATCCATATAGTATTCCGACGCCCCGATTCCGGAAAGCGGAACTCTTTCCTCCGCAGAAATAAATTGCGCCGGCTGCAGTCCTTGCTCCAGACTGATTCTGGAGAACACATAGTCGCAGCTTTTTTCTTCTTTTTTATCTTTTGAAAAAACAAACGTTCTTTTATCCTCGTCGGACAGTCTTTGCTTTTCGTGAAAGATTTGTGGTGATAAAAACATCAGATAAGTCGTATCGTTGTTCAGGATGCAATACTTCCAGGTTGGTGCGAGACTTTTTCCATGGTCCCGGATAAAAATCGGCTCATACACGGTAATGGTCTCTCCCTCCAGCCGTTTATCGCCCTTGATGACCCGATCCACCTGCACTTCGGAACGTATTACCTGATATTGTACTTCCCGGGAACCCTGCAGCTTCCCCGTAATAACCAACTGTGAATCCTCAATAAAGCGATCGATATCCAGTTCCATTTCATCCTTGTTCAAGGAGGAATAATAATAAATACATTCACCCATTTTGGATAAATCTGTTTCACAGTTTACAAGGGACTGCCTTGTATACACGGCCACCCCGGCGGATATCAAAAGAATTACACACCAAATTGCAATCCAGCGTTTCAATTTCATAGCAACGGGCGCATCCTTTCTAAGCAGCACAGCACTTTAATCAGCTGATTGCGGGTCGGGAACAATTCTGCCGTTCTGTAATTGAAATTGCCTCTCACACAAAGTGTTCAAATCCTCTTTGTTGTGGCTGGCAATTAACACAGTAGCTCCTCTTTGTTCCTCTTCCTGTATGACCTTCCGAATTTGAAAAACTCCCTCTTCATCCAGAGCATTTGTTGGTTCATCCAGCACGATCAGTTCCGGTTGCTCCATGATGGCCTGAGCAATTCCGAGACGCTGTTTCATCCCCAGGGAATACTTCTTATAAGTACGCTTGTCCGCCGGATCCAAACCCACGCGCTCCAACGCGGAACAAATTTCGTCGCTGCCGATCTTTTTGCGAATAGACGCCAAAAGCTTTAAATTTTCCAAGCCGGTATA
This sequence comes from Acutalibacteraceae bacterium, assembly GCA_050947015.1. Taxonomy (GTDB): domain Bacteria; phylum Bacillota; class Clostridia; order Oscillospirales; family Acutalibacteraceae; genus CAKXIK01. Next base: position 54,636 of record JBMNVT010000010.1, read on the forward strand.
CTGATCCCAGAAGCCTACATTTTCAATGATCACGCCCAAACTCGGCGGGAATGAAACATCCTGACCGATTTCGTCTCCGAAAACAGATATTTTCCCGCTGTCAATTTTAATCAAGCCACAGATTGCCCGGAACAACATCGTTTTTCCTGACCCGTTTCTGCCCCAAAAGCCATAAACAGACCCTTGCTCCAATTCCAAATTGATGTGATCTAAAATAACTTTGGACTTTATGGTCTTGCAAACATCCTGTAGGATAATCCGACCCATCTATATATTCCCCCGATCATCAATCAAATCCATGTGCTGTATCATACGCAGCCCAAGCACCGCTTCGGCAAAGAGCAGCAGCAACAAGTATCCAATGGAAAACGCATACGGAATCTGAAGTGCCTGTCCGCTTTGCTGCAGTTCTATCAACCGTAAAGGCTTATGCAGAAAAAGCAGCGGCTGTGCGGTGGGCAGCAATCCCGCCAATAAAAGCTGCTGATGAACAATCAGGCTTCGCATCAGCACATTAACAAAAAGATAAATCATGCACCCGGCCAAAAACGAGAGGTTCGGCGTACGGCGAACGGCCAACAGACCGATCGGGAGCAAAAAGAGCGCATCGGACAGTGTGTTGAGCATCATTAACAGCAGCAAAAAGCAAATGAATGAAATATTCCAGCAAACATTCACTCCATACAGCACCGAAATGCCGATTGCCGCCCCTATGAGCACCGCGTAATACAGCCCGATCAACAATATCAGAGAAAATATTCTCTTCATCAGCCATTTTTTCCGACTGGCGTTTCTGGTAAACACATAACAGCAGCAAATTGAAAAATCATGCTGAAAATAGTTTGACAGCGCACCGAACAGGAAGATATGCGGCGCGAGACATACAAAGAAAAAAAACGCACTTATTTTCTGCTCCAGAAGGGCTCCGCCGAATAGAATCGCTAAAATATCTCCGATTGACATCTCCTGTGTCCTTTGGATCAACAGAACCACCGGCACAAGCGAAATCAGAAGTGCCATTCCTAACCGTCTGAAAAAAACATTTCTAAACACGCTTATGTCCCCCCAAAAAATTCGCCCTTTCCGCCACCAGATATCCGCCGAACAGCAGGGCTGAAGTAATGGAGCCGATCATCAGCCAACACCTGAAAGGCGGTAAAAAAAGCGCGGCATCAGAAGAGGCCGGAAAAACATAGGACGTGAAGACCATCGGTCCAATGTCGATCAACCAGTTGACATAATCCCAAACGATCATGGCATAGCTGATTATAAAACCGCCAACAGGATGAAGAAAGTTGGCAAAGATAAAGGCAGTCAGAAAAACGGCCGTAAAATAGATCGTCTGCAGCAAAAGATCGGGCAGAAAAAAGTATTCCGCTGCGATACCGGTAATATTTTTATAAGCGAACAAAAGAATGACCGGAAAATTGATCGCCGCTGTATAAAACAGACTTTCAGCGCATGCCGTTTTTACAATATTGATCCACCAGAACAGCCTGCTCTTTTGGCGCAGCAGAAAAAGCAAACTGTTCAAAGCGCGAACGCTCTGCTCGACCGTCAGCAGAAACAGCGGTACAATTACAAAGGAAGCGGAAAACAGATTGAAAACAGAAAGATATTGTACCTGTACCACACTTAAGCTGTCGGTACCCTGCACGGAATCCGTCAGAAAATGTAAAATCAAATGAATGAAATAAATTGTATAAGCCAGCAGGAATTTTTTGCATCCGGCATAAAGCCGTACAAATGTTCTGATCATATGTTATTTCCTTTATGCTCTCACAACTCATCAACACACCGCTTACATTTGATGCAGAGCAGGCAGATGCTGGTCAGAAAAAGCCCTCCGAACAGGATTGCCAAAACAATATGCTTCGGCTCTGCAACCGCAATTACCGGCGATAGATACTCTATCGGCGACCATCTGTTACACCGCAAAATCGATACAAGAAAGCTCCACAACAGGACGGTAAGTCCCGGCAGCGCGACAACCAGAAATCTGCTTTTTTGAACAAAAAGCGAAATGGAGTAGGATGTCAATGCGATCAACCCCGCATATACTGCGTCAATCACCATAATAATCAGATTATGCACATACTGGTTGATCGAAAAAACAGCCGGAAACATCACCATTTCATACAGAAAATGATAATTGGGTGGAGACAGCGAATACCAATCAGAAGAAACCGCCGGAGCAGCGATCAGAACCAGTACCTGGCTGATCACAAGACAGAACAGCACGACCAGAAACGGAAGCAGAAACACTGACACCGCCATGCATAACAGATATTTTGTTTTTGATGCTCTGGCGAGCACGAAAATGGACGCTCTCGTGTAACGGTTCATAAAATAAGCGTCTGCCACCATAATGGATGACGCGAGCGGCAAAACAAACATATAAAAAATACCGCTCACATCATTTGCAAATGAAAAGACAAACCACAGCTGACTGGCCGGGAAAATCTGCGTCACATTGCATCCGATAATTTGCGCACAGCTGACAAAACTTCCAATACAAACCGTCAGTAAAATCGCTGTAACACCGATTACAAATTCTCTTCGTCCGCAAAGCAATTTCATTGTAAAGCTCATTGTATGATCTTTCGCCATCCGCATTCAACAGCTCTCCCATCAGTTAACAGCCTTCCTGTTGTTATCCTGTGAATTCAGCCGGCAGCAAGGAATTATTCTTGCTGCCGACTGCCCCTTCAAAAGATTTTCTGTTGTGACCGACTGTTCGAAAATGTGCTTACTTAAAATCAACCTCACCTTTTGCCGTACTGGCAACAATCATGCTTTTTTCAGCACATCCACGCAACATAAGCTTGGTTCCTGATGTGGTGGGTTCCTGATAAGGAAGAGTATAGAATGTGCCATCCGTCGGAATCCACATCTGCTGCGTCAGCCGCGAACCGTCACTTTGCTTATCGATCCAGAAAACAACTCCATTACGTTCATTAGAAGCCTCTGTGCATTTGATTAATGCATTTTGATCTGTGCTGCTGACTTTTGTACCGGCCACTATATTGGCATGTCCTTTCCACGCTGGAAATACAGTATTAAATGAGATTGTAGCAGCAAAAGCAGTTGTTGAGAGCGATGTAATTAAGGCCAGGCTTGCGATAATAACACTACACTTTTGTATTTTTTTCGCAAAAAAGACCTCCAACTATTAATTTATAAAACGCTCCGGATGTTTTATTGTCATAATAATACAATATATTTATAATCATGTCAATATAAATTTGGATTGATCTGATTCTTTTGTAAAATAATATTAAATTCACTATGTATTTACATCACTATATTTTCCACTGCAGCGCAATGAACCGCCCGCGTTTCCGACAGAAAATAACCATCTTCGTTCTTGAAATATTTGCTAAAATACAGTATGATTAATACAACGGAACTTGAAAAAGCTGCGGCAGACCGGCAGAGGGTCTGACCGATGCGCGTTGGGAGGATGATGTCAAATGGCAGCAGACGAATGGGTTGCACAGATTGCCGCAGGCGACCGTGAGGCATTCCGCGCCGTTTACGAAAAATATGGAAAAACGGTTTATCAGCGTGCTCTGAACCAGACCGGAAGCAGAGAACAGGCACAGGCTGTGCTGAAAAATGTGTTTCGCACGCTGTTCCGTCAGCTGCAGGACAGCAGCTGTGATCCGGTGCTCTTTCTGCTGGAAGGGCTGACCGACCTGGAAACAGGCGCTGCCGCCGCGCAGAATTCTGCTGCGGCAAACAAATCCGCCTCGGCGGAGGACGAGCCGTCTTCCGACCCCGCGCCGGAATCTTTCGCAGCCGGAGAAGCACAGAAAAGCACGCCTTCCGCTTCTCTTTTTGACCGGGCGGAAACAGAGCTTGGCGGCGAATATGCTCCTGCAGCGCTAACTCCGGAAAAGCTGCGCGGCCTTTCGGATGCGTCAGCGCCGCCGGCCGCGCAACCGGAAAAATCCGAGGCATCTCCTGTTCCGGAATCGGAGTCCGCGGAGGCTGACCCGCCCAAAGCGCACCGCGGCTTAACAGCTTTTTTAATTGTTTTACTTGTTCTTTTGGTGCTGCTGACGCTCTGGTTCGGCGCCGGCGTGCTGATGATGTATTCGATTCTGCCGAAGATTGATCTTGGATACAGCTGGTTTAACGAACATCTGTTCAACCTATTCCGATTCTGAAACAGAAAATCGAACACCGCCGGTTTCCCGATCGGATCCGGCGGTGTTTTTACGAGGAAAGGAAGCAGGCTACATGGAATTTTCTCAATTACTGCACGAACGCAGAAGCATCCGCCATTTTGACGGCCGGCAAGCCGATCCGGCGCTGATCCGCCGGATGCTGGAAGCCGCGGTCCTTGCGCCGTCCTGGAAGAATTCCCAGACTGCGCGCTATACCGTCGTCACCTCTCCGGAACTGCTGCAGCGCATCCGCCGCGAGGCTCTGCCGGCTTTCAACGCCGCAAATTGCGAAGGCGCAAGCGCGCTGATTGTTACGGGCTTTATCCGGGGCCGCTCCGGATTTGACCGCGACGGAACACCCGCCAACGAGCTTGGCGATAGCTGGGGAGCTTACGATCTTGGTCTGCAGAACGAAAATCTGATCCTGCAGGCGCGGGAGCTTGGGCTTGACACTTTGATTATGGGAATCCGCAATGAGACACTTCTGCGCGGAATGCTGGATATCGACCCGGAGGTCGTTATTGTTTCCGTCATTGCAGTCGGATACCGCACACAGGACGCGGAAACGCCGAAACGCAAAGGCGTGGATGAAATCGCCCGCTTTCTTTAAGAACATGGGTTCCTTCCTTTGCTCGGGAGCATTTGGGCATTGGCCGTCATTTTTCTGGCATCCAATCACCTGACTTCCGGATGGTCCACACCACTGGGAAGATTTTTGACTACAGTATCTGAACTTGACACGATGCCCTTTGTTGTCTCGATTGGATCGCCAAAACCCGCACAGTCGCCCGAACGGTTGCAGGAACATCCTTTGCAGCTGCATCCGACACACCCGCCGTATTTTTTTGCGCGGTAGACGGTGCGCCCGGCAAAGAACAGCGCGGCGCCAAGCGCGCATATAATCAGAAAATCGACCCAGTTCATACCGGTGCACCTCCGCTAAAAATAAAAAAGATTGGATGCGGATTCCGGGCACGAGTCCCGGGAAGGAGAAGCCGCATCAGAAAAACGGGAAAATTACCTTTTCCCTTGGCGAAAACCGCCCGACATTCAGAACAGGCTGCCGACCTGAAACACCAGAAGCGCTGCTACCCACGCAAACATGGTCTGACCAAGCGCAACGCCCGCAGCCTGTTTTTTGCTGCCCAGCTCGCGGCCGACCGCTGCAATGGCGGCAGCGCACGGTGTATAAAGCAGCGTAAACACAAGAAAAGCATATGCGGCAAGCGGCGAAAACATTTGCGCCAGCACCGGGCAAAGCGCAGTTCCGGAAGCACCGGTAAGCACTGCGAAGGTGGAGACGACGGCCTCCTTGGCGGAAAAACCGGTTACCAGTGCGCAAACAGCGCGCCAATCACCAAAACCGAGCGGCGCAAAAACCGGCGCTGCCCAGCGGCCGATCACCGCCAGCAGGCTTTGCGAACTGTCGGAAACCATATTGAACTGTGTATCAAAGGTCTGCAAAAACCAGATAACCAGCGTTGCGGCGAAAATAACCGTAAAAGCGCGAACCAGAAAATCCTTTGCTTTTTCCCACAGATGCAGCAAAACGGTTTTCAGGGCGGGCATCCTGTATGACGGCAGTTCCATCACAAACGGCACCGGCTCGCCGTGAAATAACGTTTTTTTCAGAAGCAGCCCAACCAGCACCGCCAGCACGATCCCCAGAACATAAAGCGAAATCATAACCAGCGCCGTCTGTTTTGGGAAAAAAGCGGCGGCGAAAATACTGTAAACCGGCAGCTTCGCGCTGCAGCTCATGAACGGCGTCAACAGAATCGTCATCTTACGGTCGCGGTCACTGGAAAGCGTGCGCGTCGCCATAATGGCCGGAACGCTGCACCCAAACCCGATCAGCATCGGGACAAACGAACGGCCGGAAAGCCCTATTTTTCGCAACAGCTGATCCATTACAAAGGCAACGCGCGCCATGTAGCCGCTGTCTTCCAGAACAGAAAGGAAGAAAAACAGTACCACGATGATTGGCAGAAATGAAAGGACGCTGCCGACACCAGCAAACACGCCGTCAATCACCAGGGAATGCAGCGTGGCATTTACGCCGGCCGCCGTGAGAGCGTTATCGGTCAGGGTTGTCAACGAATCTATTCCGAGCGCCATCCAATCGCTGAGCAGTGCTCCGATTACGCCGAAGGTCAACCAGAAAATCAGCAGCATCACGCCGAGAAAAATCGGGATGGCAAGATATTTGTTGGTCAGTACACGGTCAATTTTTTCGCTGCGGATCGCCTCACGCGTCTCTCCTCGTTTGACAACGCATTTGGCGCAGAGCGCTTCAATGTAGCTGTACCGCATATCGGCAAGGGCGGCCTCGCGGTCAGTACCGAGCGTCTGCTCCAGCTCATCGACAATATGTTTAATTCCTTCCAGATCATTTTTGCTGACCGAAAGCTTCCGGATCATTGGTTCGTCGCCCTCGATGAGCTTAGTAGCGGCAAACCGCTTTGGAACTCTGAGCGTCTGCGCATGATCCTCCACCATGTGACCAATGGAATGAATGGCGCGGTGAATCGCGCCATGACAAAAATCCAGATGAGCCGGAAAGGTCTTGTTCTTTGCGGTTTCCAACGCGACGGCGCAAAGCTCGTCAACGCCTTCGTTTCGGCTGGCCGAAATGGGGACAAACGGGATCCCGAGCATTTTCGACATTCCCGGAATATCGATAAAGGTGCCGCTGGAGCGAACCTCATCCATCATATTGAGAGCCACCACCATTGGAATTCCAAGTTCCATCACCTGCAGCGTCAGGTAAAGATTGCGCTCCAGATTGGTTGCATCCACAATGTTGATAATGCCGTCGGGTCGTTCGTTAATTAGAAAATCGCGCGTGACAATCTCTTCTGAGGTGTATGGCGAAAGCGAATAAATTCCCGGAAGATCAACCACCGACGCGTCGGGATGGCGACGAATGGTTCCTTCCTTTTTATCGACTGTGACTCCGGGGAAATTCCCAACGTGCTGGTTGCTTCCTGTCAATTGGTTAAACAGCGTTGTTTTGCCGCTGTTCTGATTGCCGATGAGTCCAAATACCATTCCGGTTGACCACCCTTTCTTCTTTTTATTCTCCCTGCCCGCCGTCCTGCCGCTTCAAAGCCTCGCCGTCCGTTTGCAGCACAATCTGCTTTGCGTCCTCCAGCCGCAGCGTCAACTCATAGCCGCGCAGCCGAATTTCAATCGGATCCCCCAGCGGCGCGGCCTTGCGCAGGGTAAGTTGAGTTCGCGGAGTAATCCCCATGTCCAGCAGGCGGCGGCGAAGCGCTCCCTGCCCGTTCACTGCGGTCACCACCCCGCTCTGCCCAATTTTCAGTTCGTTCAGCGTCACAGTTCATTCCCCGTTTCTCTTTTGCCATTTAACACGTTCGCCGGTCTTTCGTTCAAAAAATCCGGTCAGGCGCAATGTTAGCGCAAGCTAATTAGTCTATGCTAACATTATATCATACGTTTCTTTCCTGTCAAGCACCCAAAAATATTTTTACAAAATACTTTTCCTCTGTCAGTTTTCCCTCATAATCTTTTGACTTTTTGATTCCATTCTGATAAAATAGTATCATTGAGCGGGGATGGCGGAATTGGCAGACGCGCCGGTCTTAGGAGCCGGTTCCTCGGAGTGTGGGTTCAAATCCCATTCCCCGCACCATAACCCCCACTTTTGCCCGCCATGGCAAAGGTGGTTTTTTTACTAAGTGTACCTTGCGACATGTGTTGTGTGTGGAACACCCAACCTATCCTCGTTTCGTATATTAGCACCATACTTCGCAGTGGAATTATCGCTTTTTTACTTGGCTTGATTAATAATTGAAAGACTTCGTTTTCGTGATATCATCTATTAAAAGGGAAGGTGGTAAGATGAAATATATTTCTGAAAATCGTTTGCAAGATTTTGAGTTTCACGACGCAGAGCTTTTATCCATTTCCTTTATCAACGATTGCCTCACTTTAGAAGCCGACTACTTAAATGTTCATAGTGATGCAATTCAAAATCCTTTTGATGTAGATATGGAAATTGAGAAAGCCGTTCTTTCTTTTAGCGGTTTCAAAGTTTACTCATATGAAATTGGGAGATCGTGGACTATAAACGAAGCAGGTGAATATTACACAGATGGTCCGCAAGTAATCTTATTTGCGGATGAGGCCACACAGCGATTTATGAAACAACGAACTGCAAAAATAACAGTATTCGATTTTGGCATTAAGGATAATGGCATCTACTTTATGGATGCAATGGCTGATGATCCGTTTTTTACAGTTTGCTTCTCCTTTGACACGGCAACGGTATCATGGGATCGTTTTGAAAAAAAAGCATGGTATACAGAACCGAAATGCTAATGCTATTTTTACCTCAATTTTACTCTGTTTGGTTGCTTTCTGGAGGAACACCCATTCTATCTGCCATAAAAAAAGGGAATAAATGATATCTTTCAATATCGTGTGATAGATTTCTTTTCTTGTTCCCGTACAGAAAAACACGAAAATACACGAAATAAAACAGATGCCAATTTAGCGAGGTAATGAAAATGAAATTAAAAAATCCACTGTTGGTAGTAACTGATATGGATAAAACAGTTGAATTTTATAAAAAAATCTTTGGATTCCATGTTGTTATGGATTTTGGAGCAAACAAAACTTTAACCGGGGGATTATGTTTGCAGACGGTTGAAACATACAAAGAGTTTATTGATCAAAATGAAGTCGTTTTTGGCGGCAATAATTTTGAACTTTATTTTGAAGAAGATGATTTTGATACATTTGCAGAAAAACTAAAAAAGTATGACATTGAATACGTTCACCCCATGAAAGAACACTCGTGGGGTCAGCGTGTGATCCGTTTCTATGACCCCGACAAGCACATCATCGAAGTGGGGGAAAACATGAAAGCAGTGTGCAAGCGCTTCCTCAATAGCGGAATGACGCCGGAACAGGTCGCAAAGCGTATGGATGTTCCAATGAAATTTATCAATGCTTGCACGCATTAAGTTTTCATTCATGAGGCGCCATACGAACAATGGGACGTCTGATTTCCCGGAAAACACCCCGAGGGGATAAAGGGATACGGCTCAGGCGCCGCAGACGCCTTTCCTTGCAGCAGTCATAACGGAACCGTTTCGGATAACCGGGCGGCAGCGGACGAACCGGAGAATGCGCATATGAAATCCATATTTGTAAATATCGATTTAACACAAGGGAGCATCTCAAAGGGGATGCTGAAATTTGCCGTTCCCCTGATGCTCGGCAATATTATGCAGCAGTTGTACAACATTGTTGATACGCTTGTGGTGGGAAGGTATATTGGGCGCAATGCTCTGGCTGCTGTTGGCTCCGCTTACACACTGACGGTCCTGATTACCTCGGTCATATCCGGGCTTTGCATGGGCAGCAGCACCTGGATCGCAATGCAATACGGCCAAAAGGACGATTTCAATATGAAGCGCTCGTGCTTCCAGTCTTTTGTCGGAATTGCCGCGGTGGCGGCAGGCATCAATCTGTTTGTATTCTGCACAATTGGCCGGATTGCTGCATTCATGCAAATTCCCGCGGAAGTACGGGGTGATTTCTTACAATATTTGAATATCCTGTTTTGGGGAATCCCCGCGGTGTTTCTCTATAATTATTTTGCCAACCTGCTTCGGGCAACGGGAAACGCTGCACTCCCTGTTGTGTCCATCGCCGTTTCGGCAATTGCCAATATTTTTCTTGACCTGATATTTGTATTGAAACTGAATATGGGGGTGCGGGGAGCCGCTGCTGCGACCGTCATTGCTCAATATCTGTCCGGCGGCATATTATTGGCATACTACATGATAAAATGTGGGCATCTTCACCTTTCCAAGGAGCATATGCGCTGGGATACCGCTAATTTTAAGCAGATTTTCAGCCTGTCCTTTCTGACATGCATTCAGCAGTCCGTGATGAATTTTGGTATATTACTGGTACAGGGCATTGTAAACAGCTTTGGTTCTGTTATTATGGCCGCATTCGCCGCTGCTGTAAAAATCGATACTCTGGCTTACGCCCCGGTACAGGATTTTGGAAATGCATATTCCACTTATGTAGCGCAAAATTACGGCGCCGGGCAGCAGGACCGCATCCGGAAAGGCTCCCGGATATCGGTTGCCATGGTCATTGTCTTCTGCATTCTCACCAGCGCTTTGGTGTGCGTCTTTGCCGAAAACCTGATGGGGCTCTTCCTGAAAGCAGACCAGACAGATATCATCGCCGCGGGATGTAATTATCTTCGCATTGAAGGAGCCTGCTACACGGGAATCGGCCTTTTGTTTTTATTATACGGTTATTTCAGGGCGATAAAGCGCCCCTTCATTTCACTTGTGTTGACTGTTGTATCCCTTGGCACCAGAGTAATACTTGCCGCGTGGCTTTCACAGATTCCTTCCGTCGGCGTCAACGGAATATGGCTGTCGATACCGGCAGGCTGGCTGCTGGCGGATCTGCTTGGCGGAATATGCATAAGGGCTTATCGCCCCGCCGGGCTGAGAAAAAACGCAGGGGGATTAAACGGATGATCCCTGGAACACATCAGTGTGTTTTTGTCCGCTTTGCCGGGGATTCCGCGTGAAATAATCCGCGGTTTTGCGGTAAAGATAAGTCCAAAAAGCAATCCCGGCAGCGCTGCGCCGCAGCTGTCTCCGGGAATCAACCGAACAACAGAAACGGAGGAATGCATATGTGTACGGCAGCGACTTACAAAACAAAAGACTTTTATTTTGGGCGAACGCTGGATTACGAGTTTTCCTATGGCGACGAGGTTGCAATAACGCCGCGCAACTATTCTTTTGCTTTTCGTCATATGCCGGCCATGGAACAGCATTATGCGATCATCGGCACCGCGCATATTGCAGAAAGCTATCCGCTTTATTATGACGCCATAAACGAAAAGGGGCTGGGGATCGCCGGCCTCAACTTTGTCGAAAACGCGGACTATAAGCCTTTCGCGCCGGGAAAGGACAACCTTGCGCCATTTGAATTCATCCCATGGCTTCTCGGCCAATGCGCCACCGTAAAAGAGGCAAAAGCGCTGATAGAAAAAATGAATTTTATCGACACGCCCTTCAGCCCAAGCCTGCCTTTGGCACAGCTGCATTGGCTGATCGCCGACAAGGACGAGGCGATCACCGTGGAATCCGTAAAGGATGGAATTCACATTTACCACAACCCCGTCGGCGTTTTGACGAACAATCCTCCGTTTGACCAGCAGCTGTTTCAACTCAACAACTATCTTCATCTCTCCCCCAGATCTCCTCAAAACCTTTTTTCCGACAAGCTGCAGCTGCGCGCATACAGTCGCGGAATGGGAGCGCTGGGGCTTCCGGGCGACCTTTCCTCGCAATCCCGATTTATCCGCGTCGCTTTTACTAAAATGAACGCCGTCTCCGGCGATTCCGAACTTGAAAGCGTCGGACAATTCTTTCACATTTTGGGTGCTGTTGAACAGCAGAAAGGGTGCTGCGAAGTGGAAAACGGCGCTTATGAAATTACGATCTATACGTCGTGCTGTAACGCAAGCCGCGGAATTTATTATTATACCAGCTATGACAATCATCAAATTACGGCGGTGAATATGCATCGGGAAAACCTTGACGGGAAACAGCTGATTCGGTATCCCATGGTTCGCGGGGAACACATTAACTGGCAAAATTAGCCCGACAGATCCAGATCCGGCCTTCGCCGGATCTTTTATTTTTATTGCACCCGCTCCCACGCAAGGACCGCTTTAAGGACAAAAATTCCAGATCAACTCCTTCCTTTTGGACTGCCCGATGAATAAAACCGTCGAAAAGGGCAGACTCTATTATGGAAAGGAGTGTATTTCTTATGTTTAAACACGAAAAACAATTATTTCATCCGGTCGGCGCTGATAAGGCGAATCCACAATACGCCGCTTTGCTACAGGAACAGCTTGGAGGCGGTAATGGCGAATTAAAAGCCGCGATGCAATATATGTCTCAGAGCTTCCGGATTAAAGACCAGCAGATTAAGGATTTGTTTCTTGACATCGCCGCCGAAGAACTGGGGCATATGGAAATGGTAGCTCAAACCATTAATATCCTAAACGGCCATGATGTTGACGCCGCTGCTGTCAGCGCCGGTGAAATACAGAGCCATGTTATTTTGGGGCTTAATCCCGGGTTAATTAATGCTTCGGGTTATTCCTGGACCAGTGACTATGTTACCGTTACCGGCGACCTTTGTGCCGATTTGCTGTCCAATATTGCTTCTGAGCAGCGGGCAAAAGTTGTCTATGAATATTTATATCGGCAGATCAACGACAAAAAAGTCAGGGAAACCATTGATTTTCTGCTCAATCGCGAAGAAGCGCACAATGCTCTGTTTCGTGAAGCTTTTAACAAGGTGCAGGACACCGGATCGAACAAAGATTTTGGCGTGACGAAAGATTCCAGAATCTATTTTGACCTCTCCGGTCCCTCTCCTGCCAATGCTTTTGGAGATACCAAAGCCGAACCGCCCAAATTTGACAATCCAAACGCTTAGAACGGCCATGGTTTTACCCTGCCTTTGAACCCGCCTGAAAATGCGTTTTTATTCAACTGATTGCACATTGCAAATTCGCACCTTGAATCACAGATTCCGGGTGCGAATTTTACTGCTTAGCAAATCACTTTTTTATCAAGAAGCCCAAGGCTACGGCAGCTTTCTTTTTCTGTTTGCGTTGGAGGTATTGCACAAAGCACCTGTTAGCTTTTGCTAACAAGAAATGTAAAACGCCGAACTTGAAACAAAAAGGAAAAAAAGCTTGACAGTGTCGGTTAGCAGATGCTAATATAGTGACGGTTAGCAAACGCTAATTGCAATTGTAGTACAAAATCTGCACAGTGAATCAAATTATGCTGCGGCAGCGGTGAGGAAGGATGATTTATGATGCCATTAACACTTGCAAGCGTCGGCGAGGAAAACATGATCCGGAAGATAGGAGGAAACCCAGAAGTCAGAAAGCACCTTGAAAGTCTTGGCTTTGTCGCCGGTGGAAACGTAACGGTCGTTGCCTTCATGGCAGGGAATATGATTGTCAATGTCAAAGAAGCAAGGGTTGCCATCAGCAAAGAAATGGCACAAAAAATTATGATCTGATTTCAGATTGCAATTACCTGCTGCACAGGCACAAAAATTTCAAGGAGGAATGAAAAATATGAAGACTCTCAGGCAGGCAAAGGTCGGTGACCGTGTAAAAGTCGTCAAACTGCACGGTGAGGGAGCTGTTAAACGCCGTATTATGGACATGGGGCTGACCAGAGGTGCAGAAGTCCTCGTTCGCAAAGTAGCTCCGCTTGGCGACCCGGTGGAGGTCACTGTGCGCGGGTACGAGCTTTCCATTCGTAAAGCCGACGCAGATATGATCGAAATTGAATGAACCACCGGGGCGAAAGCCCCCTATTTTAAGTCCTCCTGTTAGCGTACGCTAATCACAAAAAACGCGGACTGCACCGGCTACGGTCTCCAACCGATGTTTCCCGCTTGAATTGCGCGCAGCGCAGTTCCGAAGAAAGGATGCGTTTTTGACAATGAACCTGAAAATTGCCCTTGCCGGCAACCCGAACTGCGGCAAAACGACGCTGTTTAATGCGTTGACCGGCTCCAATCAATTTGTCGGCAACTGGCCCGGCGTTACAGTTGAGAAAAAAGAAGGCAAACTGAAAAAGCACGACGGTGTAACAATCACCGACCTTCCGGGAATCTATTCGCTTTCTCCGTACACGCTGGAGGAGGTTGTTGCCCGCAACTACCTGATTAACGAACGCCCCGACGTCATTCTGAACCTTGTAGACGGCACCAACTTGGAGCGAAATCTTTACCTGACCACTCAGCTGACCGAACTTGGAATTCCGGTCGTTATGGCTGTCAATATGATCGACGTCGTGCGAAAAAGCGGCGGCCAAATCAACATTGCGGAACTCTCGCGCGAGCTGGGCGTAAAGGTTGTTGAAATTTCGGCACTGAAAGGTACCGGAATTATGGAAGCGGCGGAAGCGGCGATTGACGCAGCAGAGAATGCGAAAACCATTCCGCAGCATGCCTTTTCCGGCGTGGTGGAACACGCTATTGCTCATATTGAAGAGGCTGCCGTACATAATATGCCCGAAGAGCAGCAGCGCTGGTACGCCATTAAAATTTTTGAGCGCGACGATAAGGTGCTTGCACAGTTGAATCTGCCCGGTGAAGTTACGGCGCACATTGAGCAGGACATTCAGGCTGCGGAAAAAGAGCTTGACGACGACGCAGAATCCATCATCACCAATGAACGCTACGTCTACATATCTTCTATCATCAAGGGCTGCTACAAAAAGAAGTCAAGTAGCAAGCTTTCTTCCTCTGACAAAATCGACCGGGTGGTCACCAACCGCTGGCTTGGCCTTCCGATTTTTGCGGTAATTATGTTCCTCGTCTACTGGATTGCTATGGGTCCGTTTGGCTCGATGATGACCGATTGGGCTAACGACGGTGTGTTCGGCGATGGATGGCACCTGTTCGGCATCGGTTCCGCCGCTTATAACGATGCTGCCGATACCTATGGCGACAGTGACCAGATTATCGACGCATTTGTTGCAGAATACGGCAATGAGAATATTGCCGGCGCTTTGGATGTGGAATCCGAAAGCTATGACCCGGCGGCAGCCAAAGCCGCACTGGAAGAGCTTGTTTCGCTGACGCCCTCCGACGCCAGCGTCACCTATGAAGTAACCGATGAGGAAACATTGGAGGTAACCGAATATCCGAATACCGACAAAGCGACATTGGAAGCGGCTGTTTCCGAATATCTGAACACCGATTACAAAGAGGCATACGGCGCTCCGGATACCTCCACCTATGGCGTGTGGGTTCCCGGCATTCCGGTTCTTATCAGCAACGGCCTGGAAGCCGCAGGCGCAGCAGACTGGCTTTCGGGACTTTTTCTTGACGGTATTGTCGCCGGTGTTGGCGCAGTCCTTGGTTTTGTGCCGCAGATGCTGATTCTTTTCTTCATGCTTGCATTTTTGGAAGCCTGCGGTTATATGGCTCGTATCGCCTTCGTTCTCGACCGTATCTTCCGGAAATTCGGTCTTTCCGGTAAATCCTTTATTCCGATGTTGATCGGCACAGGCTGCGGCGTTCCCGGTATCATGGCTTCGAGAACCATTGAAAATGAACGCGACCGTAGAATGACCATTATGACCACCACCTTTATTCCGTGCGGCGCAAAGGTGCCGTTTATCGCCATGATCGCCGGCGCACTGTTCAGCGGCTCGGCGCTGGTTTCCACTTCGGCGTACTTCATCGGTATGACAGCCATTATCGTCTCGGGCATTATGCTGAAAAAAGCGCGGATGTTCTCCGGAGAGCCCGCCCCGTTTGTTATGGAACTGCCCGCTTATCACATGCCGACCTTTGTCAACCTGCTTCGCTCCATGTGGGAGCGCGGCTGGTCGTTCATCAAAAAAGCCGGAACCATTATTCTGCTTTCCACCATTGTTGTGTGGTTCACCACCTATTTTGGTGTGATGGACGGAAGCTTCCGTATGCTCACAGAGGACGAGTTGTCCTCTTCCATTCTCGCTGCTATCGGCAACGCAATCGCATGGATCTTTGCACCGCTCGGGTGGGGAACCTGGGAAGCAGCTGTCGCTTCCATCACCGGGCTTGTGGCAAAGGAAAACATTGTCGGTACCATGGGTATCCTTTACGGTGCATCGGGTAATGTGTATGCGGCTCTTAGCGAGGCTTTCACCGGCATCACGGGTTATTCCTTCCTAGTCTTCAACCTTCTGTGCGCTCCCTGCTTTGCAGCCATCGGCGCCATCAAGCGAGAAATGAACAACGCAAAGTGGACATGGTTTGCCATTGCCTATCAGTGCGGCTTCGCCTATGCTGTCGCCCTGATGATTAACCAGTTCGGAGGGGCCTTCACCGGTAATCTTAATATTATAGGCCTGATCTTTGCCGTAGCGGTGCTGGCGCTGATTGTATTTATGCTGTTTAAGCCTTATCGGGAATCCGTCAAGCTGGCGGGCAAGTCCGTAAAATAAACAATCTTCAACAAATAAACTGACAGGGGGAAACAAAATGCTTGCATGGCTGTCTGCAAATATCGGAACCATTCTCATCACATTGATTCTGGTCTGTATCGTTGCGCTGATTATTGTGAAAATGCTTGGGGATAAGAAAAAGGGGAAATCTTCCTGCGGCGGAAACTGCGGGCATTGCCCGATAAGCGGTTCCTGCCATCACGGTCAGTAAAAAACAAAGGGAGCCGCAGAAAGATTTCCTGCGGCTCCCTTATCTTTTTTAAAATTCACAGTTTCCGGGGGTGCGGGGGAACGGAATGACGTCCCGAATATTTTCCACACCGGTAAGGTAAATAATCAGGCGTTCAAACCCCATGCCGAAGCCGGAATGGACGCAGCCACCAAAACGCCGCAGATCTAAATACCAGTCAAAGGAATTGGTGTCTATTCCAATTTCCTCCATGCGGGAGATCAGCCGGTCAACACGCTCCTCCCTCTGTGAACCGCCCATCAGCTCGCCCGCTCCCGGCACCAGCATATCTACCGCCGCGACCGTCTCGCCGTCTTCATTCTGGCGCATATAAAACGCCTTAATGTTCTTAGGCCAATCATAAACAAAACAGGGAGAATGAAACAATTCGTCCGTCAGATATTTTTCATGCTCTTTGGCAAGGTCTTCGCCGAATTTTGGTTCGTTCTCAAACGGCGTTTTTGCGTGCGCCTCGCGCAGGGCTGCGATCGCATCGTGGTGCGAAATTCGCGCCACACCCGCTTCGACAAAGTCGCCAAGCTTTTTTGTCAGCGGCGTTTTTGTATATTGTTCCAGAAAAGCCAGCTCCTCCGGCGCCTTCTCCATAACTGCGCGCACCACATACCGCAAAAAGTCCTCTTCTACATCCATCAGGCGGTGCAGATCACAGAACGCCATCTCCGGTTCAATCATCCAGAATTCTGCCGCATGGGTCTTCGTGTTCGAATTTTCCGCGCGGAAAGTCGGCCCAAACGTATACACTTTTTTATATGCCATTGCAAAAATTTCGGCTTCCAGCTGCCCGGTTACGGCAAGGCAGGTTTTTTTGCCAAAGAAATCCTTTGTGTAATCCACCGGCTGCTTGCAGGTGTCGGGGTCGACGGTTGTCACCTGAAAGGTCTGCCCCGCACCCTCACCATCGTTAGCGGTAATCAGCGGTGTGTGGACATAAACAAAGTTATTGCTCTGAAAATAGTCATGAATGGCCTGCGCGGCAAGGCTGCGGACGCGGAACACTGACTGAAACAGCTTGGTACGCGGGCGCAGGTGCGCAATTTCACGCAAATATTCAATCGAGTGGCGTTTCGGCTGCAGAGGGTAATCCTCTGCAGAAGCCCCCTCCAAACGAATTTCGGCAGCTTTCATTTCGAATTGCTGGTTTTTGCCCGCAGAGGGAACGATGGTGCCGCGCACCAAAACCGCCGAGCCGATTGCAAATTTCTGAATCTCTTCAAAATTGGCCAATCCCTCTTCGTAAACCACTTGCAGTTCCGACAGCACCGTGCCGTCGTAAAAATTGATAAAACCAAAGTTTTTTTGCTTGCGGTGATTGCGCACCCACCCCTGCAGACAGACCTCCTGACCCATAAACCGATCTGGCTGCGCAAATACTTCTTTCAAATCGATAACGTTGCTCAAATCCGAAACTTCCTTTCTTTTGTGGCGGCATTCCGACGCGCTGCACTTTTTTCGGACACTGAATTAAGTTTAGCAAGACAGCAGCGTTTCGTCAAGTAAAAGCTTGCCGAATTACCGCCGTTTTATGCGATTTCTGCAACACGAAAAGAGCGGGCCGCCCGAAAGCGTCCCGCTCAAAAACGAGGGAAACAAGACAACAGCTGCAATTGAACTCCACACACACCGCAGCTGTTGCTGCAAAGACCAAAATAAAAGGATAATTAAGAAATGTTGCTTAGCCTCTTGCTTCGTACAGGCTGTTCATTTCGTCGATAACCTGATCGTAACCGTTACCGAGCTGCTTAGCCTTGAAGTTTGCCCAATAGGTGTCAAGATCTTCTGTGGTCGTGAGGAACTTGTTGATGGTCTCGTTGTAATCGAGCACATCATAAGTAGCGGCGTCGTCCAGCGTCAGGCCCTTGACGTTCGGCATATCCTTTCCTTGAGGATTCTCAGCTTTGACGGTTTCAGTATATTATTCATCGCAGGTAGCCAGCAAATCGGCAGAAAGGGACTGATCCATGTAGGAACGATAGCCAGACCAAGAACCGAGCATGGAAAGGCCTGCAATCGGATACTTCGCATTCAGAGAAGTATAATCAACGCCATCTGCGTTTTTGCCCCAAGTAAAGGTGACCCTACCGTCTGCATCGGCAGTCCAGTCAGTATCCGGAATACCATATTTCAACGCCGCAAAGCCATCCTCGGAAAGAATCCAGTCCATCAGAGCGCAGATGCGTTCTGCTTTGGCAGAACGATACGGAAGAGAATTGTCAGATCGTTCGCTCCGTCAATCTTGGCCGATTCCTCGATACTGGCGGGCAGATCTTCAAAGTAATTTTTAATCAGAATAACATTGAACTGTGAAACCAGACACGGCCATACCATGCACCAGATGCTGTCGTGCATGCCAAGCTCTTCGACAACCAGATAGCCCGGGATCATACCGCCGCTGAAGAACATCGTAAACAGCATGATATTGAACATCCATTTGCCGCCGGGAAGATCCTTTTTGGACATCGGATACGCCGCTCCAACGCTGATGATAACACCCAAGATTGTATCCACGATCGTCACAAAAATCGTGACCAAAAAGCTGCTGCCAAACGCTTTGTTGTTAAACATCATATCATATGAGCTTGTATCGAATACCGTAGGAACGATGTAAACCGTTTGCGCGTGCAGTGCACTATAGTCCGCAAAGGAAATGATGACCATATAGTAGAACGGGAAGAAACAGATCACGGCGAGCAGACCCATAAAAATGTACAGAAAGACGTCGAATCCCGTGGCATGGTCCAATTTCGTTGCTTTTGCCATTGTCTTTCCGCCTCCTTAATAAATTCCGTGACCTGTCATTTTCTTTACAACAGTATTGGCAAGCATCAAAAGCGTAAAATCAATTACCGAACAGAAAAGACCCATGGCCGTGGTAACGCCGAACTGCCTTGCGCCAAGTCCTGAAGCAGAAGCGGCCTCATAAAGGTCGGGGCTGATACCTGTAATGGACGCCAGATAAATAATCGAGCTCCAGCCCATTTCTTTCCAGTTGTTGCTGATGTAAAGCATTGGACGGAATGTTCCGGGAGCAGCCAGAATCTGCTGGCTCGGCAGGCCGAACACACCAAGAAGCTGATTGTAAATACCGGTGCTGTTGAAAATGTTGAAGAACAGACCGTAAACAATAATCCACGAAATAAAGTGCGGGAAGGTGTAAACGGTCTGAACAACACGTTTAAATTTGCTGGAACGAATTTCGTTGATCAGCAACGCCAAAATGATCGGAACCGGAAATTCAAAAACCAGACGGCTCAAGCTGATCTCAATCGTGTTTTTGAGGGCTCTGCTAAAATCGGGGTTTTTAAAAATACGGATAAAGTTGTTGATACCGTAGTTTTTTGTCCACGGGCTTCCCGTGATTCCCAAGGCGAGATTAAAATCCCTAAACGCAAGCTGAACGCCATACATTGGGTAGTAGTTAAAAATCAGCAACAGGACAAGCATGGGAAGAAACATGACATACAGCCATTTGTTCTGCCAAATCTTCTGACCCGTGGTGAGCGTGCCGGCAAGCTGTTCTCCTTTCTTTGCCCGTTTTGCGGTTTTCTCCATCGAAAGTCCCCCTTAAAGTAGTAATCAAAAATCGAATCAACGGCGGCCGGGAACCCTCCTTGATCCATTCATATCCCGTTGATGATATCTTAACAGTTTAGTTACATCTTGAACATGAAAATATCGTATGTTTCCTATGCAAAATTATTAGTTTTCTAACTTTTTGTCTAAATTGAAAGACAAATTGGGGATTGCTAAAGCAGTTATTGCCAAAGAAGGAGGCGCAGCAGCAAGGCTTTGGGCCCGTTGTTTTGATATTCTGCCCTTTTGTTTGGATATTGCTCCAACAAAGCAGATGAAAAACGCCGTTTTGCGCCGGAATTGCAGTAAACTTTGCTCAGTTGCTTGCTTGACAGCTTTGCAGGCGCTGTGTATACTGATGGTATTATGGACGAAATTACGCAAATTTCGATAAAAATACACTGAACCACCCGAAAGGAGACTTAGCGATGAATCCAATTATCACTGGACTTGACCGGCCGGAATATAAAAATATTCCTCTGTTCACCATTGGAAACGATCAGGATCGCCGGACGCCCATTTTTACTTACCGATACAACTCCGCTTCCGATTCTCTTTCTTCTCTTCATCGCCATCGCGTGATGCAAATTAACTATATCTCCCGCGGAAAGCTAATTCACATGGTAAACAACGCTCGTTATGAACTGGTACGCGGCGATATTTTTGTCATTCCTCCGTTTGTTCCGCATCAGATGATCTCGATTCCGGGGGTAGATTACGAGTACACCGAGCTGGAGTTCCTTCCAGAATACGTTCTGGGCAAAAGCATTGAAAATTTTCCTTCGGAAAGTGACGATCGTTCCATTTTTGATTTTTCTTATATTGAGCCGTTTCTTGTGACGGAATGCAATGTGCGCCCGCGGATGAACCTTTCGGGAACCACCCAGATCCGTGTGGAAGAGCTGCTTGATGAAATCTATGAGGAGTTTCACCAGCGGGACGAAAGCTGGCTTCTCGCCATGAAAGCCGATCTGCTCAAGCTGCTGGTCATCGTCGGCCGCGCGTTTCACGCCGAAATTAAGGATTCTCCCGAAATGCAGCTGTTTAACCGTCATTGCGATGCGATCACACATGCCATCCGCTATATCGACGAAAATTTTGATCAGCCGATTACACTGGAGGAAGTCTCGCGCTATGCGCTGCTCTCCCAATCGTACTTCAGTTACATGTTCAAAACCCTGACCGGAAAAACCTATCTGGAGTACGTTCATGAGCTGCGCATCAAAAAAGCGATGGATCTGCTGGCGCACAGTCAGAACAAGATTGCCGATATCTGTTTTCTTTCGGGCTTCAACAGCATCAACCATTTTGACCGGATCTTCAAATCGTCGGTGGGGCTTTCCCCATCGCAATACCGTTCCGCGGCCAGAAAAGCTGGTGAAACGGCCGGTGAAAAATGATTTCATTCTCACAAAAAAGCTGCTGCACACCGGTTTACTCTCGGGATGCAGCAGCTTTTTTCAGTCGCAATGGATACAGGTTTTATTTCAGCAGGCGGAACTGGCCGATCACAGGCAGCTCCTTTGCTTTGCCGTTGGCAACATTGATGATTCCAACAATGGCCAGCACCGTGCAGGCCAGCCCCACCAGCCACGAAACGATGGCAAACAAAAATCCGATCACAGGGATTTTCCCCAGCCAGGAAATCACCCCGGATGCAATCCACAAAATCAGGAGAAGCAGACCTTGGTTCGCATGGAACTGCGCAAATTTTGATTCCTTCGCAGCAAACATCGGAATGAAAACCAGAAGGCCAAGATACGCAAGAACTCCCATGGCCGTATTGTTCTTAATGTCGGCCGGATCATATTCACTGGTCGTATCCGCCGTGTTATTGATTCCGTTGATTACATCGGAAACGCTGCTTTTCGGCGGTTCGGTTCCCGCCGCAGCGCCGTTTGAGGCCGACGGAGCGACCGGCGGAGTCATGGGCGGTGGAGTGGGAGCAGCCGGCGCGGACGGAGCTGTTTCTGTTAGAGGCGAACCGCAGATGGGGCAAAACTTCATGCTGTCATCACCAGAGGCGCCGCATTTCGGACAGTTTTTCATAAATGATTCCTCCTTAATATATCACTACCGGCACAGCCGCCGGTGCAATTTGAATTACAGCAAAATTATATCACATCAGGTTGCCGATGCAAAGAAAAAAAATTTACCGCATTTTTATGATGAAATTGCAGATACTCTATTTCAGTGTGTTTACACGACAAAGTTTTGCATCAAAAAAAATTATGGTATTTTTTTCAAAACCAATTGACAAGCATAAAAAATAGTTTATAATAAGATTAAAAATAATTCTTATTTGGAGTACAAATTCATGACCAGACAGCGCCTTGCCATTGAACATGTGATTCAGTCTTCCCGGGAACATTTAACCGCTGAGCAGATTTATTTTCAGGCGCGCCGGGAGCTGCCCTCGCTGGCAATCGGCACCGTTTACCGCAACCTGAATCAGATGGTGGAAGAAAAGCGGGTTCGGCGGCTTACAATGCCCGGTTCCGCCGATCGGTTCGACCGGTTTGCAAACCCTCATCCTCATTTGCTTTGTCCGCGTTGCGGTTGTGTTTTTGACTACAAGGTTGACGGCCTGCAGGATTTTCTTCAGCAAAAAACCGGTGTCCCGCTGCAATCCTATGAATTGACCCTTTGCGGTCTTTGCCCAAAATGCGCCGCAAAGGATAAAGCTTCCGAATAAAAAGGGGGGGAATTGTTTTGGATTCCAAAGCAATGTATCAGATTACTTACGGGTTGTATATTTTGTCCGCACGGGAAGGCGAAAAGGACAGCGGCTGTGTCGTCAACACCGTGCAGCAGGTAACCTCTTCGCCAAACCGGATTGTCGTCGCGGTCAACAAACAAAATTATACCCACGACATGATCCTGCGAAGCGGAAAGCTTAACTTTTCGGTGTTGGCGCAGTCGGCTCCGTTTTCGCTGTTCCAAAATTTTGGGTATCAGTCCGGGCGTGACGTCGACAAGTTTGGCGCGGTTGAGTTTGTCCGCAGTGAAAACGGATTGGCATTTTTGACAAAGCACGTAACTGCTTTTTTGAGCGGCACAGTGGTTTCAACCGTCGATTTGGGAAGCCATACGCTTTTTGTGGCAGATGTCACTGACGGCGCCATTCTTTCCGCAGAAGAACCCGTAACCTACGCTTATTATCAAAAAAATATCAAGCCCGCGCCGCAGCCTTCCGCCAAAAAAGGATGGCGCTGCCGGATCTGCGGTTATATTTACGAAGGCGACCCTCTGCCCGCCGATTTTATCTGTCCTGTCTGTAAACACGGTGCGGCCGATTTTGAAAAACTGTGATCCGCCGGTTTTCCGGGTTGTGCCCGGTTCCGATATTATGAAACGTGTCAAAGGAGTGTTATTTGATGAAATTGGAAGGAAGCAAAACTCAGGCGAACCTGGCCGCTGCGTTTGCAGGGGAATCTCAGGCTCATACCAAATATCTGTATTATGCCAGCAAGGCAAGAAAAGACGGCTACGTTCAAATCGGCGATCTGTTTGAAGAAACCGCAAAAAACGAAAAAGAACATGCCAAAATCTGGTTTAAGCTGCTTCACAACGGCGAAGTTCCCGGCACCCAGGACAATCTGAAGGACGGTGCGGCCGGCGAAAATTACGAATGGACCGACATGTATGCCGGCTTTGCCAAAACCGCACGCGAGGAAGGCTTTGACCACATTGCGCTCCTGTTTGAATCCGTCGGCAAGATTGAAAAAACGCACGAGGAACGTTACCGCAAGCTGCTGAGCAATATTGAAGGCGGCCTTGTTTTTTCCAAGGACGGCGACACCATCTGGCAATGCTCCAACTGCGGCCATATTGTGGTCGGCAAGAGCGCTCCGCAGGTCTGCCCGGTCTGCTCTCATCCGCAGTCGTATTTTCAGGTTAAGGCAGAAAATTATTAAGCCCGATTTCGGCCTTTCATTCCGTCCCGCACAGAAACACCCGGCAAAAGCAGCGCTGCAAAGCCCTTTGCGGCCGCGCCTGCTTTTGCCAGGTGTTTTTTATTCTTCGTCAATTATTCTCTTTCGCACGACTGTGGCGCAGATGTTCCATTGCGCGTTCCAAAATATCGGTTACATGTTGATCGTCCAGACTGTAGTACACATTTTTACCGTCGCGGCGATATTTGACCAGCTGAGCCGTGCGCAGCGTATTAAGCTGGTGTGAAACAGCCGATTTGGTCATACCCAGCACCGCGCTCAGGTCACAGACACAAAGTTCCGCGCAGTCCAGCGCACACATGATGCGGATACGGGTGGGGTCTCCAAGAATTTTAAAAAAGGCGGAAAGCCCGTCCACCAAAACGGCTGAGGGCAAGCTTGCCCTTGCCGCCGCGGCAGCCTCCTCGTGAACCAGCTCACAATCACAGAAACGGTCGTCATGCTTCATGACGCTGTTTGCCTCCCTTCAGCCGGCGGCGCACAACAATGGCATGCGCCGGGCACATCTCCTGACAGCAAAAGCAGGAAATACAAGCGCTGCGGTTCTGGATTCTCGCCCTGTGTTCCTGCAGGCGAATAATGCTCTGCGGGCAGCTTTCCGCACACCTGCCACAGCCGATACAGCGCTCTGCAAGGATGTGCGGCACCGGCTTGAGAAGCGTTTTGGCGGCAAGCCCCACCGGGCCACGCATAAACCGCGGAATACCCGAAAGATAATCGTTCGTCATGCTTTGGGGCAGAAGAAACTGTTCCGGTTCCGGCTCATCCCCCACCAGCCTGACCGAATCCGGAGCGCAAAGCCCCCACTCTTCGGCCAGACGCAGCATCGCTACCTGCCGCGGGTCAAGCCCGATTGCCCGTGCCAGCACAAAATCCTGCAGAAAAACATTGCGGGAGGCAAAGGTGTATCCAAATTCCCGCGGCGTTCCCATGTTTGGGCCGTCGCCTTCCATCGCAGTGACGGCGTCAACAAAGGTAACGTCCGGCCGCACTGTCTGCGCAAGCTCCAGCAGCATACCGGAAAAATCTTCGATTTCGGGAAAGCGATAGTGAAATTCCGGCTTCTGCAGGCCGGGAATGCAGCCAAACAGATTTTTGATCCCGCCGGAAAGCCCTGTGAGCGAATGTGTTTTCAATTTGGCGACGTTGATAATAAAATCCGCGCGGCACACCGGCTCGATCAGATGAAAGCGCCGGGTCATAAAGCCCGGCGTCGTTTCCACCTCGCTCCACTCGGTATTCATATTCAGTACTGCTTCCGGCTCCAGTGACCGGTACCCGCAGGCAGCAAAGACCGCTTTCAGATTCGCAGCAACAAATGGCCCGCCGGGGCTGTCCGCAACGGTAATATCCGTTATGCCGAGCGAACGCAGCGTGCGAATGATGCAGCGAACCAGCATCGGGTGCGTGGTTGCGGCCTGCTGCGGTTTTTTTGCCGAAAGCAGATTCGGCTTAATTAAAACTTTCATTCCTGGCGCCAGGGAGCTGTTCAGCTTCAACACGGAAAAATGAGCGTCCACCGCCTGCTGCACCACGTTCTCCGCATAGCTTTTCGTTCGCCGCACCGAAACCACCGTTTCCTGCTCTTCGTCCGCAAAGCCCTGCTTGCCCGAATGAAAAATTCCCTGCCGTTCCCGATTCTGTACACCCGCTGCCAAAACAGCCATCTCTGATTCCTCCCGGCAAAACAAATCTGCTGCGTTCACTACCGTTCTTCTGTTTTTCTATTGTATCACAAAAACATGAAAAAAGGCAACGCTGTGTAACAAAATTGAAGTGCTGCGTTTGGGCAACAAGTTGTGCACAACTTGTTGCCACACAAAAGGTAAAACTCCTTTTTTCTTGCAAACCCGCATTTCTTTTCACCGTCGATTTATCCATGTTTTTCGGCAATCCCTGCATTGCAGCGCCCAGCTGTGAACGATATAATAAAAGCAAAGAAACCTGTTTCGTTTTGTATTGTACACAGCAAAAATATGTTGGCAACGCACGTCGGCCGTTTTGCAGGCCGTGCAGCGCCGTCATCGAAAAACGAAAGGAATGAATTTACCATGAAAAAAATCAGAATCGGTGTCATTGGGCTTGGGGGCCGCGGGCTTGGCCTTTTGAAGGATGCGATTTTACCGCGGGAAAACGTGGAGGTCATCGCGTTGAGCGATCTTTACCAGGACCGGATGGAGGATGCCGCAAAAGCCGTGCAGGAAACCTCCGGAATCACCCCGGAGCTGCACCGCGATTACCACGAAATTCTGCGGATGGAATCGGTTGATGCCGTTGTGATCCCTGCCGCATGGGAAGCTCATATTCCGATCGCCGTCGAGGCCATGCGCGCCGGGAAAATCGTCGGCTGCGAAGTTGGCGGCGCTTATTCCCTGCGGGACTGCTGGGAGCTGGTCAAAACGCAGGAGGCAACCGGCACACCCTGCATGATGATGGAAAACTGCTGCTATGGCCGTGAGGAACTGATGGCGCTGAACATGGTGAAAAAAGGAGTTCTCGGTACGATCATTCACTGCCAGGGAGGCTACCATCACGACCTGCGCGACGAGATCGCATTCGGGCGCGAAAACCGCCATTACCGCCTGCGCAATTATATGAACCGGAACTGCGAAAATTACCCCACGCATGAGCTTGGCCCGATTGCAAAAATTTTGAATATCAACCGCGGCAACCGGATGCTCTCCCTAACTGCGACCGCGTCCCGCGCAGCAGGGCTGAACGAATTCCTCAAGCGCGAAAAGGGCGATGATTATGACATTACAAATTACCCGTTTGCGCAGGGCGACGTGGTGACAACCGTGATTAAATGCGCCCACGGCGAAACCATTGTCCTCACGCTTGATACGACCCTTCCGCGTTTTTACTCCCGCGGATTTGAGGTTCGCGGCACCAAGGGCATGTACACGGAGGACACCCGTTCCATCTTTTTGGACGGCGTACATAACAAGTACGATTTTGACTGGAAGCCCATGTGGAACAACGTTGAAGAATATCGCAAGGAGTTTGAACACCCCATCTGGCGCAAAAATCTGGAGGAAGGGGTTCGCGGCGGCCACGGTGGTATGGATTGGCTGGAGTTTGACGCATTCTTTACCGCGATTGCAGAAAACCGCCCGATGCCGGTGGATGTGTACGACATGGCTGCATGGATGGCCATTACGCCGCTTTCCGAACAGGCAATCGCGACCGGTGCTCCGCAGTCTATCCCCGATTTCACAAACGGGCGCTGGACCATGCGCGAAGAAGAACCTTGCTGGCATTTCGGCCTTGCGAATGTCTGTGAAGAATAACACAAAGCTCCTTGCAGCGGAACCGTTTCTGAAAAACAAAGCGCCGTACTACCCGAAACGAACCGGGCGTGCGGCGCTTTTCTTATGGATTCATATCGGTTGGGCCGGGATCACTCTTTGCGGTCAAACGCCTGAATCGAATCAGCAACACCAGCCCCAGCAGGCGAAGAATGGTTCCTGTCGTGAAGAGCACGGTGTTTCCTTCGTCCCACAGGGGCGTCATCCGATCCGGCGAAATGTAAATTCCCCGTGTATAGAGCTTATTGTCCATCACATAAAAGCCTTCGTCTAACCGCTTTTGACACTGTTCATTCCGTTCCTCTTCCAAAAACCTGTCGCGGTCAAACCATTCGTACAATCCCGTAAGGAATTCCTGTTTTCTGAACAAATATTTGCCGGGAGCATAAATTGCCCTGTTTTTCGGTTAAAATCAAATGCTGACCGAATAGTTCGGTGCTTCCTTGGTAATTTGAATATCGTGCGGATGGCTCTCTTTAAGCCCTGCGCCGGTGATACGCACAAATTTTGCTTTCTCGTGCAGCTGCTCAATGGTAGCGCAGCCGGTATAGCCCATGCCGGAACGCAAGCCTCCAAGCATTTGATAAATCGTATCCGAAAGCGGTCCCTTGTAAGGCACACGACCCTCGACACCTTCCGGAACAAGCTTTTTGGCATCGGACTGGAAGTAGCGGTCGGCGCTGCCCTTCGGCATGGCGCCAAGACTGCCCATGCCGCGGTAAACCTTAAACTGGCGTCCCTGATAAATTTCAGTATCGCCGGGGGACTCTTTGCAGCCCGCCACCAGCGAGCCGACCATGACCACGTTGGCACCGGCAGCCAGCGCTTTGACAATATCGCCGGAATATTTGATTCCTCCGTCCGCAATCACCGGAACGCCATATTGCGCGGCTGCACAGGCAGCATCGTAAATTGCCGTGATCTGCGGAACACCGATTCCCGCGACGATTCGCGTGGTGCAGATGGAGCCCGGACCGATACCGACCTTAACACAGTCGGCGCCGGCTTCAATCAATGCCCGAGTCGCTTCGGCGGTGGCAACATTGCCGGCGATCAGCTGGACATTCGGGTATGCTTTCTTTACGCGGCGGACCGACTCCACTACGTTGATGTTGTGCCCGTGTGCGGAATCGAGCACCAGCACGTCCACTTGTGCCTTAACCAGCTCGGCAACGCGCTCCAGCACATTCGGTGTCGCGCCGATGGCCGCGCCGCAAAGCAGGCGTCCGTTCGCGTCGCGTGCGGAATTCGGATACTGAACGGCCTTCTCAATATCTTTGATCGTAATCAGGCCCTTGAGCACACCATTTTCATCGACGATCGGCAGTTTTTCGATCTTATGGCGGCGAAGAATCTCCTGTGCCTGTTCCAAAGTCGTTCCCACTGGCGCCGTAATCAATTTTTCCTTTGTCATCACGTTTGCAATCGGCTGGCTATAATCCGCTTTGGTCATAAAACGCATATCGCGGTTCGTGATGATGCCAACCAGTTTACCGTTTTCACAAATCGGCACACCGGAAATTTTATATTTCCCCATCAGCTGGTCGGCGTCCGCCACCAAATGATGCGGAGAGAGGAAGAACGGATTGACAATAACGCCGTTCTCGGAACGTTTGACACGATCAACCTCGTCCGCCTGCTGTTCAATCGGCATATTTTTGTGAATGATACCAATGCCGCCCTCACGCGCAATCGCGATCGCCATTGCGCTTTCCGTAACGGTGTCCATAGCGGCCGTCATCAGCGGTGTATTCAGGTGGATGGCTTTCGTCAGCTGAGTAGAAACATCGACCATCTTCGGTTCAACGTTGGATTCCCCCGGAATCAGAAGAACGTCGTCAAAGGTGAGTCCTTCTTTTACGAACTTCTGTTGGAAATCAGTGTTCAACATTCCTTTTTCCTCCTCTTTTCGTCATTTTGGCTTCCTGCAGTATATTTTAATTATTTTATCATTCCGCCCGCCCGCTGTCAACGAAAATCCCGCACAAACATTTTGTGCATCCCAAGCTCGTTTTAAGAGAAAAAGAACGGCTGCCACGGAAAAGCACCGCCGTTCCTCGTGCAAAAATTTTTGAAGGCGTGGTGCAGCATGCATAAAAAAAGCGTTATTTTTCGAAGAAAACAGCGCTCTTTTCTGCAGCATCACCGCACAGTAATCACATTCGGCTGTTCCGTGTGGAACGGATCGACACCAAAGCGCGCCCGCAGCCACTCCACGCAGAGCTCCATCCAGTGCGCGGTATGCGGGTTACCCTCGCAATTCATCTCAGACGTCGCCAGCGAAAGCCCGTGCGGTCCGTCTGGAAACCAGTGCAGCTCAGCAGGAATATGATGCTCGTGCAGTGCAAGCGCCAAGCGCAGCGTTTCCTGCGGTGAAACGGATTCGTCGCTTTGCGTATGCCACAAAAACGCCGGGGCGGTCTGCTCGCTTACCTGGGGAATCAATGAAAACTGCTGAAGCTGCCACTGTGTCGGTTCGCCGCCTGCAAGCCGCTGAAAGGTAAACTTTCCGCCGGGCTGCGGGCCTTCCGCATCCAGCACCGGATACCCCAGAATCATAGCGTTAGGCGGTTTTTGCCGGGAGCCATTCCCGCAATCTGCTGCAGCTCCGGTGCATTCCAGCAAATTCCCAGAGACGCCGCAAGGTGTCCGCCTGCCGAAAAGCCGCAGACGGCAATCTGATCCGGATTCAGCTGCCATTCTTCCGCGCGGTCGCGCAGCAGGCAGATCGCCCGGGTAAGGTCGAGCTGCGGTGCCG
Source organism: Acutalibacteraceae bacterium (assembly GCA_050947015.1). GTDB lineage: Bacteria > Bacillota > Clostridia > Oscillospirales > Acutalibacteraceae > CAKXIK01. Next base: position 84,700 of record JBMNVT010000010.1, read on the forward strand.
GATACACCGCCGGGGCGCAGCGATAATGCAACACAAACGCATGAAACCCCGTCGCCGCGAACTGCAGCGCCACCGGCTCACCCTCGCGCGGGGTCGCATAAGCGTATCCTCCGCCGGGGCAAATGACGATCGCACCGCGCGGGCGCACCCCGTCCAGCAGATAAGTCGTCAGGGTCGGCGGCTCAGTTTTGCCCGCCGGATTCAAACGCGCAAATTCCTGAAGTTCATCGTCCTGCCAAAGTGGGATTGTTTCTACCTGCATAATAAAAATCCTTCTTTCCGGCACACGCCTGTTTTCTTCATCATAACAGGAAAAACGAGGAATCACAATGACTTTTTACACGAATTGTGATAAAATATACAACAGAAAGCCGCGACTGCAGCAAGAACTGCCGCCCGCCCTTAAGCACCGTTGCGGCGCGGTGCATTTGCCCTTGGAGAGGGGCACAAAAAACTACTACTCTATCTGTAAGGAACCGATGTTACGATGAAAATACTGGCTGTCGATCTGGGAAAAGTACGCACCGGGACTGCGGTTTGCGACCCGGGGGAAATTCTTGCTTCGCCGCTGCGGGTGATTCGGCAGACAAACCGCGGCCTGCTTGCGGAAGAAATTGCTGCTCTTGCCCGGGAAAACCGTGTGGAAGAAATTGTTTTGGGGCACCCGGTCAACATGGACGGCAGCGAAGGAGAAAGCGCGCGCGGCGCGCAGGAATTTGCCGTTCTTCTGCGGGGAAAATCCGGCCTCCCCGTTGTTTTGCGCGATGAACGCGGCACCACCCTGACCGCGCACAATTATTTGAACGAAACCGATACGCGCGGAAAAAAGCGCAAGGCCGTTGTGGACGCCGTTGCCGCAACCGTCATTCTGCAGGATTACCTGGAATTCCGCAGAAACCGCAGCGGCGTCACAGATTAAAAAACAGGCTGATTCACCGGAACTTCGGAGAATCAGCCTGCTTTGTTCTGTCCTTCAAACCCCGAAGCAGACGCCGCCGATTAATAAAGATCGGAATAATACTGCCACTGGCCGCCGACTGCGCCGACGATGGCAGCCGCCATTACAACGGCGGAAACAATGGCAAGCGCAAAACAGACGATCCCGGCAATCAGCAGTTTTTTGGCACGTGCATGGCAGGCGGCGCATTCCTCCGGCGAATGGTAGCCCGCCATCAGGTACGGATTCATCGGCGGCTGCGGCGCACCGCAGTAGGGGCAGACGTTCGTCCCCGGAGCCACCGGCGCCCGGCATCCAATGCAGATCTGCTGGACCGGCATGGTGCTGTTGCCGGAGCTTTTGCGAATACAGAGGTAAACGATTCCCGGAATTGCACCCAGCAACCCAATCAGCACCGCCCACATGGCGGCATCCTTGTTGTTAAGCGATTTTGCATCCTGATAAGCCGCACACGCCAACAGCACCTGTGCCGCAATGGAAAACAGAAAGATCATCACATAAAAGATGGCCACGGCGGCGAAGGAAAAATAAGTATGCATAAGCAGTCGTCTCCTTTTTGATTTTTAATATCGGAAGGCGGGGGTGCCCGCTTTTCCGGTGCACCTGCCGCAAGAGCCGGCGGTCTCAGCCGAACTTCCTGCCGCAGGCGGATGATACCTTTATTATTTCGCAAAAACATTGGGTTGTCAATTGTTTCATGTAAAATTCCTTTCTCCAGCAGAAGACAGGCATCTCCCATCAATATTCCTTTATTCCTTTTTGACCGTTTCAACCGGCAATACACAGCCCCCACAAAAAGGCATAGCACACCAGCCACACAGCCAACGGAGCAACAACGCCGGTCAGAATGGCGACCCCGAATCATTCTGCCGCCGGAAATCTGAAAAAAGGAACGCCCGAAGAAATACAAAGCCTTCAGGCGTTCCTTTTGTATTCAGGCGGCAGTTTTCATTCACTTTCCGAATGCCGCCGTTTTTGTGCGCAGAGCCTTTGGCCGTCTGTCAGCCGGGATCAGGTAAGCTTGATCTCCTCATCCTTAATCAGTTTGATAAAGTCAGCAAGAACTTTGTCGGCCCAGCTGTTTTTCACCAACGCCATGTTTTGGCCGTTAATCTGGTAAACAACGCGGCGGTCAGAATACTTATAGGCCGCAACTGTGATCGGCTCGGCATCGTACTCGTCATAAAAATTCAGCGTAAGCGAGAACAGCTTTGCGCCCAGCTGAGCGTCGACAGGCACTTCTTCCTCACGGTAAGCCGTAAGGAACGACTGATAAAACTTCTTATAGTACTGAAGGTTCAGGTCGTTGTAATAAGCGGTGTATTCGTATTCCACCTCCGACTTATCAGAGGAAGCGTCCGCAGAGCTGCTGGACACTTTTTCGGTGCGCTGCTGCTCAATCGTATAGGTCTTGCCGCTGTCATCAGTAAATTCAAAGGTCTGTACCGTTGAAATATCACAGAGGAACATCAGCGTATCGCGCAGATCAAACGCCTTGGTCGTTGCCAGCGCAACGTTTGCGGCGTCTACTGTGTAAATAACCTTGCCGCCTTCAAACATCACATAGGCCGTGGAATCGTCCACATTGCCAATCAGCAGCGTGGTCTTTTCTCCCTCGATCCAGAACCGCAGCTCGATGGGATGATCCATTCCATATTTCTGCAGTTCCTCGTCGGTGGGGTTTACCGCAGCAAAACCGGTTGCCGCAAGATTTGCAAGCGGCGTCAGGTAATTATCGGTGAGCTTGCTGGTTACGCCGGCCTCCTGCGGCTCGCTCATATAATAAGAATAATACTTCAGCGGGCTGGTGGCTGCAACGTCCTCCGCCTGCGGGAAGATCACGATCGGCTGATCGTGGTCGCGGCCGGAAATGCGGATTTTGTCAAACGTCGGCAGGCTTTCGGCACCGGAGGAATCCGTCACCATCAGACTGAGAATCGTACTGGAGAGGAAATTGTCACGCGAAATGGACAGCACAGCGGAAACGCCCGCCAGATATACGTGGTTATCTCCCGAACGCATCACATAATACTGCGAGCTGCTGCCCGGTACCGCGTCGCCGATGGAAATGGTAACACTGGAGCCGTCGGTATAAGTCGCCACATAGCTGGCTGCAGGATAATCCAAACCATAAGGGGCAAGGTCGCTCTGTTCCCCAAGATCACGGGTCGCGGTCAGAGAATAACCATACTGTGCATCCGACTGCACCACGGAATTGAGAAGCGTAACGCCTTCCATTCCCTTGACGGTATAAGTTACCGTTGCGGCGACTGTGGACGAGGCGTCTGTGGATTCCGGCTTCGTTATCTCTGCAATCAGCTCGACCGTTCCCTTTTTATTGGTAAATACAAGGGACTGCAGCTCGGTTTGATCGCGGGAAATCAGAGAAATTGTTTCGGTGCTGCTGGTGGAGGCCGCACTGGACGATGCGGTTTCACCACTGTTCTGCGGCAGCAAAAGCAGCAGCGCCACACCGGCACCCACCACTGCAAGCACAGCAAGAAAAATAAACAGCTGCTTTGTTTTCTTGTTCATGGGGCGTCCTTTTTTACTCATAAATGACGCCTCCTGAGCCACACGATCAGGCCAACGGCCAGCACAAGCAGCGGAACCAGAATCATAAAGATCGTCATACCAACCACATTGACCATATTACTCGAAACCGTAAAGTCGGTGGAGGTCAGCTTTGTGGAATCGATGTAAACCTTATTTTCATCGCCGGTGGTACCGCTGAGGAAGCGGAACAGCGTAACGGCACAATCGGAGTTCTTCGTGCTGCCGTACTGCGTGTAGTAATTGAACATTTCGGTGGAAGCCAGCGTAATGACGCGGGAATAGATCACCTTGGATCCGCTGATGCCCTTGGCGCTGACCGTCATAACCGGATAGCTCTTCTTGTCGCTGTCCTTCGGCTCGTAAGTGCCAATATTTTCGGTTGAAACACTGTAGGCGGAATCATAGGTGGAAAGCACAGTGCTCACCGAAATTCCGCTGTGATTCTCCCACAGCACCTCGATCGGAGCAATCGCATAGCCCACCGCAACGCCGGAAGAATAATCGTCAAAGATCGTTTCCTCGCCAAACTGCAGCAGCGGTGTCAGCCCGTTGCCCACATAGCGGCTGTTATCGGATTCCATGACAATGCTGCCGGATTCCTGCACGCCAATACCCCAGTCTGCCATAAACGCTTTAAAATTCGGCATATTGGAGGTGTCCTGCATGGGGCTGAGCGTTACAACAATGTTTTTGCCGTACTGTTCGCCATTGACCAGAAAATCCTCCAGGATCTTGATCTGATCCGTCGTGTAATCTCCTGTCGGCGCGTTGATGACAAGAACGTCGATGCTGTTGTCGATCGGCTGTGAAAGCATCAGATCAACGGTCTGCATTTCAAAATTGTTGTCTCCCAGCAATGCGGTCAGATATTTCGGTTCTGTTTCGCCGTGACCGGTCGCAACGCCGACAATGGGAAGCTTATCTACATTGACGGCCAGCATCGCGTTGCCGATGGCATATTCGATATTGGAGGCGTAAGTGGTTTTTCCAGAGGAATCCTGACCGGATTTATAAAGATCATCAATGGAAAGCACCTTGTGGCGCTTATCCGACTTGACGATAATGGAGTACGCGTTCAAATTGTCATTTGAATAGTCGCTGGTAAAGCCCGGGTTCTTTTCAATATCCACATAAGAAACCTTGATGTTGCCGTTGCGCTCGGCTGCCTTTGAAACCAGCTCCAGAAGGCGCGTCCCCTCGTTGATGGCGTTGCCTCCCACCTGATTTGCCAGGACATTATTCACATTAGTTTCGACCGTATCGTGTTCGGAACAGAAAATAATTTCCGTCGGAACATCAATTTTATCGATCAGATCAGTAAAGTCCTCATTCAGCGAAAGGCGCCGGTCCGCGGTCATGTCCAGACGCAGCGACGGGAAACGATTCACCAGCGCTGTGGCTCCGACGTTGAGCAGCACTGCCAACACCAGCACACCGACCACAAAAACAGAAGAGAGCGAGCCGTGTTTAAAGCGGGTGCTGTGGACCCAAACGCTGAATTTCTTCTTTTTATCTTTTTTTGTCTTTTTACCTTTTGGAGAATCTTTTTCCGTCCCGAAGTCCTTGCTGTTTTCCGCCGCTGCCGCATCGGCGGCATCTGCTCCGGCCGGCGCGGTTTCCTCCGCAATCGGGGCTTCGGAGGCGGCATCTTCCGGCGCTGCCGGATTCAAATTATCTTTTTTCTCATCAAACATGTTGTCAAACCTCCTTTAGCTCCATCTCCTCTTCTCCAGCATGGTAACGGCGAGATAATTGAACACGCCGATGACGCTGAGGAAGAAAACGACACTGGAAAAATCACAAACACCGGTGGTAAACGAATAGTAACGCTCATAGAACGAAAGGTTGCTCACCAGGCTGGTAATCCACGCGGAACCAAACAGGGAAGCAATTTGGCTGAAAACGATCAGCAAAATGGAGACAGCGAACGACGCGACCGCCGCAATCATCTGGCTGTCGGTCAGGCTGGAAATAAACAGGCCGATGGCGATCATCGCGCCACCGTACAGCAGCGAACCAAGAATGTTCCCGAAGATCTCTCCCCAGGCGGGAACCGCCAAAAACGAAATGATAAACGCCGGGATCAGCGTAAACAGAATCACAATGGCATAAACCGTGAATGCGGCAAGAAATTTGCCGAACACCAGCCCGCCCAGGCTGACCGGCGCCGTCAGCAACGCCTGATCGGTTTTCTGTTTTTTGTCTTCGCTCAGCAGTCTCATGGTCAGCACCGGAATCAGCATCATGCACCAGGTAAAGATGGAACCGTAAATGGTGGTAAAATAGGCGGAGCTGCCGTTGGCAAGCACCGTATAGAACTGCATGCCTTCAAAAAACAACAGCACGGCGATGAAGACATAACCGATCGGATTTGTGAAGTAGCCGCGCAGCTCACGTTTATAAATCGCAGACATCAGGCGTTAACCTCCTCGTTGGATTTTTTCATCTTCTGTCCTTTTGTGTAAGTGCCGTTGGTCAGGCTGATGAAGACCTCTTCGAGCGTCAGATCGGTGGAACGCAGCGCAAGGATCGGCCAACCGCGCTCGGCAAGGCGTTCGAACATAGCGCGGCGTGGGTCGGCACCCTGCTCGGCTTCAACAGAATATTCGAACACCCCCGGCTCGCGCTCGCCAAGATTGACGATCGTAACCACCTTGGGCAGCCGGCGCAGCAGCTTTTCAACCTCCGCGGAAGGACCTGCAACGCGCACCAGCAGCCTGTGGTCGCTGGAAAGCGAATGCGAAAGGCTGTCCGGCGTACCATCGGCAATAATCTGTCCTTTATCAATGATGATAACGCGTTCGCACACCGCCTGCACTTCAGACAGAATATGTGAGCTGAGGATGACGGTATGGTGTTTGCCGAGTTGCCGGATCAGGTTGCGGATTTCGATGATCTGGTTCGGATCCAGACCGACCGTTGGCTCGTCCAGAATCAGCACTCCCGGATTGCCCAACAGTGCCTGCGCAATGCCGACGCGCTGGCGGTAACCTTTGGAAAGGTTACGGATCAGGCGCGTGTATACATTGGAAATCTTGACCAGACGGCAAATCTCTTCAATGTGCTCCTTGCGGGGCAGCTCAACCTTTTTTAAATCATACATGAAATTCAGATATTCTTTCACCGTCATATCCATGTACAGCGGCGGCAGCTCCGGCAGATATCCGATCTGCTTCTTTGCTTCGTTCGGTTCCTCCAGAATGTCGTATCCGCCGATTTTCGCCGTGCCCTCCGAGGCGGAAAGATAACCAGTAAGGATGTTCATCGTGGTCGATTTTCCGGCGCCGTTCGGCCCAAGAAAACCCACGATTTCCCCTTCCTTTACGCTGAAGCTGATGTCGTTGACGGCAACATTGCTTCCGTAGCGTTTGGTCAGGTGGTTGACCTCTATCATCTTTTGACCATTCCCTTCGTATTGGTTTCATTTACAAAGTACAGCGTGCCTGTTCATGCTGTTTACAGACGATGCTTTTTAGATTATAGCGATGGTTTGCGAAACAACGGTGATAAAAATATGTCTAGATTATGAACGCATAGCGTTGCGCACAAATCTTATCCCAAAAAAACGGTGCACAGTCTACAAAACCGATAAATCTATGACCGTTTTTCGGCAAACCCGACCGTTTCCTGCCGCTGCCGCAAAATCTTGCGGAACGACTTTCACCGGTCAGCAGGCTTCTTTAAAAATTCGGCGTATAGGAAAGCTCTGCGGTGCGGTGTTCCGCACGGTAAATTTTCAGATCGCGGAACTGTACATGACTGCAATAGGTGCCAAGCCCGACACGGCAGGCGCCTTCCTCGTCGATTGGGTTCGGGTCGCAGAGCAGCACAACAAGCTCCCCATCCACCAAAATAAAGCTCATGGCATCCACGATGCCCGTCTGAATATGGTATTCCCGATCGGATTCCGCAACAAATGCGCCGTTCATGGCATAGAGCGCGCATTCCGGATAACGCTCAATGCCAGCACGCTTTTTCCACCAGCCGTTCAGACCGGCAATGTAGCCGAGCGCTGCGTCTCCCTTTTGATCGTCCCATCCCTTTGCCCGAAACGAAAAATTCAGATCGTTGTTGCACGGAGCAATCATTTTCCCGTAAAAATCCATGATGATATTTCCCGGGAACTGCTCCCTGGTATAAATCAATCCGCCTGCGTTTCCGCGGTACAGTCCGTCCAGAACACCGCCCGCTGCATTCCATTCTCCGCCGGTAATCTCCCAGCGTTCTTTCCATCCTTCTGAAAAATCCTCGCGGAAAAGCAGCTCTCCCGCACGAACCTCCTGGTCACGCAAATAAAACACCTTTGTCTCTCCTTGTTAAAATACATCACTGTATTCAAATTTTATTTCATTATAAAAGAAGGCGGTGGGCTTGTCAATGAAACGACCTGATGCCTTTTCTTGCCGCAGCAAAATTGCAGCTATGTAAAAATTAAGCAAAAATCTGAAAAATCGTATCTAATTTGTGCAATGCATAAATTAATTTTGATTTCCATCTTGTTTTTAGCAAAACGTTATGATACGATAAGGCTGAAACAGCATCCGAAGGTTTGGCAACCGGTGTTTTTAAGCGGATGCTGCAAATATTCTGGTTCGTTTGAAAGGAGCTGTCCTGATGGAAAAGAAAGTTTTGAATGTCGGCGTGATCGGTCTCGGTATGGGAAAGGCGCATGCCGAGGGTGTAACGAAAACGGAGGGCGCATGCCTTTACGCGGTCTGCGATATCAACAAAGCCCGCGCAG
>JBMNVT010000011.1:0-91798 GCA_050947015.1 Acutalibacteraceae bacterium
ATTCATAGCGGATAGGGTGACACCTGCCTTTCGGTTTTGTCTCGTCAACTCAACCTTAGCATATGTCACGCCTATTCGCTACTTTTATTTTCTTCTTTTGTCACTCATCATTGTATCACCTACAAGAAAATTGACCGAATTTAAAATTGGGACTTGCATTTTCCGCGGCGATGTGATAGAATAGTCAAGCACTTGAAAAAGTGCTTATGCGCTCGTAGCTCAGCTGGATAGAGTGCTTGACTACGAATCAAGAGGTCGCGGGTTCGAGTCCCTCCGGGCGCGCCAAACCCTCTCCTGCAGCAGCAGGAGAGGGTTTCTTTTTTGGCCGCAGTCATCAGGCACGGTCAGCCGTCCCATCGATACAGAAAAGGCGGTTGACCGTGTTTTTTGGGGAAAAGTTTTGATTAACATTTTTGCAGATTTAGTCTCCTCCCTTTACACCGTCAGCTTGTATAAGCGCAGGTTTTGTGACAACAATAAACCGCGGGAGGTGATTGAAGCATGGACGAAAAAAAACATCTGCAGATTACAAACAGGGACAGGGTACTCAGAGCCTGGCAGAATTCCACCGAGCTTGTACGTGATTATCAGGGATACACTCATGAAATAACATCCGACAAAAAACTCACGGAAATGTTTGCACAGTTTGCAGAGGACGAAGCCCTGCATGCAGCCAGTCTGCTTGAGGTTTTGCGGGAAATGTAATTCAAAAGGATGGCTGATAAAAATTTCAGCCATCCTTTTTTACATCAGGATTCGGAAATAAGCAAAAAGACCCGCCGGAGCCGACCCGAATAAATTAAAAATCATATCCATATCGGTATCCCGAAGCCCCTTCTGGCTTTTGGACTCTTTCTTCTTTTTTGTGTCGTGAAGCATTTCCAGCAGCTCAAAGAAAACCCCCAGCGTGTTCCCCAACAGAAAGATAAACAGTGAACGAAATAAAAGCGAACCGCCGGTCGGAATAAAATCATCTAAAATACAATACAGGAACAATGAAAAGGAAAATGCACCGAACGCGTGCAGAGGAATAACAACCTTACGGCGGAAAAAACGCACAGTACGAAAACAATCAAAAAGAATACGATAATCCATGCCGGCATTGCTTCTTTCTCCGTTTCCTTCAAGCTGAAATTTGCCTCCGGAAAACCTGCATCCGGCAGACGTCGTATAGTTTTCGCATCATCCTTAAAAAAATACCTTTAGAAAAGCATCAAAGACCGCCGCACGCTTTCAAACCTTCTCCTCCCCGGCGCTCGCATAGAACTCATCCACCGCCGCAAAAAAGGCGTCAATATTTTCCCAGGGAGAAAGCGGCGGGATGTCGCACCCGGAAGAAATAATAAAATTCGGATATTTGCAGCAGCCGCGCATCACGCCGAGCGTCGCCGCCCGAACGGACTCGGGGGTTCCGTTGCGGAACTCCGCCGCCGGGTCCACATTCCCCATGACAATTACGTCAGACGGAATGTGCGTCATCATCTCCGCCATGGAAATTGCATTGCCGAAATGGTACGCCGCCGCACCTGTGGAAAGAATGGAGTCGACGGTTTGAACGGTGCTGCCGCCGCAATTGTGATAAACCACCGCAAAATTCCGGTTCTGCACCTTTTCCACAATCTTTTTAACATACGGCGCGGAAAACTCGGCCGCAAGTTCCGGGGAAAGCAGACCGGCCAACGGCTCCGCCATCACAACGCCATTGGCGCCTGCCGCCTGAAAAGCCGCGCAGTATTCCATCAGAAATCCGCAGGCTTTCTCCAACAGAATGTGAACCATTTCCGGTTCCTCGTAGCAGTAAATCATTGCTTCGGTAACGCCCATCAGCCGCCCGGCCAGTGAAAACGGCCCGATCACTCCTGCAAACACCGGTCGGTCGTTAATCTGTTCGGCCGCCAGCCAGAGCGCTTCCACACAGATGCCGCTGCGGCCTGCCCCCACCTTTGGCACCGGCAGTGCCTTTGCCGCGTCTTCGTCGGAAACCAGCGCGCCGGTCACCGTGGGCACCTCATCGTCGGAAAACCGGACAGAAGCACCGAAGCACTCCGCCTCTACCGAAAGATCCATCAGGCTGACCGAAGCCGCCGCCGGCACCCGTCCGGCAACCATTTGCATTCCTTTCGCCTGCAGCCTGCTGTCGGAAATCAGCTCCCTTACAGAAACTCCCATCAGCTGAACCGCCGGAAAGGACAAAATCGGAAGAGCTGGCTTCTTTTCGGTCGCCAACAGCTCCCGCAGCCACAAATCCATATCCCGTTTCATTTCATCGTCTCCTTTTTCAACCCGCGCCTCCGCTTCCGGGTCGTTTTTGTGTTGTGCTCATTGTAGCATACCACACTGGAAGTTTTCTTGTACAAACACGTGTTGTTTTGGTAGTATTTCGGCCTACGCCGGACTTTTTGCTCAAATAAATCCGGAGTGCATCTGGTATTCTGTTTTTGATTTTTTCATAAATATGTGGTAAGATAAAATTAAGAAAATGGACCGCTGCAAAGGTCGGTCGGGGTACACCGCACTCTTTATGGGAGAAATCAAAAATGAAAATTGAGAACAACATCCTCCGGTATTATCTGCAAAATGCATATTTTATCACAGGTACCGCATACGCGGGCAAGTCTACCATGGTCAAAATGCTTTCCGAAAAACACGATATGATCTTCTGCGGTGAAAATTACCACGGTACGGTTGCCGAAGCCGTCAGGAATCCAAAGCTGCAGCCGGGTCTCTGCTATTTTGAAACGATGTCCGGTTGGCAGGAATTTTTAAACCGCACTCCGGAGGAATATTTCAAATGGATCTGCGAAACCTCGCGCGAAGCCGCGGAAATTGAGGTTGCCGAACTGATAAGGCTTTCGGCGACGGGCAAAAAGATTATTGTTGACACAAATATCCCACTCGAATTACTTCATGAAATTTCGGACTACCATCATGTTGCGGTTATGCTTTCTCCGCAGTCCATGTCGGTGGAACGGTTCTTTGACCGCAGCGACCCGGAAAAGCAATTTTTACTCGGCCAGATAGAAAAAGCTGAAAATCCCGAGAAAACAATGCAGAATTTCCGTGCGTGTATGGCCAGATGCAACAGCCTCGAGGAATACAATAAATTTGCAGCCGGCGGGTTTTACACCATAGTCCGCGAAGATACACAGGCCGACACAAGGGCTGATGTTCTTCAAAAGTTGGAAAAGCATTTTAGGCTGTAATCCGGAGTGAAAAACATTCTCTACGGCAACAAAGCTGTGAAAACCGATTGCGGAGGGACTTTATGGCTCAGTTCACCAAGCGCGCGATTATGGAAACTTTTATCAAACTGCTCGGCGAGCATCCACTGGACAAGATTACGGTAAAGGATATTGTGGAGGAGTGCGGCGTTAACCGCAACACCTTCTACTATTATTTTCAGGATATTTATGATCTGCTCGACCAGCTGTTTCAGGCAGAACTCAAGCGGATGCTGGACGAGCACCGCGATTTCTCCACCTGGCATGAGGCCTTTCTGGAATCGGCTCAGTTTGTATTCGAAAACAAAACCGCCGTGCGTCATCTGTACACCTCGCTGAACCGCGAACAGCTGGAACGATACCTTTACGGGATTGCCGACCGCGTGATGCTCAATTTTGTGCAAAAGGACGCCGAGGGACTGAACCCCACGGCGGAGGATTTACAGTTTGTGGTAGATTTTTACAAGTACGCCGTTGTCGGCATGATCCTGGAGTGGATCCGCTCGGGAATGGAATCCGACTTTGCGGAACGGATCAACCGGCTGGAAACACTGTTTCACGGCAGTATCCGGCAAGCGCTGGAACGCAGCGGACGGCACACAGATTGTGAAAAATCAGACAAACGGACGTAAATGCCCGAAAACCGGTCAATTTTTGCGCAGTGTTCAAAATTTGAACACTGCGCTTTTTTTGTTGGTAGCAGCAGGAAGCTTCTTTACCTATAATAAAAAGCAAATTCTTAAAAAGGGTGTCTTGCGCATGGCGGTATGCTTCACCGCCGAAGCCGCCGGAGAGGCAGTCGGGTAACCTCTGCAGCCGGATTGCAGGCGCGGCTCCGGACAAGGCACAGCAGGTTTGGCGGCCTGAAACGCCTTCACACCGGTTGATTTGGTAAAACCCGCACCGGCCGTTTTCATAGGAAAGGATGATAGCTTATTATGATTCGCTTCGGCAAATGGGTGGTCAAACACCGGATTCCGATTCTGGCTCTGGGCGTACTGCTCCTGCTGCCTTCGGTGTTCGGCATGGCGAACACCCGCATTAACTACGACGTGCTTGACTATCTTCCCGAAAACATCGACACCGTACAGGGGCAGAACATTCTGCTGGATGAATTTGGGAAGGGCGGCTTTTCTCTCGTTATGGTGGAAGGAATGAGTGAAAAGGACATCGTTGCGCTGGAGAAAAAAATTGAACAGGTCGACCATGTTTCCACCGTACTCTGGTACGATGACCTCGCCGATATCTCCATTCCGATGGAGCTGCTGCCGCAAAAATATTACGACGCGTTCAACAGTGGCGACACCACCATGATGGCCGTCTTTTTCGACACCGCCACCTCCGCCGACGAAACGATGGAGGCTGTCCGCCAAATTCGCGCCATTGCCGGAAAACAGTGCTTTGTTTCCGGAATGTCCGCCATGGTCACCGACCTGAAGGCACTTTGTGAACAGGAAGAACCCATTTACGTCATGATTGCCGTGGCGCTTGCAACGGCGGCAATGATGGTTTTTATGGACTCCTGGATCATTCCGCTGGTGTTTCTGCTCAACATCGGCATGTCCATTCTGTGGAATATGGGCAGCAACTATTTTCTGGGCGAAATTTCTTACATCACCAAGGCGCTTGCCGCAGTGCTTCAGCTTGCCGTAACTATGGACTATTCCATTTTTCTGTGGCACAGTTACAACGAGCAGAAGGTACGTTTTGCAAATGACCGGGAACGCGCCATGGCACATGCCATTTCCAACACGATCACTTCGGTGGTCGGCTCTTCGATTACAACGGTAGCCGGGTTTATTGCGCTGTGCTTTATGAGCTTTACGCTCGGCAGAGACCTTGGGATCGTGATGGCAAAGGGCGTGCTGCTGGGGGTCGTCGGCTGTGTCACCACTCTGCCCGCTATGATTCTGTTGCTTGACCGTCTGCTGGAAAAAACGCGGCATCGCACTCTGTTGCCAAAAATGGACCGCCTGGCCTCCGGCGTTACACACCGCAGCTGGATTTTCCTGATTGTGTTTGCCGTTTTGCTGGCTCCTGCCGTTTATGGCTACTCCCACACCGGCGTTTATTACGACCTTGGCGATTCTCTGCCGAAGGACATGGAATATGTCATTGCGAACACCAAACTGCAGAACGACTTTGACATGGCCTCCACACACATGATTCTAACGGATGCCGGTCTGTCCTCCAAAGATGCGCAGCGCATGCTGGACGAAATCGACCAGGTAGACGGCGTAAAATTTTCTGTCGGTCTCAATTCGCTGCTTGGCTCCGGGGTTCCGGAGGAGATTCTGCCGGATTCCCTCAAAAACGTGCTTAAGAGCGGCGGTTATCAGTTGATGCTGGTCAGTTCCAAATACAAGGTTGCCAGCGACGAGGTGAACGCGCAGGTAGACGCCATCAACACTATACTGAAAAGGTATGACCCCAACGGCATGCTGATTGGTGAAGCGCCCTGCACAAAGGATCTGATCACCATTACCGACCACGACTTTGCCGTGGTCAACGCCATTTCAATTGTGGCCATATTCATAATTATTGCCGTGGTGTTCAAGTCAATTACACTGCCGGTCGTTCTGGTCGCAGTCATTGAGCTGGCAATTTTCATTAACCTCGGCATCCCGTTTTACACCGGCACAACACTGCCGTTTATCGCGCCGATCTGCATCAGCACCATTCAGCTGGGAGCCACCGTCGATTATGCAATCCTGATGACCACGCGTTACCGCAAGGAACGCTCGCTTGGCAGCGACAAACGCTCCGCCGTCACCACCGCGCTTTCGGCCTCAATTCCATCCATCGTCGTCAGCGCAATGGGCTTCTTTGCCGCCACGTTCGGCGTCGGCATTTACTCCAACATCGACATCATCAGCTCCATCTGCATGCTTATGGCGCGCGGTGCCCTGATCAGCATGCTCTGCGTCATCTTTATCCTGCCGGCAATGTTCATGCTGCTGGATCCGGTCATCTGCGCAACGAGCATCGGATTCCGGTCGCGCAAAAAATCTCCGCCTGCCTCTTCGGCAGGCGCCGACGCAAACTGATACGAAATGAATCTGAAAGGATGATTTTTATGAAAGGCAAGAAATGGATTTCCGCGGTGGCAATCACCTGCAGCATCCTGCTGGCGGGCAGCGGCATCGGGGCAACCGTTTTTGCTCAGAATTCTGACGGCTCCGCCCTGGCCGTATCCGCCGCATCCAAGGAGACCGTGCAGACCGGCGAAAAGAACAGCAAGGAAGAAACCGTTTATGCTCTTGCCGGGGCAGATGGCTCCGTCAGTCGGGTTCTGGTAAGCGACTGGCTCAAAAACCCGGAAGGTCTCCAGAGCCTTGAGGATTTTTCGGAGTTGAGCAGCATAACGAATCTGAAGGGCGACGAAACCTTTTCCGAAAACGACGGCAAGCTGGTCTGGGCTGCCGAAGGAAACGACATCTACTACCGCGGAGACATAGAAAAAAAGCTGCCAGTCACCTTTTCCGTTAAATACACGCTGAACGGCGAACCCGTTTCCTCCGATGAGCTGGCAGGAAAAAGCGGCCGTGTCACGATGACGTTCGAATATCAGAACAACGAAACGAAAACCGTTACGATCGACGGCAAAAAAATGAGCGTCAAGGTACCGTTCGTCGTATTGACCGGCCTGATGCTCGACGGGGAAAAATTCAGCAATATCTCCGTTTCCAACGGAAAGGTGGTCAATGACGGCAGCCGCAGCATCGTAATGGGCTTCGCCCTGCCCGGTCTGCAGGAAAGCCTTGAAATCCCCGCCGGGGAACTTGAAATTCCGGAATCCGTTACTGTGTCTGCCGATGTGACGGGTTTTGAGTTGGACACCTCGCTTACTCTTGTGACAAACGATCTCTTCAACAAGCTCGATCTGGACGACGCTTCTTTGCTTGACGATGCGGACGGAAAAATCAGTGCCCTTACCGACGGATTGACCCGCCTGACCGACGGCTCTTCCTCGCTTTACAGCGGGCTTGACACCCTTCTGACCAAATCCAACGAGCTGATCAGCGGCATCAAAGCGCTTTATACCGGCGCGCAGCGGCTTGTTGCCGGCGCACAAAAGCTGAGCACCGGCGCCGCAAAGCTGAACACCGGCGCGCAGCAGCTAAACGGGGGCGCCGCCGCGCTCAGCGCTGGCGCAAGCGACCTTGCCGCAGGAGCACAAAAACTTTCCGCCGGTGTAGACGCGCTTTCCGCCGGGCTTGCCGAGTTGGTTGCAAACAATGCAAACCTGACCGCCGGCGCCGACCAAGTGTTTACCGCCATGCTTAACACTGCCAGCACACAGCTTAGGGCCTCCGGAATCGACGTCACACTGACAAAATCCGGATATGAAACGCAGCTTGACGGCATCGTGGCCACTCAAATAAAAAATGTGGAAACACAGTTGAAAAGCATCGGTTTACTGCCCTCTTCCGCGGTGTTGACCGCAAAAAATTACAAAACCGTTCTTGCCGGTGTACAGGACCAGATTGGCGCAATTCCCGATTTCACTCCGCAGACGTATGACACCGCACGTCAGGCAGTGATTCTGACGGCAGCGCTGGGGCGGTTGAAAGCAGCCGGCCAATGCCCCTCCGTCAATTACATGACCGCCGAAGAGTACTATGCCGCTGTAAAAGCCGGTCATGTGGAAAGTTCCGTTTCCGCCGCCGTAACCAATGCAGTGCAGCAGATTGCTGCCGCTTATGCCTCCGGCGACCCGGCCACAACCTCCGCCATTAACGGCGGAATTCAGCAGGTGCTGAAGAGCAGCGTGCGGGAAGCGATCGACGGTTTGAGCCAGCTGATTTCCTCGGTGACAGGCCTGAAAACACAACTGAACAGTTACCGCGATGATTTTCAGCAGGGGTTAAAAAATTACACCGACGCTGCTTCCGCCATTGCCGGCAAGGTAACGACCGAACTTCAGCCTGGCGCAAGCAATCTGAACAGCGGCATGCAGACACTGCAGGCCAACGTGCCGGAGCTGCTGAGCGGAGTTTCTGCACTCTGTGCCGGTGCCAAGGAGCTGAACGGCGGCAGTGCGGAACTGAGCAACGGCATGCAGCAGCTATTTGCCGGGATCAGCGAGCTGAAAACCCAAAGCAGCGAGCTGCCCAACGGCGTTTCTCTGCTGAAGAATGGCGCAATGCAACTTTCCGACGGAATGAAAACGCTTAGCGGAGAAGACGGCATCGGCAAACTGATTGATCTTTACAGCAACGGGATCCGCGGTTTGACCGACCATCTGCGCGCCCTGAAGGAAGCCTCGGCCCAGTACACAAGCTTCGCCGGTTCGGCGGAAAAAAACCCATGTTCCGTCAAATTCATTTATCGCACCGATTCAATCTCCATTCCGGAAGGCAACGGCGAATTATCCTCTTCCTCAGGCTCTAAATAAAAACTCCCATAATCCTGCGACAAAAAAATTGCAATACTTTTAACAGGGGATATTGCAATTTGTGATGAAAAGAAGCCCCGTATTGGTTTACGGAGCTTCTTTTTTGCTAATTTTTAAATTGGCCCTGCGACGACGCTGCCGGTTGTCTGAGTTTTTCGGCAGTGCTGAAACCCTGTTTTTGCTTTCATTCGTCAGCCGCTGCAGGGTCGGTCAAATTACGGTTTCCGTTATTCTCCGGCGGCCGTCAGAAATTCCGCACAAAGGCCGCGAATAACCTCCCCGGCGGCGATAAGCCCCGCAACCGACGGAACAAAGGAAACGCTCCCGGGAACACTGCGGCGGCCGGGCGCATCATTCGGCTCCGCCTGCAGCGGCGTGCGAGGCTCTTCTTTGGAATAAACCACCTTCAGGTGCATGATCCCGCGCCGTCTCAGCTCGATTCGCATCACGCGTGCCAGCGGGCAAACGCTTGTTTTGGAAATATCGGCCACTTCGAACCGGGTCGGGTCCAGCTTGTTGCCCGCGCCCATGCAGCTGATAACCGGCACACCAAGCCGGGTTGCCCGTTCGGCAAGCTCCAGCTTTGCCGAAACCGTGTCCACTGCATCGACAATGTAATCATATTGCGAAAGGTCAATCAAATCGGCGTTTTCCGGCAGATAAAAGCAGCGGTTTGCATGAACCTCTGCCGCCGGGTTGATGGAAGCGATCCGCTTTTTCATCACGTCCACCTTCGGTTCTCCCACGGTGTCCATGGTGGCAATAATCTGGCGGTTCAAATTGGAAAGACTGACGGTATCGTGATCGAACAGGTCGAGCCGCCCTACGCCGCTGCGGGCAAGCGCTTCCGCGGCAAATCCGCCGACGCCGCCGATGCCGAAAATCGCGACGGCGGAACGCTTCAGTTTTTCAACGCCCTGCGGCGTCAGCAAAAGCTCGGTACGGGTAAATGGATTCATAACAAATTCTCCTTCTGAGGCTGTTTTCCAAACGGGCAGACAGCCGCGCAGATTCCGCAGACCGCGCCGCGGCCGATCTGCAGATAAGCCTGCTTCATATGCCGGCTGCAGGCCTCCGGGTCAAAAATTTCACAGCGAGCCATCCCCGGGCTGTATTCTTTGCCGGTGATTGCGCACGCGGGGCAGGAATCCACACAGCGGCTGCAGCCGCCGCAGCGAGAAACGGGAACCGCCGATTGCGCGCCGGGCAGCGGGCAATCGGTCAGCACCGTGCAAAGCCGCACCCTTGGGCCAAACTGCGGCGAAACAAACAACGCGCTCTTGCCGATCCACCCCAGCCCCGCACGAACGGCGGCCGTCTTGTGCTGAAACGCGCCCGAATACGGACCCATGTCGTGCACGCTTTGAGACGCAGGAACCGGCATGGCGAGAAATCCGGCGCGTTCCAGAAAAAGCGCCGTCCGCAGCGCAGCGTTATCCAGCGCGGCGTTGACAGCCCTGTAATGCTGAAAATAAGTAAAGGTCGGCTCAAAACGCGTTTCCACCTCGTCGAGCACACCGCTGCAAAGCCGAAACACCAGCGTAACGCCGTACGGCAGATGTGCATAGCGTTCCGGCAGCAGCCCGTGCAGATCCGAAAAGCCAATCTGCGCGATTCCGTCTTCCCAAAGCCGCTTTTCCAGCGGCAAAAAATCAATCTGCATGCAAAACCTCCACACAAGCACCGAAAAGGGCGGGATGGTCTTTGCCACCCCGCCCCGCAATCACCCCGCCCGTCTTACAGGCGATTTTCTATCCATGTAAGCACATCGGAATAAACCTGCCCGCGGTTCAGCTCGTTGAGCGCCTCATGGCGTGCTCCGGCATACAGCTTAACCGTCACGTTCCTGACGCCGGCGTCCAGCAGCGCATGCGCAACCTTCTGCACGCCGCGGCCGTTCCCGCCCACCGGGTCTTCGGAGCCGGAAAACAGGAACACCGGCAGCCCCGGCAGAATTTTAGCCAGATTGCGCTTGTTCTGAATGTAACAGAGACCGGAAAACAGATCCTGAAACGCCGCCACGGTAAACACAAAGCCGCAGTACGGGTCGGCACAGAAAGCGTCCACCACCGCATCGTCTCTGGTCAGCCAGTCGTAGTCGGTTCGGTTCGGAGCAAACTGTTTGTTGAACGATCCGAAGCTCAGCTGGTTGAGCCTGTTGCTCCGGTGATGGCTTCCATACTTTTTGCGTTCCACTGCAGCCAGCGCCTGACCGGCGCGGAGGGCGGCTTCCGGCACGACCCCGGTGCCGCAGAGCAGCACGCCGGAAAGTCCGTCGCCGTACTTCATCATATACGTCCGCGCCACAAAGGAACCCATACTGTGCCCCAGCAGGAACACCGGCAGGTTTGGGTGAGCCTCCTCTTCCCTGACGCGCAGCAGATGCAGATTTTCAACCAGAAGGTTCCAACCGTCCTCTTCGGCAAAAAAACCGAGATCATCCGGCGTGCGGACAGATTTCCCGTGTCCGCAGTGGTCGAGCCCGGCCACCAGAATACCGTATTCCGCAAGAAACGACGCAAATTCCGTGTAACGCTCAATATATTCCGCCATACCGTGGGAAATCAGCAAAATGGCGACCGGTTCCTCCGGCGGAAGCCATTCCTTTGCAAAAACACGCTGAATTCCGTTTGCGGAAGTAAAATAATACTCGTTGGTCGTCATCGAAAACCATTCCTTTCACCGGCCGCCGGCATATAAGTCCGCTGCAGATTCCCCTGAGACAGATTCCCGTCCGCCGGTCACTGATTTGGCCGGCGTTGGTCTGCTCAACATACAAATATCACCGAATACCATTATACCCCATAAAGCAGCAAACGCAAAGGGATTTTCACACTTTTCCAAAAAATTTTTTGTACCTTTTTATTTTTGTGTGCGGCAATCGCAAGAAAAAACACTTTTTCCGTGTACTTGACAATTTTTCTTTCGTGCGATACAATACCCATAGAATTGGACGGGGTGCTGGCAATTTTGCCGGCTGAGATGGTGCAGCAGCGCCAAACCCGGGAACCTGATCTGGGTAATGCCAGCGTAGGAAGCAACTAGCCGAATTCTGGCGCTTTGCGGGCATTTCCGCAGGGCGCTTTTTCTTTTGCCTGCTTTGCAAACGGCTTCAACCTCTGCGTCAGACATCCAATTCGAGACAAACATCATAATGAAAGAAGGACTCTCTGATGCAAAAGAAAAACAACGTGCTGCGCATGACAGAAAGCGCGATCATGATCGCACTCGCCGTGGTGCTCAGCGAAATTCAGATCGTCAACATGCCGTTTGGCGGTTCGGTTACGGCTTTCTCCATGCTGCCGGTCATTATTATCGCTTACCGCTACGGCACCCGGTGGGGAATTTTCACCGGCGGCGTTTACGGTCTATTTCAAATGCTGCTCGGCATGAACACTTTGCGTTACGGCACCAGCTTCTGGTCGCTACTCTGCATCATTCTGTTTGACTATGTCGTTGCGTTCGGCGTGCTTGGCTTGGGCGGCGTGTTCCGCAAAGCGATTCCCAACCAGGGAGTTGCGCTGGCCTCCGGCAGTCTGCTGGTTTCGGTTCTGCGTTACATCTGCCATTTTATTTCCGGCTGGGCTGTGTGGGGCGTATGGGCTCCCGAAGGAATGCCCGCATGGCAGTACTCTCTCGGTTATAACGCCACCTATATGGTTCCGGAGGCAATCGTCACCATTGTCGGCGCTCTTTTAATCAGCCTGTTTTTGGACTTTACCAGCCGCGACATCACCCGCCGCGCCAAACAGGCGGCTGCTTTGAGCGAACGCAACAACGCGGCCGTTGCCGCAAAAATGCTTGGCCTCGGCACCGTAGCCGGCGGCATTTTGTACGACATTTTCGCCGCCGTAAACGTTCTGTTCGTTGCCGAAGCCGATGTTCCGTCCGAAATGATGCTCAAGGTGCTCGCGGTTACCGCGATTGCCGGTGTGGTGCTTTACGCGCTCGGCGAGGTGGTTCAGCTGCTGAGCGATCTTCGCGGGCAGAAGTCCGACACGAACGAATAAGCCCTGCGTTAAAAGCCAAACGGGAGCCGCTTTCCTCTTTTCAGGGGGCGGCTCCCGCCTTTTTCTTACTTTAGACTTACGCGGTTGAGCAAAATGCCTGCCGGAGTAATATCGACGGTACCATACCCGGGGGAACTTCCCCAAGAGGGGCAAAGCGCGCCGGGATTCATCAAATATAATCCGTCGTCGTAATCAATCAGCGGTTCATGCGTGTGGCCAAACAACAGCACTTTTGCTTTCCTGCTTTTTGCCGCACAGGCAATTGTATACAAATCGTATTTTACCCGGAACAGATGACCATGTGTAAAAAATATTTTTGTATTCTCCACGATTACTTCGTCAAAATCCGGCGCAGTGCAGCCCCAGTCGTTGTTGCCGCGAACGGTAAGCATTCGCTTTTCCGGCGGCAGCCCGGCGCGAACCATGGCTGCCTCTTCTGCGCCGTCGCCCAAAAAGAGAATCGTCTCCGCATCCGGTTGTTCCCGAACGGCACGTTCCATTGCGCTTCGATTCCCATGGGAATCCGAAAAAACCAAAATTCTCATTCTTAACGCATCTTCCTTTCCGTTTGTTTGAGAAAACCGGTGCATCGACAGGCTTTCCCAGCTTTTCTTCTGCGCACCCGGGTTTGCACGCTTTCGCCCGCAGAGGCATAAAATCAAAAGGGAGCAAAATATTTCCGCATATCCGGTTCCCGGCGGTCATATGATACACCGTGGCCGGAATTTTAATGAAACAGGGGGAGATCCCGATGAAACAAGACGCCGCGCCAGATCCGCAGGAACTGGAAGCCATGATTCGCGCTGTGGCTTCACAGATTGGAGCCGACCCGGAAAGCATCCGCAGCTCCGTGCAGGGCGGGTCACCAAATGATCTGCTGAAAAAGCTCAGTCCAAAGGATGCCGCGATGCTGCAGCAAGCTCTTTCGAACCAGGAAACCACCGCCCGCATTCTCGCTTCGCCGCAGGCACAAGAAATTATGCGCAAGCTGATGGAAAGGAAATGAATTTGGCATGGACGACATGGCCGCAAAAATCAACGGTCTTTTACAGGACCCGGAAGCCATGAAGCAGATTCAGGCACTGGCCGGAATGTTTGCGTCGGGGCAGGATTCTGCACAGCAGGCAGAACCGGCGCAGCCCGCCGCAGCAGCTCCTGTTCCGCAGCCGGCTAAACCGGCTGCGCCGCCCTCCGCCATGCCGTCCTTTTCACCCGAAACCATGCAGATGATCGTAAAATTGATGCCGCTGCTTTCCAGCATGAATCAGGAAACCAACAGCACACGTCTTTTGCATTCCCTGCGCCCTCTGCTGAGCGAAAAACGCCAAAAAAAGCTGGACGATGCCACGCGCATGATGCAACTGATGCAGATGCTTCCCCTTTTAAAAAAGGGCGGTATTCTCTGAACGCTCGCGGGAAAGGAGGCGGAATGCGGTGGCTGAGACTCCGAAAAACGACAATGATTTGCTGCGGATGCAACAGGAAGCTATTCGCCGGGTGCGCATGATGCAGCAGCGCGCCCAGCAATCCGTAGAATCCGAATCCGGCGGCGAGCATGTTCGCCGGGATACACCCGCCGCCGCAGCGCCGCGGAATGTGCCCCCGGCCGAACGGGCGCACCCTGCCGCAGCACCAAACCCGGGCCGCCCGGCGCACCCGCACCCACAGCGCAATCCGCGGCCTGATCCTCCGCGGGAGCGCCCTCGCTACGCCGCCAAACCGCAGCAAAACCCAATCGCGGCTCTTTTTGGCCGCTCACACGGCAAAGGAGAAGATTCTCTTCTCGGCGCTCTGTTTGATGGCGACAGCGAACGCACCATGCTGATTGTTCTATTGATGATTCTGATTGACGACCAGAGCGATCTTTCTTTGATTTTGGCGCTGCTGTACCTGATTCTTTAAAAAGAATCGTCGGAACGCAGCCTTACCCCACCAGGCATTACACAAAACGCGCGCCCTGCGGAAGGTTGTCGGCTTTCGCAGGGCGCGCCTTTGCAGTTTATATGTGTTTTTACCGATCACCGCTGAAAAATCTTCGAATCAACCTTCCTCCAGGGAACGGATCGCCGAGATATACTGCAGCTGAGTGTCTTCATCATACGCAATCTCATACTCGAGGTATTTAATCACACGCAGCCTTGTTTCGTTGTCGGTCTGAATGATTTCTCCTTCCGCGGCAGCGACGGAAGCAGTCGACTGCGATACGGTCGGAATCGTGCTGTCTACATTATCGGCCAGCACGCAGTACGCCACCCGCAGCGTTGCAACATCACCCTTGTTGCGCACTGAGATCGTATACGGCTGATAGGTCCCCACGTTGCCGATCAGCGGAACATGGTACGTGTCGGTTGCCTCATCATAACTGATGGTGCCTTCGGGCGTGCCTTCTTCCGCACCGGAACCGGGCAAATAAATATCCTCCGGCGTGAGAATGCAGTTGACGCCAAACAGCTTGACCGCATTGGAGCGCACCAGCTCTCCTGAAAAGACCATGCGCGCATTGTCGTCATAATCGTTGGTGGATGCGGCGTTTTCAAACACGGTTTTCCACACGGCCGCCTGCAGCATCATTTCCTTGTCCGCGGCGTCCAGCGATTCAAACGGTTCCGGATCCAGCATGACCACCGGCGTGAGATATGTGTCGTAAGCACGTTCGGTGGAATCATCCGTCACCTTATCATAGATATAATGGTACGCCTGCGTGCCGATAAAAATCAGCCCGACGAGTGCCAGACAGAGCACCAGCGTTCCGACCGGGACGCCGTACCAGCGGCGGCGGTGTTTTTTTGCCGGCGCAACGTTTTCCCCTCTTCCGGTCTCCTTCTCCTCCTGTTCATGATCTATCGGCAGTTCAATCTGCGCCTCCGTCTCCTGAAACTGCAGCTGGGCGTCCAGATCTTCCTCGCTGCCATTCTGCGCAAAATCATTGGAATTCAACACAAACGGGGAAGGGCGATCGAGCAGGCGCTTTTTCTTTTCCGGCTTTTTCTCTGCGGGTTCACCGTCGGTCTTTTCCCCGCCCCCGGCTAATTCGGCCTTTGCCGCTTCGCTGCGCTCTTCTTCATTCAGCGCAAACGGAGAGGTCTGCCGCAATGATCCGCGCAGCCCCTGTTGCTTGCCGTTTTTTTCTTGCGGCGCCTGCCCGGCCGCCTTTTTGCTCCGGTCTTCTTTCATGGAATATCCTTCCTTTCCGTAAGACAGCATTTTGTCCGGTTTTGGCTGCAGCTCCGTCACCCAGTCAGCGAATCTGTCCGTTCCCCTCAATCAGGTATTTTACCGAGGTCAACTGTTCCAGGCCCATCGGCCCGCGCGCATGCAGCTTTTGTGTGGAAATTCCGATTTCCGCGCCCAGCCCGAATTCTCCGCCGTCGGTAAACCGCGTGGAAGCATTGACGTAGACGGCGGCAGAATCCACTTCCTGCTGAAAGCGGCGGGCAGCAGAATAATCCTGCGTAAGAATCGCTTCGCTGTGCCCGGTGGAATATTTTGCAATGTGCGCCAGCGCCTCGTCAAACGAGCCCACCACGCGCACGCCCAGAATATAATCAAGATATTCCCTGCCCCAGTCTTCTTCCGTTGCGGGAATCACGCAGTCGCCGAGAATCCGGCGTGTTTCGGGGCAGCCATGAATGACGACATTTTTGGTGTCGAGCGCTGCCTTGATTTTCGGGAGCACCGCCTGCGCAGCGTCCCGGTGGACGAGCACCTTTTCGCACGCATTGCAGACGGAAGGGCGCGATGCTTTGGCGTTCAGAATGATCTGCGCCGCCTGATCGGCATCGGCCGAGGCATCCACATAAATATGACAGTTCCCGGCGCCTGTCTGAATCACGGGGACGCGTGCCTGTTCCACCACAGCGCGGATCAGTCCTGCTCCCCCGCGCGGAATCAGAACATCAAGATACTGCGTCAGGTTCATCATTTCGACTGCGGAAGCCCGGGAGGTATCCTGCACCAGCTGCACACCATCGGCCGGAAGCCCCGCCTGCTCCAGCGCGCCGCGCATCACCGCAGTGATGCAGCGGTTGGAACGGATCGCTTCTTTTCCGCCGCGCAGAATGACCGCATTGCCGGATTTGAGGCAAAGAGCCGCCGCATCCGCCGTTACGTTGGGGCGGGCTTCAAAAATAATGCCGATCACACCAAGCGGTACCGTGACCCTTGTAATTTGCATGCCGTTGGGATGCGTCATGCCGCCGACCGGCTTGCCGACCGGATCCGGAAAAGAAGCCACCTTCCGCATTCCTTCGGCCATGCCGGCGATTCTCTCCGGGGAAAGCGCGAGCCGATCCAACAGCGATTCATTCAGCCCGGCCTCCTTCCCCGCAGCAAGGTCCAGCCGGTTCTGCGCCAGAATTTCTTCCTGCCGCGCCGTCAGCGCCCCGGCAACAGCGAAAAGTGCCGCGCTCTTTTTTGCACCCTCACGGGCAAGCACACGGGCGGCCTCCTTTGCGCGGGCGCCCATCCGTTCCATTTCCGTCATTTTCAGCATCCCCCTGTCCGATCATTGATCCGCACTTTTTGCCTTCCGCAGAACAACGTTCCCACCGGCATCCCCGCCACGGCGTCATAAAGCAATTTTGGCTGATCGCCTCGGATAATAATCACGTCGATGCCGTTCTGATTTGCCATTTGTGCGGCGTGAACCTTGGTGAGCATACCGCCCGTTCCCCGGGCGGAGCCGCTTCCTCCCGCCAGCGCAATGATCTCCGGTGTGACCTGCTGCACCACCGGAATCCGCTTTGCATCCGGGTTTTTGCGAGGGTCGGAATCATAAAGTCCGTCGATATCGGTCAGAATAATCAGCTTCTGCGCCTCCGCAAGATGGGCAACGATAGCCGAAAGCGTGTCGTTGTCGCCAAAATTGGATCCGACCAGCTCATCGATTGCAACGGTATCGTTTTCGTTTACCACCGGAATAATTCCCATGGAAAGCAGCGTATGCAGTGTATTCACCACATTCTGCTTGGAATGCGCGTTCTCCACTACATCGCGGGTCAGCAGTACCTGTGCGACTGTGTGATTGTATTCCCCGAACATTTTATCGTACATAAACATCAGTTCGCACTGCCCGACCGCCGCAACCGCCTGCTTCTGTTCGGTTTCATGCGGTCGCTGTGCAAGACCCAGTTTGCCGACGCCGACACCGATTGCACCCGAGCTGACGAGAACCATCCGGTTGCCTGCGTTCTGCAAATCGCTGAGAACGCGCGCCAGCTGCTCAATGCGGCGGATATTCAGCTTTCCGTTTTCATAAGTCAGCGTTGAGGTGCCGACCTTGACCACAATGCATTGCCCGATAAAATCTTCCATATCATTCAAAACCTTTCCGATGAAATCCTGCCCTTTTCAAATTTACCTTGTGTTTCTCCGTCATTTCGGTAAACATCCGCCTTTTCTCTGCAAAAGCAGCGCGAAAAATTTTCGGCATCATAAGCAAAACAATCGATCGTCTGCGCAAACGGCTCCACCGCGCGCGCACAATCCAAAAAACACGGATCCCCCAGCGCAAGAATCGGTTCCAAAGCACAGCTGCCCAGCTCCGCCCGAGCACGGCAGGCCTCTTCGGCGATCCATTGTACCGGGCAGCCGTTTTCCCGCAATTCACGCGCAGTGCCCAGTTCACCGGGCTGCTGCCCTGTCAGCTCGGTCAACAGTTCCCGCACCGGCGCTGCGCTTTGCTCGGGCAGCTGCTCCAGCCAGCTTAGAATCGCCGCCCATTCATGATCCGGACACGCAACGCCGATCTCCGGCGCATAGTAACGATACAGCATCGGCGAAGCAAAATCAAAATACCGCGCAATATCCGGATAGCTCTGCCCCACCAGCGGCGCCAGCGACGGGGAAAAGCAATAGATCCCCAGCCGCAGCGCGGGTGCCTTTTCCCGCAGGACCGCCGTAAAATCGGCCAGATGCCCGGTGACACAGACGCGCCGGAACCGCAGCCAATCCTCCAGCGCCGGTCGATGCTCCGTTTCGCGGTAGCCCGCGCCGGTTCTGAGATGCGTCCGCAGCGCGCGGACAGCCGACCGGATCTTCCGCGCGTCAAATCCAAGGCGTTCCATCTTCTCCATGCACCGCGGGCAGAAGCAGGTAAAAAACGGATCTCTTCCGCCCTCGCCGCCGGGGGAAGCAAACCGCGCCGCGTCCAGAATTACCCCGCAAATATTTTTGCTCGCGGCAAGTTCCGCGGCAAGCTGCAGAGAATTTTGACGGAGCTGCGGTTCGTTCGGGCAGCCGGAACCGAACCATGCGGTCGCTCTGCCGGTGCAATCGGTACAGAGCAGCGAGGGATCCGGATCCGGCGGCAGCGAAAAACAGCCGCAGCCAATATAATAATCCAGCCCCGCTGCCCGAAAAATTTCCGCTGCATCGTCGTTTTTTCCGCCGACAACGGCCGAAAATCCGTTCTGTGCGAACAGTTTTGCCGAATTCTCCGGGTTTGCGGCGTCAAAGCCGAAAATTCTGCGGAGAGCTGCCACAGCAAAACGCCTCCTTTGCCCGTCCGTTCCTGAAAATCTATAATAAATGATTATACCATAGTCCGCCGCAAAACAAAAGTTTTTTCTGCAGCTCCGCTGCGGCGGAAAAGACCTTGCCGCGCGGCTTTTCGGTCTTTTTCCTTCCCGAAAAGGACGGATCAGAAAAGCGTCAGCAGCAAATTCGTCAGAAAAACCGCCCCGCAGGCAGAAACGGCGACCGTAAGCAGGCCTTTGCGGCAAAAGGCCAGAATCAGCGCGACCGCCGTTCCCACTAACCCCGAAACGATTCCACCGGTCGAAAAGAAGATTGCCGGAAAGGTCATCGCTCCCAGCACCGCGTACGGAACGTAATAGAGAAAAGAGCGCAAAAAACGGCTTTTGATTTTTTGGGTGAAAAGCGTCATCGGCAGCATTCTGACCAGATACGTTACCAGTGCCATTACGCCAAGCTGCAGCAGCGCGTATGTTAAATTTGTCATCCCTGCCCCTCCTGTTCCGAAGCGGGATCAGCCTGTTCCTGGGCCTTGTCTTCCTCCACCGGAAATTTCCATGCGCCAAGCCCTGCGGCCGCCAGCGCGCAGATGATAATCACAAAACCGGAGGAAACGCGGTTGAAAACGGGGAGCCAGTAAAACGCGCAGCTGAGCACGAGCGCAATCAGCACAACTGCGAGCACCGGCCGTTTTTCCCGCGCGGCGGGAACAATGATGGCAAGGAACATCCCGTAAATTGCAATGCCCAGCGCGTCGCGCACTGGGGAAGGCAGAATATTTCCCGCCGCAGCGCCCAGCAGCGTTCCCAGCGCCCAACCGCAATATGGCGTGCTCATCAGCCCGAAAAAGTATTTTTTGCCGACGGGGCCGTTCTGCCCGCTCGCCACGGCAAAAATCTCATCCGTATTGCCAAACGAAATCCAGAATCTGTCCGCGAGTGTAACAGAGGAATCCAGCTTTTGCGTCAGAGAAAGCGACATCAGCGCATAACGCAGGTTGATGGTCAGCTGCGTCAGCGCCATTTCCAGCAGCGACGCGCCGGAAACGATCAGCGAAAGACCGGCGAACTGCCCCGCCGAAGTCAGGTTCGTCATGGAAACGGCAACGGCAAACCATACCGGCAGCCCCTGCGACACCGCCATCATGCCAAACGTAAACGAAACCGAAATATATCCCAGCGCAATCGGGATCCCGTCCCGCACGCCGCGGGAAAAACTGTTCTGAACCAATTTGAACCCTTCCTTTTGTCAAAGGCTGCAGCCGGCACACCGACGCGCCGCAATCGAATTTTATTGTATCACACTGCGCTGCCCTTGTCGAGATTCGGCGCATACAAAAAGCCCGGCAGCCGCGCTTTTTTGCAAAGCATGGCTGCCGGGCTTAATTTTTCAACAGGAACGGTCATTCCTGTGCAGGGGGAGAGCTGCAATTCTCTTCCGCGTTCTTCATTGCTTCTCTTTCCTCTGGCGTAGGCGAACACAGCCCGGATTCCACCGAAACATCTCCTTCGGAACGCTCCGGGGTGTCCTGCTGCTGATCTTGTTGTTGGTCTTGCTTGGCATCCTCTACGATATCGCTCATACTGATCGGAGGATTACTCCTAACAAATTCTTTGGTACTGCCAACCAACTGCGGAAGCGCCGCACGAAGCTGCTCCACTGTCTTATATTCGTAAAACGGCAGGTCATCCCTTGTATATCCAATTTCAAACGGATCGTAGCGATACCCCAGGTTTCCGTCGACGTCCACCGTACGCACTCCGGCAAACATATCAACCAGACCAAACGCCTTTCTTTCGCAAACCTCCTTTTTAAAATCAGCCATTGAACCACTCGCTACCCAGTCCTCAGTCGATTGGAGCATATACAGCAGTCTTTCTCCCTGTTTAGGAAATGACCCGGAATCCTCTATGACGGTATGAATTTCTTTTCCCTCCGCCCCAACAGAATAAATTTGTATCTTATCACCCTTTTTAACTGAGCCGAGCAAAGACTCCTCCACAAGGAACTCCATAAAGGTCATCCATCTGCCAGATTCTGTCGGGTCTTTACTCGAAAAAAACATCGGCGTCATTGAAACAATCGTTCCGGCAACAACGACATCCGTTTCTTTCAAAACCGCCTCCGGAAAATGCCGCAGGTAGTAGCTTTCATAGAATTCTATGATTCCCGAAGACGTCTTTGGAATGTTTGCCGCACTTGTTCCCTTACACCCAACGAGAAGCGCCGAAAGGGAAAACGTCAAAATGAGGGCAGTTGTTCGCAGCAGCTTCTTTTTCATTGCAATTCTCCTTTCCAAATCAAACTTCTGGATGTGCAACGCCGACAATATCTGCCGCTTGCAGTCGGCTTCAACCAATCAAAATAGATATTCTATCGCTGAAACTTGTCAATATCTTATATATTATATCCTATTGTAGATTCCATCTCGTGTCAATTGCCCAATTTCACGAACATTTCGTGCTTTTTTGTCTGCATTGCCCAAACATAAAACAGCGCGGCAAAAAAGCCCGGCAGCCGCGCTTTTTTGGAAAAGCATGGCTGCCGGGGAATTTATACCGTCGGGTATTGAAAAGCTTACGGAGGCGAGATTTCTCCTAAATCGGGCAGACGGCAAACGCTCAGGGTAACATGAACTGCTTCGCCGCCGGATGACGTGCCCGCATCATTGATGCCTACATCGATTGAAAAGGAGCTTCCATCCTCTGCTTTCCAAATCATATAGGTGCCGGAATCCCACATGTTTTCCTCCTTAGGCTCCTGCAAGGTCTTGACTGCCGTCTCTCTCATTTGTTCTGCAATGGCTTTCCAGCGCCCCGTTAGCTCAAAGGCATACCATCCACTGCAAAACGGTTGATTTTCGTCAACATTTTCGTCCAGAAAAACATACGTTGCCCATCCGTCTGTATCGAATTCATTAATATGAACCGGTACAGTAAAACGGTCCTCCAGATTCCTTGTCACTGTTTCGGGCGTAACGTTCAGCTTTTTCATCACCTCGTCCTTTGTCATGGTCCAGTCGGTCTCTGCAAACAAAAAGCCTTCGCTGCCCCTTGTTATCACCTGATCCATTACCGAAGCAGGCTCTCCCAATTTACTACAGCCAGCTAAGGCCGCCAAGAGCAAAATTACCGTGAAAAATGCAGATAATATTCGTCTCATAAAACCAACCTTTCTTCTCTGGCGCCGTTGTTTCATATTTCCGTTTACAG
This sequence comes from Acutalibacteraceae bacterium, assembly GCA_050947015.1. Taxonomy (GTDB): domain Bacteria; phylum Bacillota; class Clostridia; order Oscillospirales; family Acutalibacteraceae; genus CAKXIK01. The sequence continues at coordinate 22,316 of JBMNVT010000011.1, forward strand.
AAAAGAGGATACGATTTAACAGCCATTGCTTAGATAGTTCATTTTCATAAATTTTTCATTATGATACTTGGGAAGACTTGCTGTAAATTCTATACGTTGCATCTGCCATTTTGGACTGCCCGGTAGATCTATTGTAATAATTCACTTTAACATAAACAAACCCACCGTGCTCAAAATAATCAGCCATATGAACTGCGCGGTTATACGGCATTGCATGAGAGGTGTCCGAATAAGTTGTACCCATTACAGGATTTACTTTGTTAACCAAACTCTCAACCGTATAATTAGACTGCAAAACAGGAGCGAATGTTTGCACACAATCAGGATATGCCTTTAAGTCTCCTTGTGTAATATAGCTGGCATATAAATTGGTAACCACTATTGGCCCAGAGGAAGCTCCTGTCCATGCGCTTTTTATAGCTGAGTGTCTATAGTAATATATTGTAGACACATTGTCTGATAACAACGTATATTGTGCAGTTGTTCTCAAAATAACATCTACTAAATTGGAAGAAATTTCACGATTTTGTGCTCTTTCATTCAAACTCGCTGCATAAGCAAAACTATTAACCAATTCTCCTGTGGATTCATCAACTGTATAAGGAACGTAAGTGCTAACCGCCATATCCTCTCCGTTTTGCTCTACCGTTTGCAACGCTTTTTTTGTCGGAGATGAATTCGATTCATCTAAGTCGTACGCTGCAACTTGATCCAAACATACTATTTGAGTTTGACTATTATTTCTTTTGGGAACATTAACCTGCTCCAAAATCTGATCAGCTATTGAGATAATCTCTTCCTTTGCATTTTCTAATGTTGTTGCTCCCGGGAAAAGGTAATCATCAAACACGACAAGGCGACACTAATAATTTTTTGCATCCCTTTCATATTAAGCACCTCCAATTTAAATGGGTCTTTGCTTCACTTGGGGAAACTCTCGCCTTTTATAATTTGCGAACTAATTTACTTCTGCATTGGATTCACTCCTTCCCAATTAGATAGGTTTTCTTTCTTTGCAAACAATTTTTTTAAACGGCAAATTAAATAGAACTCTTTTGTAATTGTTAACAGACAGTTTCCTGATTTATTTATTTTTCTTAACATATTATATAATATATGTTATTTCAAATCATGTACTATGTCAATTGCCCAATTTCGCGAAAATTTCGCGCTTTTTTGTCTGTATTACCCAAACATAAAACAGTACGCCAAAAAAGCCCGGCAGCCGCGCTTTTTGGGAAAAGCATGGCTGCCGGGCCTATTGTAAAAAATTATTTGTTCACCGCATGGAGTATCCGCTCAACGGTATTCTGGATGACATACTCCTTGTAGCCGTCGGCATGTCCTGGGCTGCCGAACACACGCATCTTCTTGAGCGTAGCCTGTTTGACCGCCTCGGTAATGTTCGGCATCAGGTCGGTCATGCCAATGCCGGATTCAAAGTAATCGTGCGCAGTCTGCGCAGACGCATTGTTGATATCGGTGAAGATGTTCACCTTGGAGATTCCGTTCGCGATCGCATGGCGGAAATCCTCGTCCGAAAGACCGGAACCGCCGTGCAGAACGAGCGGTGTTTTGACGATGCTCGCGATCTCGGCCAGACGGTCAAAGTCGAGCTTCGGCTTGCTCTTGTAAGCGCCGTGCGCAGTACCGATTGCAACGGCCAAAGCATCCACCTCGGTGGCTTCGGCAAAAATTTTGGCCTCCATCGGGTCGGTGTAAATGCTGTGGTCGCCCTCTCCGCTGCCCTCTGCGCTGCTGCTGTTGGCACCGACGTGCCCCAGTTCTGCTTCCACAGAGATACCGTGGTCGTGGGCAAACTGCACCATCTGTGCAACTTCTTTCACGTTCATATCATAGCTGAGCGTGGAGCAGTCGTACATAACGGAGGAAAAGCCGAGCGCGATCGCCTTGTGAACGCGGTCTTTGGTCAGGCCGTGGTCAAAGTGCAGAACCACCGGAACAGACGCCTTCTTGGCCAGCGGAACCAGCATTGGGGCCAGCTCCTCCAGGCTGGAAAACGGAAGCAGCACCTCTGCCGTGCCGATGATGACGGGAGACTGCGCCTCCTCGGCTGCCGCAATAACGCCTTTCGCCATCTCAAGGTTGACGGTGTTGAACAGGCCAACAGCATACTTCTTCTTCTTTGCGTCCTTCAGGACTTCGTTCAGTGTTACCAGCATAAGCGTTGATCCTTTCTTTCATTTACCGCATCGGCGCCTTCGCTCTTCCCGCAGGACAGGAAAAGCGAACGCTGCCTCCTGCCAAACGCGGACCTGCGGGGATCGATCCGGTTAATTTAATTGCACTCCGCGGTCAGCGGGCCTGCCAGCTCCTGCAGATAGAACAGCTTGCCGGGCAGGGTGGGGATGAACGTGGAGGTGATGTGCATATCGGGGCCGTAATGCAGCGTGGTCAGGAGGCTCATTCCCTGCCAGCCCATGCCGCGGCCCAAAGCGCCGTCTGCGCCGCCGATGGCGTAATCCGCCTGCAGGAACAGGCCGGGGCCGATGGTGTTCGCAGAGCACGGCACCAGTGTGGTACGGCTCTTAAAGCTTGTAATGGCGTTTTGCTCAATCGTCAGCGGATGCAGCTTTGCGCCAAGGCGGTACGGAGCCTTTTTCCATTCAGCCTCGCTGGCATAATCAACCGCAAAGGTCGGCTCCCAGAACGCGATGTGGCACATGCGGCCAATGCCGTAAACCAGCACCAGACGCGCGCCCTCGGCTTTCAGCTTCGCGATCTTTTCCGGGTACGTCGGCAGATTTGTCTTGGTTGCAAAATTGCGCTGCTCCGGCGGAACGGTCAGTGCGCCGAGCTTGTTGAAGAACGCTTCCTTCATGCTGTATTCAAAGGAAGCGGGGTTGGTGTTCGGCAGCGTGTTGCCTTCGCCGTCAGCCCACTCATCCATATTGAAGGTCGTCACATGGTCGCAGCAAACGTTCCATTGCGTGAGGAAAAAGCTTGCCCATTTGTACATGCCCATCGGGCCGACCGGCAAAATCATGGCAAGTTTCTTGCCTTCGTCGCGCGCCTTTTTGATCTGCAGCGCGATCTCATGACCCATGTAGGTATCAAAGTCATTGATGTTGGCGCATTCCACGGGGGTAAACTTTTCATTCCAGAAATCCTCGCGCGCAACGCCCTTTTCGCAGCAGGCGTCAATTTTCGCCATGTCCCAGCCTTTGGGGTAAAAGCCCTCCAGATTGGAACCTTTCACTGTGCTCATAAAATCCATGATGGTGTCCTCCTTGTATTGTATTCCTTCCGGCAATCTGCCGTTGATATTACTATCATACTTTACTTTATTTGCAAAATATAGTATTATTTCAGTATGATATTAGCACAAATTCGTCACTCAAGCGTGACTGCCGAAAATCGGCGCAGAGGAGAAATCAAAATGATGGAAACCACATTTGCACTCGAACCGATCCGACGCCTGTTGATGGATTTTTACCGCGTCACCGGGCATCAGCTCGGCATTTTTGACGTGGAAGGAAAGGCCGTGCTCCGCTGCCCGGCACAATTTCACCTGTTCTGCCGGATGATTCAGTCCACTGCGGAGGGGCGGCGCCGCTGCATGAACTGCGACCGACAGGGCTTCCGTACCGCGCAGAAAACCGGCGAGCTTTGCACCTACCGCTGCCACGCCGGCCTGCTGGAGGTCTGCGCGCCCGTCACCGACGGCGGCGAGGTCATCAGTTATTTGATGTTCGGCCACCTGTTGGACAGCCGCAGCCCGGAACAGCAATGGGAACAGACCCGCGCCGGCTGCGAAGCTTTCTGCACCGACCTTGCTGCCTTGCGCGAAGCGTTCGATACCCTGCAGAAAGTGGAGCCAGAATACATCACCGCTCTTTCCAATATCCTGAAAACATGCGTGGGATATATTCAATTGCAGCAGCTGGTGCGTCCTCGCCGGACAGATATCTGGGAATCGCTGCAAAGCTATCTTGCGCAGCATCTGACCGAAAAGCTTGAAATCGAGCAGATCGCAGAAAACTTTTCTATCAGCGTTTCCACACTTTCGCGTGTTGTACAGCAGCACACAGGTACAACCGTAGGAAAATGGATTCTGGCGGAACGGCTGGCGCTTGCCAAGCAATATCTCCGCAACACATCGCTGCCGGTCGCCGAAATTGCCGCAAAATGCGGGATTCCTGATTACAACTACTTTTCCCGCCTGTTCCGCCGGGAACACGGATGCAGTCCGCGGGCGTTTCGCGCTAAAAATAAAAGCAATTGACTTATCGAACCATTGTGTTAATCATAGCATATTTCTTATACCTTGTCCATACTTGGCGCTTATTTCGATAATTGGACAGTAAATTCATAATATTCAATCAGATATAATCAAAAATAATCACTCAGAACTTATGGGTTCTGAGTGATTATTTGCCAATACAAATTTCAACCTGCGTCAGTGGCCACAGCTGCCCTCACAGTGATGCTCCCCGCAGCCATGCTCTCCGCATCGGTGCACTTCTCCGTCATGTTCCCGGTCGTGGTGCGAACAGCGTACGTTGGGGTCAAAGTTCAGCGTACCGCCGATCAACTCCATTACCGCGGCATCCGCGTTTCCGCTGACACCGCCGAACAGCCGGATCCCGGCAGCGGCCAACACCTGCTGCGCGCCGCCGCCAATCCCGCCGCAGATCAGCGTATCCACTCCGTTTGCGGCAAGGAATCCTGCAAGCGCGCCGTGACCGCTGCCGTTGGTATCGGTCACCCGGCTGGCGGTAATCTCACCGTTTTCCACCGTATAAATTTTGAATTGCTGCGAGTGCCCAAAGTGCTGAAAAACCCGGCCGTTTTCATAAGCGACTGCAATTTTCATAATGATCTGATCCTTTCTTTCTCCATGGTAATTTTAGATTGTTCCGGCTCACTCCTGCTGCGGATTTTTACAGCAGTGCCTGTGGCATCCTTTTCCACACTGACCGCTGTACCTGCGGCACACCACATAATCGCCGCCCGAAATCACCAGACGCCTGCCGTTTACCAGCGCGTCGGCAATTTTTCTGCGGGCAGCGTTATAAATACCCTGTACGGTTGTTCGCGAAACCCGCATCTGAGCAGCGCATTCCTCCTGCGTGCATGTTTCCAGATCGATCAAACGAACCGTTTCATATTCGTCTATACTCAGGACGATTTGTCCCACAGCCGACCGGGCAGGAAGAAACTCCCGGTTAAACGGCAGACAGCAAACCTGCCTTTTTTTGGTTGGTCTGGGCACTTTTTCGCCTCCTTTTCCGACATATGTCGGATTCATTGTAACCTGTTTTCCGGCATATGTCAAGAATAAAGACAAAAAAGAGCACCTGCATTGCTGCGGATGCTCTCTGTAAATCAGGAACGAAATCAGGCGTTGATCTTGGAAACAACACCGGAACCAACGGTACGGCCGCCTTCACGGATAGCAAAGCGGAGGCCTTCTTCAATGGCGATCGGGGTAATCAGCTCAACATCCATCTCGACGTTATCGCCAGGCATGCACATCTCGGTGCCTTCCGGCAGCTCGATGACACCCGTAACGTCAGTCGTTCTGAAATAGAACTGCGGACGATAGTTGTTGAAGAACGGCGTATGACGGCCGCCTTCTTCCTTGGTCAGAACATAAACCTGACCATGGAATTTGGTGTGCGGATGAATGGTGCCCGGTTTGCAAAGAACCTGGCCGCGCTCGATATCCGTTCTCTGCACGCCGCGGAGCAGCGCACCGATGTTATCGCCAGCCTCGGCATAGTCGAGGGTCTTGCGGAACATTTCGATACCGGTAACAACCGTCTTCTTGCGCTCGTCGGTGAGGCCGATGATCTCGACTTCTTCGCCGGTCTTCAGCTGGCCACGCTCAACTCTGCCGGTGGCTACAGTGCCGCGGCCGGTGATCGTAAACACGTCTTCAACAGGCATCAGGAACGGCAGGTCAGCCTTGTGTTCCGGAGTCGGAATATAGCTGTCAACAGCGTCCATTAACTCAAGAATCGGCTTGTATTCCGGAGCGTTGATATCCGTGGAAGTAGATTCCAGAGCCTGCAGAGCAGAACCGCGGATGATCGGGGTATCGTCGCCCGGGAATTCGTACTCGTTCAGGATCTCGCGGATTTCCATCTCGACGAGGTCAAGCAGTTCCGGATCGTCGACCTGATCTGCTTTGTTCATGAACGCGACGATATACGGCACGCCGACCTGACGGGAAAGCAGGATGTGCTCGCGGGTCTGCGGCATAACGCCGTCAGCAGCGGAAACAACCAGAATTGCACCGTCCATCTGAGCAGCACCGGTAATCATGTTCTTGACGTAGTCAGCATGGCCGGGGCAGTCCACGTGAGCATAGTGACGATTGTCAGTCTGATACTCAACGTGAGAGGTGTTGATGGTAATGCCGCGCTCTCTCTCTTCGGGAGCCTTATCGATGTTCGCATAATCCGTAAACTCAGCGTCGCCCTTCAGCGCAAGCACCTTGGTGATTGCGGCGGTCAGGGTGGTCTTGCCATGGTCAACGTGGCCGATGGTGCCGATGTTTACATGGGGCTTGTTTCTTTCAAATTTAGCCTTTGCCATTGGAAAAATCCTCCTTCGTAATTCAATTCATAAATCTTTTTTCGCAAATTCACTGCTACTTGATATTGTATCAAGCAGCGGCAAAAAATTCAAGACATTTAGTCCTCTTTTTTCGCTCTTCCGGCAATGATTTTTTCGCCGACAGACTTCGGAACCTCAGAATAGTTGTGCGGCTCCATGGAGTACTGACCGCGGCCCTGCGTTTTGGAGCGCAGGTCGGTGGCGTAACCAAACATTTCGGAAAGCGGAATGAGGGCTTCGATCTCCTGACCGGACGGCGTCGCCGTCATGCCGAGCATAACGCCGCGGCGGGAGTTGACGTCGCCGATGACATCGCCCATATATTCTTCCGGAACGATGATGACGACTTTCATAATCGGCTCGAGCAAAATGGGCTTCGCCTTGCGCATTGCCTCTTTAAAGGCCATGGAACCGGCGATCTTAAACGCCATTTCAGAGGAGTCGACCTCGTGATACGAACCGTCGTACAAGGTGACCTTTACGTCAACAACCGGGTAACCTGCGAGCACGCCGCTGAGCATTGCGCCCTGAATACCTTGGTCGACCGCCGGAATATATTCCTTCGGGATCGCGCCGCCGACAACGGCATTGACAAACTCGTAGCCCTTTTCGGGGTTCGGATCCAGCTTGATCTTAACATGACCGTACTGGCCGCGGCCGCCGGACTGACGGGCATACTTTTCATCAACATCGGCATTGCCGGTAATGGTCTCCTTATAAGCAACCTGCGGCTTGCCGACGTTTGCCTCGACCTTGAATTCACGCAGCAGACGGTCGACAATAATCTCCAGATGAAGCTCACCCATGCCGGCGATGATCGTCTGACCAGTCTCTTCATCGGTGTAAGCCTTAAAGGTCGGGTCTTCTTCTGCCAGCTTGGCAAGAGCGATGCCCATCTTCTCCTGGCCGGCCTTGGTTTTCGGTTCGATGGCAACGCGGATAACCGGATCCGGGAACTCCATGGATTCGAGAATGACCGGAGCCTTGGGGTCGCAGAGCGTGTCGCCGGTCGTCGTGTTCTTAAGTCCAACCGCGGCGGCAATGTCACCGGCGTAAACGCACTCAATATCCTGACGGTGGTTGGCGTGCATCTGCAGAATACGGCCCAAACGCTCATTGCCGTCCTTCACAGAGTTGTAAACGGTGTCACCGGCGTTCACGGTGCCGGAATAAACGCGGAAGAAGCAAAGCTTGCCGACGAACGGGTCGGTCGCAATCTTGAATGCGAGCGCGGAAAACGGCTCGGTATCCGAAGAATGGCGATCTTCTTCCTCGCCAGTATCCGGATTGGTGCCGCGGATAGCCGGAACATCGGTCGGAGCCGGCATATAATCGATGATGGCGTCAAGCAGCTTCTGCACGCCCTTGTTGCGGTAAGAAGTACCGCAGACAACCGGAACAAGCTCGTTGTCCAGCGTGGCCTGACGAAGCACACGGCGCAGCTCCGCAACCGGAATCTCTTCGCCGTTAAGGTATTTATCCATCAGCTCGTCGTCATGTTCAACAATCGCTTCCACCATTTCGGCGTGATACTGCTCAGCTTTTTCTTTCATGTCGTCCGGAATCTCTTCCACACGCATGTCCTTGCCAAGCTCATCGTAGTAGACATCCGCGTTCATCTCCATCAGGTCAATGATGCCGCGGAACGTATCCTCCGAGCCGATCGGCAGCTCGATCGGGACCGGATGGCACTTCAGACGATCCTTCATCATCTGAACCACACGGTAAAAATCGGCGCCCATGATGTCCATTTTGTTGACGTAAGCCATGCGCGGCACGCGGTATTTATCCGCCTGACGCCACACGGTTTCAGACTGCGGCTCAACGCCGCCCTTGGCACAGAAAACCGTCACAGAACCGTCCATCACACGCAGCGAACGTTCCACCTCAACGGTGAAGTCCACGTGGCCGGGGGTGTCAATGATGTTGATCCTGTACTTGTTGTCGTTCCGGTTCCAGAAACAGGTGGTTGCAGCCGATGTGATCGTGATGCCTCTTTCCTGCTCCTGCGCCATCCAGTCCATGGTCGCCGCGCCGTCATGCGTTTCACCAATCTTATGGTTAACGCCTGTATAAAACAAGATACGCTCAGTTGTCGTAGTCTTGCCGGCGTCGATATGCGCCATGATACCAATGTTACGGGTATGCTCCAAAGATATCTGCCTCGGCATAATGTTCTCTCCTTACCTCTTGGATGTGTTATGCAGCAAACAGGCGGGCATAACACCCAGGCAATGCTTGCAGCCAAAGCTCTTGTCCTCGGAAGGCAAACCCGCGGACAAAAACAGTTTTTTTCACAGATACAATTACCATCTGTAGTGGGCAAACGCCTTGTTGGCTTCTGCCATCTTGTGCGTGTCTTCACGCTTTTTGAAGGCGCCGCCTGCACCGTTCACGGCGTCGAGGATCTCGTTGGCGAGTCTTTCCTTCATGGTCTTTTCGGAACGGGCGCGGGAATAGGTGGAAATCCAACGCAGACCGAGGGTTTCCTTTCTTTCCGGGCGCACCTCCATCGGAACCTGATAGGTTGCGCCGCCGACACGGCGAGCCTTAACCTCCAGAACCGGCATTACGTTTTCCATCGCCGCCTCAAAAACTTCGAGCGGCTCCTTGCCGGTCTTCTCGGCGATGATGTCGAACGCACCGTAAACGATCTTCTGGGCAACGCCCTTCTTCCCGTCGTACATCACGTTGTTGATCAGCCGGGTCACCAGCTTGGAATTATAAAGCGGATCGGGCAAAACATCACGTTTCGCGATTGAGCCTCTTCTTGGCACTTTACTTCCCTCCTTCACAGAAATGATATCATCGGTACTCGAAAGCGACAAACTTCCGTAGGCCAACACAGAGGCGCATTAATCTATGATTAAACGCCGCTGCATTGCGTCTTTTGCAAAAACTGCAGCTACTGTAAAATTTGTCTTACTTCTTTGCGGCTCCAGCCTTCGGGCGTTTTGCGCCGTACTTGGAACGGGCCTGCATTCTCTTCGCGACGCCCTGAGCATCGAGCGTACCGCGGATGATGTGGTAACGCACACCAGGAAGATCCTTGACACGACCGCCGCGAATCAGCACGACGGAGTGCTCCTGCAGGTTGTGACCCACACCCGGAATATAAGCGGAAACTTCGATTCCGTTGGAAAGACGCACACGGGCAATCTTACGGAGCGCAGAGTTCGGCTTTTTCGGAGTAGCGGTTTTTACGGTCGTGCAGACGCCGCGCTTCTGCGGAGAATCCTGATCGATCGCAACACGCTTTTTGGAGTTCCAGCCCTTGAGCAGAGCCGGCGCTTTCGCCTTCTTCTGGGCGGTTTCTCTTCCTTTGCGAACCAACTGGTTAAAACTTGGCATTCAGACACCTCCTTGCACAAAATATCTATGTTGAGAGGGATTGTCCCTCAAAACAAGCAAAGTCAGGAACAGCCGGATTTGGCAACAAATCCGGCGTAGTCCCACGTTTTATTATGATATCACGAAGCGCTCTCGTTTGTCAAGCTATTTTCCTGCGTCTTTTCCACCTGAACATCCGTGTAGCATTTCATGCCGGTGCCGGCCGGAATCAGCTTGCCGATGCAGACGTTCTCCTTCAGGCCGAGCAGCGGATCAACCTTGCCCTTGATAGCGGCATCGGTTAACACGCGGGTCGTTTCCTGGAAGGACGCCGCGGAAAGGAACGAATCGGTCGCGAGGGAAGCCTTTGTAATACCGAGCAGCACCGGCTCGCAGACTGCCTCACGCAGACCGGTTTCGCCGTTTGCAATGCGCTCGCGAATGCGGCGATTTGCGGCAAGGAACTCGCCCTTGTCGGTCAGCAGGCTCGGCAGCAGACCGGTGTCGCCCTCGTCGGTCACCTTGACCTTGCGCATCATCTGGCGGACAATAACCTCAATGTGTTTGTCGTTGATGTCAACGCCCTGCATCCGGTACGTGCGCTGCACTTCACTGATGAGGTAATTTTCCACCGCTGCGGTACCGCGGATTTCAAGCACGTCATGCGGGCTCATGGAACCTTCCGTCAGCATATCGCCGGCCTTGATCTGCTGGCCTTCTTCCACGCAGATGCGCGCGCCGTACGGAATCAGGTAAGATTTTGTATCGGCGGTCTCGTTGTTCGTCACCACAACATGGCGGTTGCGTTTGACCTCCTGGAAGGATACCGTTCCGTCAATCTCGCTGATAATGGCGAGGTGCTTCGGGCGGCGGCCTTCGAACAGTTCTTCAACACGCGGAAGACCCTGTGTAATATCCTCCGCATTGGCGACACCGCCGGTGTGGAAGGTACGCATTGTCAGCTGTGTGCCCGGCTCGCCGATGGACTGCGCCGCAATAATGCCGACCGCTTCGCCGACGGTAACGGGACGCCCAGTGGCAAGGTTGGCGCCATAACACTTCATGCAGACGCCTTTCTTGGCCTCGCAGGTCAGGATCGAACGGATCTTGATGCTCTGCACACCGGAATTGACGATGATGTCAGCATCTTTGTCGCGCAGCATCTGATTGCGGGAAACCAGCACTTCGCCGGTTTTTTCATCCACAAAATCCTCTGCCAGGTAACGGCCGATGAGGCGCTCATGCAGCCCTTCGATAACCTCTTTGCCTTCCTTGATGTCGAAAACTTCGATTCCTTCGTGGGTGCCGCAGTCTTCCTCGCGGATAATCACATCCTGCGAAACATCGACCAGGCGGCGGGTCAGGTAACCGGAGTCTGCGGTACGCAGAGCGGTATCGGCCAAACCCTTTCGGGCGCCGCGGGAAGAAATGAAGTATTCCAGAATATTCAAACCTTCACGGTAGTTGGCGCGAATCGGAACCTCGATGGTACGGCCGGAGGTGTTCGCGATCAGTCCGCGCATACCGGCCAGCTGGCGAATCTGGTTCATGGAACCGCGCGCACCGGAGTCGGCCATCATAAAGATCGGGTTGTAGCGGTCCAGGTTGCCCTGCAGCGCTTTGGTAACATCGTCAGTCGTCTTCTGCCAGGTTTCGATCACCAAACGGTAGCGCTCGTCGTCGGAAATCAATCCGCGGCGGAACAGCTTGTTGATCTTATCTATGCTTTCCTCCGCCTGCGCAATATATTCCTTTTTCTGCGGCGGAATCACGGCGTCACAAACGGCGACGGTGATTGCGCCGATGGTGGAATATTTATAGCCCTGCGCCTTAATGGCGTCGAGAACCTCCGAGGTGCGGGCTGTGCCGTGCACCTTGATGCATTTATCAATAATTTTGCCCAGCTGCTTTTTTCCGACAAGGAAATCGACCTCAAGATCAAACAGCTTGTCGGGATCGCTGCGATCTACAAAGCCAAGATCCTGCGGAATCGGTCGGTTAAAAATCAGCCGGCCGATCGTGGTGTCGATCAACTTGGATTTCTTTTCCCCGTTGATGACCAGCTCGCGGCGAACCTTGATATTCGCATGCAGCTCAATCACACCGGTTTCATAGGCCATAATGGCCTCGTCCATATTGCGGAACACCTTGCCCTCGCCCTTTTCGCCGACGCGGTCCAGTGTGAGGTAGTAGGAACCGAGCACCATGTCCTGTGTCGGAACGGTGACGGGGCGGCCGTCGGACGGCTTGAGCAGATTGCCGGCGGCCAGCATCAGGAAACGTGCTTCTGCCTGTGCTTCCGCGGAAAGCGGCACATGAACGGCCATCTGGTCGCCGTCGAAGTCGGCGTTGTATGCGGTACAGGCCAGCGGGTGCAGCTTCAGAGCGCGGCCCTCCACCAGTACCGGCTCAAACGCCTGAATGCCGAGACGGTGCAGCGTCGGTGCGCGGTTAAGCATCACCGGATGATCCTTAATCACGGTCTCGAGCGCATCCCAAACTTCATTTCTGGCGCGTTCCACCAGCTTGCGGGCAGCCTTGATATTCGCGGCGGCCCCGGTTTCCACCAGACGCTTCATCACGAACGGCTTAAACAGTTCCAGCGCCATCTCCTTCGGCAGGCCGCACTGATACATTTTCAGTTCCGGGCCGACAACGATAACGGAACGGCCGGAGTAATCGACTCGCTTGCCGAGCAGGTTTTGGCGGAAACGGCCCTGTTTGCCCTTGAGCATATCGGAAAGCGATTTGAACGGGCGGTTGTTCGGCCCGGTAACCGGGCGGCCGCGGCGGCCATTGTCAATCAGGGCGTCGACCGCCTCCTGCAGCATGCGTTTTTCGTTGCGGACGATGATATCCGGTCCGCCCAGTTCCAGCAGGCGCTTGAGACGGTTATTGCGGTTAATGACGCGGCGGTAGAGATCGTTTAAGTCGGACGTTGCAAAACGACCGCCGTCCAGCTGAACCATTGGGCGAAGATCCGGCGGGATGACCGGCAGGACATTGAGAATCATCCATTCCGGGCGGTTGCCGGAGATACGGAACGAATCCACAACCTCCAACCGCTTGAGCAGCCGAACCCTTTTCTGTCCGCTGGCGTTTTCCAGCTCTGCCTTCAGGCTTTCGGAAAGCTCGTCGAGGTCGATTTCGGCCAGCAGCTGCTGAATTGCTTCTGCGCCCATGCCTGCCTTAAAATCGTCCTCATCATATTTTTCGCGAAGCTCGCGGTACTCTTTTTCGCTGAGCATCTGCCCTTTGGAAAGCTCTCTTGCACAGCCGGGGTCGGTAACGATATACATCGCAAAATAAAGCACTTTTTCCAGCATGCGGGGAGAAATATCAAGAATCAGACCCATACGGGACGGAATTCCCTTGAAGTACCAAATATGCGAAACCGGCGCAGCCAGCTCGATATGACCCATGCGCTCGCGGCGAACTTTGGCGCGGGTCACCTCAACGCCGCAGCGGTCACAAATCTTGCCCTTGTAGCGGATACGTTTATATTTGCCGCAATGGCACTCCCAGTCCTTCTGCGGCCCGAAGATGCGTTCACAGAACAAGCCGTCGCGCTCCGGCTTCAGGGTGCGATAGTTGATTGTTTCCGGCTTTTTGACCTCACCGTAAGACCATTCTCTGATCATTTCGGGTGAAGCAAGACCGATCTTAATCGATTCGAATGCGTTAAATTCCATGCTTATAACCTCCTGTCAATCAGAAATCAGTCTTCCGGGTCAAACTCCTCTGGCTGTGCGTCGTCCTCAAAACCGAAATCCTCTTCCTCGCCTTCCTCATCATCGTCGGAATCGGAAGCAAAGATCGAATTCTCCTCGGAATCCGGGTCAATGCTGTAGCCTTCCATGTCGTCGCTGTCGTTAACGTATTTTTCATCAAAGCCGTCGTCGACCGGGGTCAGCCCCATATCGTCGTCGTCGTCAAAATCCTGACGCAGATCGATCTCCTCGTTGTTCTGGTCGAGAACCTTCACATCGAGGCACAGGGACTGCAGTTCCTTAATCAGAACCTTAAACGATTCCGGAATGCCCGGCTTCGGCACGTTCTGACCCTTGACGATAGCTTCGTAGGTCTTGACACGACCCACTACGTCGTCGGACTTGACGGTCAGGATCTCCTGCAGGGTATAAGCTGCGCCGTAGGCCTCCAGCGCCCAGACTTCCATTTCGCCGAAGCGCTGGCCGCCGAACTGGGCTTTACCGCCCAAAGGCTGCTGCGTAACGAGCGAATACGGGCCGGTGGAACGGGCATGGATCTTATCGTCAACCAGGTGGTGCAGTTTGAGGTAATACATATAGCCAACAGTAACGGGGTTGTCGAACGGCTGGCCGGTGCGTCCGTCGTACAGGATGGTCTTGCCGTCCTCACGGAGTCCTGCCTGCTTGAGGCACTCGCGGATATCGGCTTCGTGCGCGCCGTCGAACACCGGGGTCATCACCTTCCAGCCGAGCGCCGCGGCGGCGCGGCCAAGATGGACTTCGAGCACCTGACCGATATTCATTCGGGACGGAACGCCCAGCGGGTTCAGCACGATATCCAGCGGGGTGCCGTCCGGCAGGAACGGCATATCCTCCACGGGAAGAATGCGGGAAACGACGCCCTTGTTGCCGTGGCGACCGGCCATCTTGTCGCCGACGGAAATCTTTCTCTTCTGGGCAATATAGCAGCGGACGATCTCATTGACGCCCGGGCTCAGCTCGTCGCGGCTGTTTTCGCGGTTGAAGATCTTGACATCGACCACGATGCCGTATTCACCGTGGGGAACGCGCAGGGAGGTGTCGCGCACCTCGCGTGCTTTTTCGCCGAAAATGGCGCGCAGCAGGCGTTCCTCGGCAGTCAGCTCGGTTTCTCCCTTCGGGGTCACCTTGCCGACCAGAATATCTCCGGCGTGAACCTCGGCGCCGATGTGGATAATGCCGCGCTCGTCAAGATCTTTCAGCGGTTCGTCGCCGACGTTCGGAATATCGCGGGTGATCTCTTCCGCACCGAGCTTGGTATCGCGCGCTTCCACCTCGTATTCCTCAATATGAATAGAAGTAAACACGTCATCGCGGACTACTTTTTCGCTGAGCAGGACGGCGTCTTCGTAGTTATAGCCTTCCCACGTCATAAACCCGATCAGTGCGTTCTTGCCAAGGCTGATCTCGCCGTTGCAGGTGGACGGGCCGTCGGCGATCACATCGCCGGCCTCCAACCGGTCGCCTACATTGACAATCGGCACCTGATTAAAGCAGGTTCCCTGGTTGGAGCGAAGGAATTTAATAATCTCATAACGGTCGATATCGCCGTCGTCCTTCTGAACGGTAACCATATCGGCGCTGACGCTCTTGACCACACCGGCGTTTTTGCAGATCACGCAGACACCGGAATCGACCGCGGCCTTGTATTCCATACCGGTACCGACAATCGGGTTGCTGGTTTTGAGCAGCGGAACCGCTTGCCGCTGCATGTTGGAACCCATCAGCGCGCGGTTTGCGTCGTCGTTTTCCAGGAATGGAATCATTGCCGTGGCAACGGAAACGACCATCTTCGGGGAAACGTCCATGAAATCGACCTTGTCGCGCTCAATTTCAACAAAGCTGTCGCGCAGGCGGGCGTTGACACGCGGGCGGGCAAAGCGGCGCTCGTCGTCCAGCGGTTCGTTGGCCTGTGCGATCACGTATTCGTCCTCCACATCGGCGGTCATGTAAACAACCTCGTCGGTGACCTGATGCGTTTCTTTATTCATACGGCGGTAGGGCGCTTCCACAAAACCGTACTCGTTGATGCGCGCATACGTTGCCAAATAGGAGATCAAGCCAATGTTCGGGCCTTCAGGGGTCTCGATCGGGCACATGCGGCCGTAGTGGGTGTAGTGAACGTCTCGAACCTCAAATCCTGCGCGGTCACGGGAAAGGCCGCCCGGGCCAAGAGCGGAAAGACGGCGCTTGTGCGTCAGCTCGGCAAGCGGGTTGGTCTGATCCATAAACTGAGAAAGCGGAGACGAACCAAAGAACTCCTTGATCGCCGCCAGAACCGGACGGATGTTAATCAGGGCGTTCGGCGTCATGGAATCGACCTCGCTGGCCTGCAGCGTCATGCGTTCGCGGATGACGCGCTCCAGACGGGAAAACCCAATGCGGAACTGATTCTGCAGCAGTTCGCCGACCGAGCGGATGCGGCGGTTGCCCAGATGGTCGATATCGTCGGTGGTGCCCAGCCCGCAGGCAAGGCAGTTCATATAGTTAATGGTGGCAAAAATATCGTCGTTGATGATATGCTTCGGCGTCAGCTCATCCAGATGAGCGCGCACAGCGTCCTTCAGCGCCTCTGCATCATCGCCGCAGCTGTCGAGCAAATCGCACAGAACGGAAAAACGCACCTTCTCCAGCACGCCGCACTCTGTCTTGGCGTCGAACGGAACAAAGTCGTTGATATCCACCATGCCGTTGGAAATAATTTTAACGGTGCGGTCGCCCTCAATGGTGACATACGCCACGGAAACGCCGGCCTTTTCAAGCTTTTCGGCTTTTTCGCGCGTGATGATTTCGCCTTCCTCGGCCAGCATTTCGCCCGTGCGCGGGTCCGCAATCGGATAAAGCAGCTTCTGCCCGGCCAAACGACCGGCAATACCCAGTTTTTTGTTGTATTTATACCGTCCCACGCGGGAAAGATCATAACGGCGGGGGTCAAAGAACAGGTTGTCCAAATGCGTTTTTGCGCTTTCCACCGTCGGCGGCTCACCCGGGCGCAGTTTGCGGTAAATCTCAATCAATGCTTCCTCGGTGTTGCGGCAGCTTTCCTTTTCGAAGGACGCGCGGATGCGGTCGTCGTCGCCGAAGAAGTCGAGAATCTCCTGATCGGTACCGAGACCGAGCGCGCGAATAAAGACCGTGATCGGAATCTTGCGGTTTTTGTCGATTCGGACGTAAAACACATCGTTGGCATCAGTTTCATATTCCAGCCATGCACCGCGGTTTGGGATGACGGTTGCGGAAAACAGTTCCTTGCCGGTGCGGTCGTGTTCCATCTTGTAATAGACGCCCGGAGAACGAACCAACTGGGAAACGATGACACGCTCGGCGCCGTTGATGACAAAGGTGCCGCTGTCGGTCATCAGCGGGAAATCGCCCATATAAACGTTGGAATCCTTGATTTCGCCGGTCTCTTTGTTGAAAAGACGGGCGGTTACGCGCAGGGGCGCTGCATAAGTTGCATCGCGGGACTTGCATTCCGTAATGCTGTAGTTCGGCGTGTCGTCCAGGTGGTAATCCACAAAGTCAAGTACCAGATTCCCGGAATAGTCGGTAATTCCGGAAACATCGCGGAAGACGTCCTTCAGCCCCTCTGTCAGGAACCAGTTGTAGGAGTTCTTCTGCACCTCGATCAGGTTTGGCATGTCCAAAACCTCGTTGATACGAGCGAAGTTCATGCGGACGTTTTTGCCAAGACGAGTAGGTTTGACATTCACCATAGGCTCTATCACTCCATTCCTCTATTTACCGACAACTTCGGCGAAAATGGTTGGTCATGAAATTTCCTTGGAAATTTGGACAAAAACCCTTGAAATTGCGGTCGGTTTATGCTAATATACTCAAAGAAATAGGCACAAATTCCCAAGATAATGCAGTATATTATTGTACCGCATTTTCTTTGGTTTGTCAATCTCTTTTTTCGGAAATTCAGATTTTTATTGCTGCTTTTCGGGGCTGCCGTTTAAACACGGCGGCTTTTTTATTTTATGTCGGGACGTCCGCTGTCTTTGCGCCTTTGAGGCAGTATGGTCGAATTTTCCTGTTCTTATACGGCGGCGGAAGAAAACAGGAGCGTTCTTCTCCCAAATAGCCAAATTTATCGCAAAACAATAAAAAGGTTGACTTTCCCGCCCGCAGATCGTATACTGATTTCAGAAAATCTTTAACAGAAACCGGGGATGTTTATGAATCAGAAAAAGCTTGCCCGATGGCTGAAGGGCATCACCATCATTCTTTGCCTGATGCTGCTTTGCGTTTTCTTTGTTCTCAGCCCCATGATCGACAGCGGCCTTGCCGGGCTGACGCCGGCCAACCGGGAAAACTACCACGCGTTTTTCATCGTGGCGCGCGTGATGCTGCTGCCCTGTTTTGCGGCGCTCTGGTTTTTCTGGCGCATCTGCCGCAACATCGGCGCCGACCGTTCGTTCTGCACCGAAAACGTCCGCTGTTTGAAAAATATTGCGATCCTTGCTCTGGGCGATACCGTACTTTGTTTTCTGACCGTTCTCGTCTTCGCCTGTCTGTCGTCCTTCGGGGCCGGGTTCTACATCGCATCTCTGGTCATGATTGCAATCGGCATTGCAGTGGCAACCGCGGCGCTTGTGCTGGCTCATCTGACCGAAAAGGCGGCCGCCCTGAAAGCGGAAAATGATCTGACCATCTGAGCGGGGAAAGGAAGCGTTGCAATGGCAATCCGAATCAATCTGGACGTCATGCTTGCCAAACGCAAAATGAGTGTGACGGAGCTTTCCGAGCGCGTCGGTATTACAATGGCCAATATTTCTATTTTGAAAAACGAAAAGGCCAGAGCGATCCGCTTTGAAACGCTCAACAGCATCTGCCGGGCGCTGGATTGTCAGCCGGGCGATATCATTGAATACGTTCCGGACCCGCCCAACACCCCGGAAACATAAAAGCTGCAGTTCCCGGCCGGACAGGGAACTGCAGCTTTTTTGCGTCACAACCCAAACTGCGCTGCGGACAAAATTAACGCGTTGTATGCCGTTGCAAAACCGCCTGCGAAAAATTTCCCGGGCAATCCCGCAACCCGCTCTGCCGGTTACAGATGCAGAACCTGTCTGGCATCGTCCTCCAGCGCGGCGGCAGAGCTTGTTCCTGCGCCTTCTGCTCCGGATTCCGCGGAAGCGCTTTCTTCCGCGGAGGAACCGTTGCTGCCTGAGGTGCCGCTGCCTGTGTTGGTCTGCGCCCCGCCGATCATCAGCGCACTGACCGCCGTTTTAAGCTGGGTATCCTCATCGTCGGTCAGAAAATAAAATCGTTCCTGCAAATCCTCCGAAAGTTCTGCCACAATATCCGGCGCAACGCCGACACCGTCAAAATTATCGCTGACCGGCGGGAAAAACTTTGCAATGGTCAGATTCACCGCCGAACCGTCCGTCAACGCAAACAGCTGCTGCATAGTGCCCTTGCCGTAGGTGGTGGCCCCCACAATGGTTCCCTTGCCATAATCTTTGACCGCACAGGCCAGCAGCTCGGCAGCCGATGCGCTGTTCTGATTCACGAGCACGGCAAGCGGCAGCGAAAGCTGGTTGGAATCGGACGTGTAAAGCACCTGTCTGGCGCCGTCCTTGCCGGCCGAGGAAACGATGTTGCCCGCCGGAAGAATCTGATCCAGCACGGAGGAAACCGCGCTGAGCGAACCGCCCGGGTTGTTGCGCACGTCAATCACCAAGCCCGTGGCGCCCTGCGCGGTCAGGCTGCTGACCGCCGTTCTGAACTGGGCCGCGGTGCCGTTTTCGTTTTCGGCGCCGTCGGTAAACTCGGTAATGCGCAAATAACCGATCCCATTTTCCATCAGGCGGTAATCAACCGTCACCATATCAAACTGCTTGCGGGTAGCGGTGAGCGGGATGCTTTCCTCTCCGCGCAGTACGGTCAGCTCCACCTCTGTTCCCGATTCGCCGCCAATCAGGTCGGAAAGCCGACTGTAATCGTTCGCCGTCAACTCCTGATCGCCGACCCTCTGCAAAATATCGCCCTTTTGAATGCCGGCAGCGGCGGCCGGAGAATTCGGCGTCACCCGCGTTACCGCAATGGTTCCGTCCTGCTGCAGTGTAACGTCCACGCCGATGCCAACCATCTGTCCGCTGAGCTCCAACTGGCGGGCTGTATATTCCGCCTGCGTCAGGTAATAGCTGTGTTTGTCATCAATACCGTTCATATAACCCTGCGCAATCGCGTTGTTCAGCGCCGTTTGGTCCAGCTCGTTCAGGTAATTTTTGCGCACCTTCTGGTCGATCTCGCTGAGCTTGGAAAACATTTTCATCCGCTCGCTCAAATCGTCCACCTGTGCCTTAGTGCGGTTGATGGTATACTGATAAGTCAGCGACATGGTCAGCGTTGCCGTCACAGCCATCAGGGCGATCGCCACGCCCCAGGAAATCCGTTTTTTCATAATATTGATTCGTCCTTTCACGGCCGACCGAAACGGCCGTCATCCTGAAACGCCGCCGCAGGGCGGTGCGACGCTCTCCCTGCAGTTTTCCCGCAGGCTCCGGTTTTATCACCAAACCGGAGCCTGCCGTCATTTCAGTTGGAAATAATTCAGCGGATTCACCGGTGTCCCGCGGATCAGCACGCCGAAATGCAGGTGAGGCCCGGTCGAAATTCCCGAACTACCAACATAAGCGATCGCCTGTCCTTTTTTCACCGTTTGCCCGGCTTTGACCAAAAGGCCGCTGGTGTGTCCGTAAAGCGTGGCAATACCGCCGCCGTGATCGATCTGCACATAAATTCCGTAAACGGCGTTATTGTACGAGGCGACCGCGACCACGCCGGAATCCGCTGCAACGATTGTTTTTCCATAGATCCCTGCGCCGGAAATATCGATCCCGCGGTGATTATTGGCTCCTCCAAAATACTGCGTAATGTTCGACTTGCGGGAGTACCCGGGCATCGGCCAGATAAAGCTGCCGGTACTCACCGGCTTGTTCGCGTTTGCATTTGCCTCCTGTTGCTTGTAATAATCAATCCACCACTGCTTGATTTCCTCATCGGCCTTGGCAAACGCGGCGTTGATTTCCTTTTGTCTGGCTGCGGTAACGGCCTGCGAGGCCTGCAATTCTCTGGAAATGCGTTCGCTTTCCGCCATTGCGCTCTGCAGCTGCTGCTTTTGGGAGTCATACTGTGTTTTCGCCTCGGCAAGCTGCGCGCGGTCGGCCTCAATGCTCTCCTTTTCGGCTCTGATGCTCTCGCTCTGCGTCTTCAGCGAGGAAATAATGCTCTGGTCATGGTCGCTGATCGCCTGAACAAACTGCGAGCGGTTCAAAAAATCGGTCACATTGTCGGCGGAAAATAAAATATCGAGCATCGATGCCTCGCCAAGCATGTAAATCGCCTTCAGGCGCGCCTTCAACGTTGCAAAATTGGAGCTGATCTGTGCCTCCGCTTCGGAAATCTGCGCCTCTTTTTCCGAAATCTGCGCGTCATAACCGGAAATCTGCGCATTCAGGTTATCAATTTGTCCCTGCGCATTGGCAATTTTCAGCTGCAGCGACTGCTGGTATGCTGCCTGAGACTGCTGCTGATTCTTCAGGTTCTTGAGCTGCGCGTCCAGCTTGGCCTGCTCCTGTTTCAGCGCGTTGAGCTTGTTCTGCAGCTGGGAAAGGCTCGTGGCCGCGTCCGCCCGGCATGCGGCTGCCGGAGCGGCAAATACCGCGCCGATTACCAGCACCGCGCAAAGCAGCGCCGAAATCCATCGAAGCTTTTTATTCATAAAGATCTCCTCCTTCGCTTTTCAAATACTTCCCGATGGAAATTACGCCGCCAATTGCGCCGAAAATAACACCCGCGCCGAGGAACGCGGCGGCAAACAGCCAGCGGTAACGGTCAAAGCTGACCAGCGAAAAGAACATCTCGCTCCCCCAGCTGACATTGTTGTAAATATAATCGATCAGCAGCGTTGCCAGCACACCGGACAGGATTCCGATAACAACGCCCTCCGCCACAAACGGAACGCGGATAAACCAATCCGTCGCGCCGACGGACTTCATAATGCTGATCTCCTTGCGACGGTTGAACATCGTCACGCGGATCGTGTTCGTAATGATAAACATGGAAACCACAATCAGCAGCGCAATAATCCAGATCAGCGTCCCGTTGACCGTGTGCTCCACCTGTGTAATCTTTTTCGGCACATCGCTCTCGCCGCGCACCTTCTGAACGCCGTCAAGCTCCTGGAGCAGTGCGACGGTAGCGTCGTACTGCTCCAGATCCGAAAGCGTCACGCGGTACGCGTTCGGCAGAGGATTGTCGGCAGCAAGCTCGTCAAGGAGCGCCTCGCCGTTTTCCACCTGATCCATCAACTCCTGCAGTCCCTCATCCTTCGTCACCAGCGTGGTTTCGGAGACATTTGGAATTTTGCTGATCTCGTCCCCGACCTTGACTGCTTCCAGCACGCCCACGTTATCGTTCAGGTAAACCATCACCAGATTGTTCTGTTCCACCTTGGACATGATAGACGCCACATTAAGAGAAAGCAACACAGAGCCGCCGCTGAGCAGCATGCACGAAATCAAAACCCCAACCGATGCAAAAGACATCAGCCGGTTGCTCCAGAAATTGCGGATTCCCTCGCGCAGAAGGTACCCGATACTGCCGATTTTCATAAATATAACCTCACCTTTCCGCTGTGCTGCAGGCTGATCGCCGGTCAGGCGTCCGCGCCCCGGCCAAGCCCGGGGTTGGCGGTGTCTGCCACCACACAGCCGTCGCTGATTTCCACCACGCGGCGGTGAAAGCGTTTGACAAGCTGATGCTCATGCGTCACCATCAGAACGGTGGTTCCGCGGCGGTTGATCTCATTGAGCAGATCAACAATTTCATAGGAAAGCGTGGGATCAATATTGCCGGTAGGCTCGTCCGCGATAATCAGGCCGGGGTTGTTGACCAGCGCGCGGGCCAGCCCCACCCGCTGCTGCTCGCCGCCGGAAAGCTCGGTCGGCAGGCAGCGCGCCTTCTCCTCCAGCCCCACCAGCGAAAGAATGTACGGCACACGCTTACGGATTTCCCGCGAGGATGCTCCGACCACATGCATGGCAAACGCCACGTTGTCATACACCGTCATCTTATCAATCAGGCGAAAATCCTGAAACACAATTCCCATGGTGCGGCGCAGAAACGGAACGTCGCGGTGGCGCACGGTGGAAAGCTTGCGTCCGTTAACAATAATCTCGCCGCCGCTAGGAACCTCTTCCCGCATAATCAGCTTGAGAAACGTGCTTTTCCCTGCGCCGGACGCGCCGACAATAAACACAAATTCGCCTTTCTGCACATTCAGGCTCACATTTTTGAGCGCCACGGTGCCGTTGTCATACGTCTTGGAAACATTGCGGAATTCAACCATGCGCCGGCCTCACTTTCCAATAATTTGATATTTATGCCATGAACTTCAAAGCTCCCCCTCCTGCGCGCAGGAAGGAGAGCCGTGCTTAAAAAGTTCAGTTCGAATCAGTACTTAATCGGATTCGCCGTCAGGTATTTCTTAACCATCAAGGCCACCTTGAACACAATGGCGTCCTCAAACTCGCGCAGGTCAAGCCCGGTGAGCTTCTTGATTTTCTCCAAACGGTAAACCAGCGTGTTGCGGTGCACAAACAGCTTGCGGCTTGTTTCGGAAACATTGAGATTGTTTTCAAAAAAACGCTGAATGGTAAAGAGCGTCTCCTGATCGAGCGATTCGATGGAGCCTTTGGAAAACACCTCGCGCAGGAACATTTCGCACAGCGTGGTCGGCAGCTGGTAAATCAGGCGGGCAATGCCGAGATTGTCGTAGCTGACAATCGTCTTTTCGGTATCGAACACCTTGCCGACCTCCAGCGAAATCTGTGCCTCCTTAAACGAGCGCGCCAGATCCTTGATGCCCGAGGTAGTGGTGCCGATACCAACGATCACATGCGTATAAAACTCACTGCTGAGCGTGTCCACAATTGAGCTTGCAAGCTTTTCAAGATCCTTGGTGCCAATGCCCGCGCGGATCTCTTTTACGATTGCGATATCGTTTTCATTGATATTGATGACAAAATCCTTGTTTTTGTCCGGGAACAGGTTCTGCACAATATCATAAACCGAAATATCTGTCTTGGAAACCACACGAACCAGCATACACACGCGCGTCACATCGGAGTTGAAGTGCAGCTCGCGCGCTTTCAGGTAGATATCTCCGGGCAGAATATTGTCAAGAATTACATTCTTAATAAAATTGCCGCGATCGTATTTTTCATCATAATACTGTTTGATGCTGCTCATGGAGATGGCCAGCAGCGAAACATACTTCTGTGCAAGGTCATCGGTGCCCTCGACAAAAACGATATACTCGGCGCGCGGCTTGCTGCCGAACGTCTGATAGGTGTAACTGCCGATCACAAACGGCTCCGGATTGCTCAGCTGCTCGGTGGTAATATCCTCATTCACTTCCCCGATTTTGCCCAGCTCGCTGCAGGCAATCGTCACAGAGGTCTCGTCCACCACGCCGATCGTTCGATCGATGGCGTCTTTCATCTGATGCACGACACTTTGGAAAAGTCTGTTTGACATAACATTCCCCTCACTTCTGTTTGATATATACGACCTTTCGGCCCGCACCCTTCGGGCGATCTTTCCGGGAAAACGATTTTGGCAAACCGGCTGAAATACATTCTGCCGGAGCCTGTGGTTGTTTGACCCACCGAAAAGGTGTACGTTTCAACGTACTTCTTTTATTTTACATAATCAAGCTTATTTTTGCAACCGTTTCCGTTCGGAAATGAATGGTTTTTGCAGAAAAGAGCCTCTGTTTACAAAAAATTAACATTTTCACGCTGCAAAATTCGCCCTCTGCCCCGGAATTTTACCGGATTGTGGTGATGTCAATATCAGAATAAGCGTCGGCATACTCCACCTTCTGCACGGCAGTCTTTTCGCTGACCGCCGTGTTGAGCCCGGCGTAATAGTCGTCTTCCAGCAAAGAAGAAAGATTGTTGACCAGATATTGTTCTTCCATCGGCAGACGCAGAATGATGTGGTAGCCAAATTGACTTTCCACGGGGTCGCTAATCTCGTTTTCCTTCAGCGCAAACGTCGTAGTCTCAAAACTTTCCACCATTTTGCCGGTGGTAAAATAATAACCGTCCGGGCTGCTTTCCATACCGGGATCCTCGCCGTATTTCCGAACCAGTTCGTCAAAATCGCCGCCCGCCTGAGCCAGCGCGGCAACGTCCTGTGCCTTTTTCAGCTTTTCGGCCTTGTCCGCTTCTTCATTATCGGCCAGTTTGTCAAACTGGATCAGAATATGTTTGGCGCGAACGTAATTCTTCTGAATCGTTTCTTTTTGGGTTTCATAAACATAGCGGTTCTGCAGCTGAGCAAACTCCACCGCCTGCCGGTAGCTTTCTTCAGTATAATAGTTTTCCGTCAGCGCCTGCTGATAGCTTTCGGTGCTGCCATAATAGGTTTTTAGGCTCTCCAACTGAGCCTCCACGTTTTCGTTGTCTGCATCGGTCAGCGCCACATTGCTTTCGTCCAGAATCGCCTGCATGGCGTACTTGCTCTGCAGCTGTGCCAGAACGCTTGTTTTCAGCGTTTCTTTGGCAGCAACATTGTCGTTCCAGTAGGCGTCGTCGCCTTTGTCGTACTGCGCCTTTAAATACAGGTAGTATGTGCGGTATTCCTCCACCGTAACGGGGCTGCCGTCAATCGTCAGCAGCGTGGTGTCGGCCGCAAGCGGCTGCTTGCCGGCGCCGCACCCGCCAAACGCCGTGCAAAGCAAAATCGCCGCCGACAACAGCGCAATCAAGCGAAATTTTTTCATGAAAGCTATCATTCCTTTTTATCATTTTGTATTCACAGAAAATGTTTTCCCTCTGAAATCCCGTGCATTTCATTTCTGCCGAAATTAAAAATGTTTCTTTTTCTATTATGCTGGAAAAAGCTGAAAAAGTCAAAAGAAAATTCTGTGAAGCGAAAATATTGCTGTCGGCGGGGCATACTAACTTGGATTTGCAGCAGAACCCGATCACAGGCGTCACATCGCGTTTTTCGGTCTCCTGCGGCGAATCGGCATGCAGAATTGCAAAAAGGATTTTATGTATAGAAAGGACCTGTCGATTATGGCACAAAAATGTTCCGACCTTGCCGCGCTGCTTCGCGATGACGAAGAAGCGGCAAAATATTTTGCTTCCCTGCCGGATTATGTTCAGGAAACCATGCGGGAACGCTCCTCCAACATCAACTCATTGCTCAGCTTGCGCGATTATGCCGAAAACCTGACGCGCGGAGACAATTGAGCACCCGGGAAAGGACGTGAGCCAAACCATGCCTGATCTGTTTCATTTCAGCCCCGAAATGCAGCTCTATTTTCAAACGCTGCCTGCAGAAACGCGTCAATCGGTTCTGCAAAGCAGCGCAAAGCTAAACTGCCTGGAGGACTTAAAGGAATACGCCGAGCATTTCTGCGGACAAAAACCGGAACCCTAACCAAGTTCACACACCCTGACGGCACTGCGACAGCTGTTTGCGAAAGCGCAATTCCACCCCGGGAAAACGCTTTCACACTCTGCCAAAAACGGCCTCTGCTGCGAAACATCAGCAGAGGCCGTTTTTTATGAAGGTTACAACCGCTCCAGCGGAATGATTCAGCCGTTTTGTTCCGGCGGTTTTTTGATGTCCGTAATATCTTCGAAAAATGTTTTGTTGGTGTTTCCGGTCCGGTCAACCCTCTCCACCGTTCCGTCTGTTTTCACGGCGTATCCCCTCTGGACAGATACAATTTTTGTCCAGTCCTCGCAAAAGCCGACCGTTTCCAGCGTGGGAACACATCTCTGTCCCAGTGCAAAAACGCCGAGCCGGATCACACAGTTTTCCTCGTCGATCAGCAATTTTCCCTCGCCCGCACCGTTTTCCGGGTTCAGAAGGCCGTTTCCCGCCATTTTTACAATACGCCGCGCCACTACGCACACGTTTCCCATGCCGTCGTCACAAAGCAGCGTCCCGTTCTTCATCAAAATCAGCTTCGCGCTCACCGCACTGCCGGGAAGCGTAAAGCCCGCGCTCTCAACGGCAGCCACACCGTCGTACGCCGCATAGTTCGGCAGCGGCAGCGCTGTTTCCCCGTCGCCGCCCTGCATCACTTTTTCAATCGAATCTGTGTTCAGTCCCAGCGCAAGCGGAAAGCGTGCCGCCTTTAGCGTTCCTTTGATGGTCAGGCAGGTCAGCACCCCGTAATCGCAGCCCGATTCCTGGTACCCCTGCGTTTCCATTAGGCCCATCACAAAGTCGCCTGCCTGCAGCGAAAAATTCTGAAAAACAGTCTTCTGACCGCTTTGCTCTTTCAGCTCGATTCCATAAAGCTCACCGCCGGAGGTCATCGCCACCGGGACGCCGCTGTTTGCAAGCGTTTCGTCGTACAACAAAAAGGCGACTCCGTTCCAGTCCGCAATCAGTCTTCCGACGGAATTTGATTCCGAACTCCACCAAGACTCTCCGTGCCCCAGAATTTTTCCCTCTGCAACGGCGCAGCTGCCGTTCCCAAAAAACGTGCTGATTTTCTGTTCGGTATCCACCCACGGATGCTCCTGCCGGTATTTTTCCGCCGCATCCCGTGAAGCGGCTGTGGTCGTGTTCCAAACAACCGCGCCGTCCATATTCAGATACCCCACATTATCACCCAGCAAGGGGTCAAAATACCAGTATAAGTCGGTTGTAAGCGGCTGTTTCAGCACTCCCGTCAAAGCGGCGTACGGCTGCGGGTAAGCCGGTTCCTGTTTACTCTCCGCCGAAGAAGCGGGCATCGGGCTGCAATCCGCTGCGGAAACCGGCTCCGGCTCGTTTGAAACCGGATTCATTGCGCCACATCCCGCCGTTGACAACATCCCGGTCAGAATTAACGCGCAAACACAAAGGAATCGTCGCATGGGAAGACCTCCTGTCACAGCAAATCTTTAGGGGCGCTTGTTTTTATTTTACTTCTCTTTGCGGGATCCGTCAATAAAAGTAACAGAATTGTAACTATTTGCAATCTTTTTGTAGTTTTACAGAAAATCAAAGTGGGGGAAACAGGGCTTTCTTCGGTTTCTTTTACCGGATTGCTTTAAAAAAATGAATTTTTTCACAGAATTTAATCGCAAAAAACAGGAAAAAAAGCTTTTTGAAAATACTCTGGTCGTAAAATACTTTTAAAAAAACGGATTTTGCTGCAGTCTCTTCCAATTGGCCCGCAACGCGTTATAATAGCGGCAAAGTAAGAAAAACTAACGAACCAGTTACATTAAGTGTGTGGCCGGGTTCCCGGGCGTTCTTTGGGTTAACAGCATAAGGGAGATGTTGCGTGATGGATTACAGCAAAATTTTGACCAGAACCGTACAACAGGTAAAACCGTCGGGAATCCGTCGTTTTTTCGATTTGGCAAACCAGATGGACGACGTGATTTCCCTGGGTATTGGAGAACCTGATTTTCAGACGCCGGAGCACATCGGCCGCGCGGGCATTGCATCCATTCAGCAGGGTAAGACCTTTTATTCGCCAAACCGCGGCTTTTTGGAGCTGCGTGAAGAGGTTTCAAAATATTTCAGCCGCCGCTTTGGTGCTGCATACGACGCCAACAGCGAAATCCTGATGACGGCGGGCGGTTCCGAGGCCATTGACGCCTGTATCCGCGCAATAGTCGCCCCGGGCGACGAGGTGATTATTCCGCAGCCTTGCTTTGTCTGTTACGAACCGCTGACTCAGCTTGCGGGAGGCGTTCCGGTCACTGTGGAAACCAAAGCCGAGGACAGTTTCCGCCTGACCGCCGAAGCGCTGCGCAACGCGATCACGCCGAAAACCAGGCTGCTGATTCTTTCTTACCCGAACAATCCGACCGGCGCCGTGATGCGCCGCAAAGATCTGGAAGCCATTGCGGATGTGATCCGCGGAACCGATATCATGGTCCTTTCTGACGAGATTTACGCCGAGTTGACCTATGGCGGGGAACACCACGTTTGTTTTGCCGCCATTGACGGCATGCGCGAGCATTCAGTCATTGTCAGCGGCTTTTCCAAGGCATATTCCATGACCGGCTGGCGGCTCGGTTACGCGCTCGGCCCGGCGGATGTGATTGGCGCAATGACAAAGATTCATCAATTCGGCATTATGTGCGCCTCCTCCATTACGCAAAACGCCGCCGTCGAAGCGCTGCGCCGTGGGGACGCCGACATTGAGGCCATGCGCACGGAATACGACAAGCGCCGCAGCTATATCGTCTCCCGCTGTGCGGAGATCGGCATGCCGTGCTTTGCCCCGGAAGGCGCGTTTTATGTTTTTCCGGACATCCGTTCCTTCGGCCTTTCCTCCGAGGAGTTTTGCGCGCACCTGCTGCACGAATTCCACGTTGCCATTATTCCCGGCTCGGCCTTTGGCGCCGGCGGCGAGGGCTTTGCCCGCGTTTCGTACTCCTATTCGCTCGATCACATTGAAAAAGCATTCGACCGCATTGAAGCATTCGTTTCGTCGCTCAAAAAATAAACCGGCAGCCTTTCATTTTGCGCAGCACCGGCTTCCTTTGCTGTTCCCCAGCCTGCCGCAGAAAAACAGCGGCTATGGAAAAGGGTTCGATTCTGACCTAACAACACAAACCGCCCGGCAAGACTTTTGCAGAGCCTTGCCGGGCGGTATTTTTTGTAACTGCAGACGCAAACCGGAGATCGGTCGGAAGACCGCCGTCGGTCAGTCGCTTTCGGCCAGCTGAGCGGTGTAGAGCTTGTAATAATCGCCTTTTTTCGCCATCAGTTCATCGTGCGTGCCGTATTCCGTAATGGTCTGATTGGAAACATACATAATCTTGTCACAGTCGCGGATGGTGGAAAGCCGGTGCGCAATAATAAAGCTGGTGCGCCCCTTGAGCAGGTGCGCAATCCCCTCCTGCACATACTGCTCGGTTTTGGTATCGATGGCGGAGGTCGCCTCGTCAAGAATCAAAATCTTCGGCGCGGAAATAATGGTGCGCGCAAAGGCAAGCAGCTGCTTTTGCCCTTGCGAAAGCCGGCCGCCGCGTTCCTTGACCTCGGTGTCGTAGCCTTCCTTCATCTCATTGATAAATTCGTCGGCATGAACCACATGGCAGGCGGCCTCGATCTCGGGCAGCGTGGCGTTCAAACGGCCGTAGCGCACGTTGTCGGCAATCGTTCCGGAAAAGATGAAGCTGTCCTGCAGCATGATGCCCATCTGGCTGCGCAGGGAGCGAATCGTCACCTTGGAAACATCGTAGCCGTCCACCAGCACTGCCCCGCCCTGAACGTCATAAAAACGGGAGATCAGGTTGACGATCGTGCTTTTGCCGGCTCCTGTGGGCCCAACCAACGCGACGCTCTGCCCGGGTTCGACGGCAAAGCTGAGGTTTTTGAGAATCTCCTTGCCCGGCTCATAACCGAACGTAACGTCACGGAATTCCACTCTGCCGCAAATTTCCGGCAGCTCCTGCGCGTCAGGTGCGTCGTCAATCACGACCGGCTCATCCATTGTTTCAAAAATGCGCTCCAGATAAGCGATGGTGTTCATAAAGTTGTTGTAAATATTGGCAAGGCTCGCAATCGGCTGCCAGAACCGGCTGGAGTAGTTGCTCATTGCGTACAGCGTGCCGAACGAAATAGCCGGCCGGCAGACCAGAACCCCCACCACATAAAGCAGGCTGGTAACAATCTGGGAAATATTATCCACGCTGACCCACATCAGGTTGGAGATATAGACCGCTTTCATCCACGCTTTGCGCGCGTTTTGCGCCAGCCGTTCAAAGATGGTGTAGTTCACATCCTCGCGCGTAAAAATTTGCGTCACGCGCATGCCGTTGATGCTTTCCTGCAGATAGGCGTTCAGATTGGAATTTTTGTTGGAAACCTGCTGCCAGGCACGGCGCTGAGCAGGCTTGATGGAAAAGAACACCGCCACCAGCACTGGCAGTCCGGCCAGAATGACGAGGCCGAGCGTCAGGTGTGTCGCCAGCATAAACACCGTGATAAAAAGGATGTTGAAAATTTCGAGAATAAAGTTGATAATGCCGTTGGAAAGCATATCCGAAACATTGTTGACATACTGCACCACGCGCACCAGGATCTTGCCGTGCGGGCGGTCGTCATAATAAGTAAACGGCAGTTTCTGAAGGTGCTCGAACAGATCCATGCGGATGTCGTAAATAATTTCCTGTCCGACGCGCGCCATCATTTCGGAACGCTTTTTCACCAGAATAATGTTTGCCACAATGCACGCAGCCAGCGCAAGGCAGAGCAGCAGCAGCTGGGCAACATTCTTTGCGGGAATGGAAACGTCGAGCGCATATTGGATGATGATCGGCGTCAGCAGCGAAAACAGCACGCCCACCGCGCTCAGAATCAACGCAAGGATCATCGTGCGCGCATGCTTTTTTACATATTTCAGGCTGCGGCGGAAATGCCCGAAATTAAACGGGGTTTCCAGTGTTTCGTCAATGTCGTACTTATTGCGAGCCATCAGGCGTCCACCCCTTTCTGCAGACCCTGCTGAATCCGGTAGATGTCGTAATAGTAACCGCGTTTTGCAAGCAGCTCCTCATGGGTTCCCTGCTCGGCAATTTTCCCGTCGTGCAGAATCAGAATCTGATCGGCGTGGCGTACCGAGGAAATGCGCTGCGCAATAATAAATTTGGTGCAGGAGAACGGCAGCTCGGCAAGCTGCTGCTGAATATATTTTTCTGTTTCCATATCCACCGCAGAGGTCGTGTCGTCCAGAATCAGAATCGACGGCTTCAGCGCCAGTGCACGGGCCAGCGCAATGCGCTGCTTTTGCCCGCCGGAAAGCCCCATGCCGCGCTCCCCGATGATCGTTTCATAACCGTCGGGCATTTTTTCAATAAATTCCGCCGCCGCTGCACGCTGCGCAAAGTCGTGCACATCCTCCTCCGGCAGGTCGGGGTCGCCGTAGGCAATGTTGCCGTCGATCGTATCGGAAAACAGGAACACGTCCTGCGTCGCCATGCCGATATTTTGCCGCAGCGTGCGCAGATCCCATTTGCGCACATCCACGCCGTCCACCAACACCGCGCCGCCCTTAACATCATAAAAACGGGAGATCAGATTGGTGATGGTTGTTTTGCCGGTACCCGTCTCTCCCATAATGGCCACCGTCTGCCCCGGCTCCGCCGTAAAGCTGACGTTTTCCATCACGCTGACCTTACCAAACCGGAAGGTGACGTCCCGAAATTCCACCCTGCCCTGCAGCCGGCCGCCCTTGCACACCGTCTCGGGCTTTTCGGGGTTCCGGATAGAGGGACGGTAGCTCTGAATCGCGATCAACCGGTCGGAGGACGCCACGAAACGCTGAAAATCGTTCAGCAGGGCGCCCAGTTCGCGCAGCGGGTCGGAAATGGCCCAAATCATCGAATTACAAGCCCAAAACTGACCCGCACTCATCTCTCCGCCGATCATCAGCAGGCCGCCCGCCAGCAGACTGGTGACCGTCATCGACTGCGAAAGGCTTTCCACATACGGGAAAACCCTGAGCCACGCGTTGACGGCCGTCAGGTTCTGTGTAACATAATCGCTGTTTTTGCTGCGGAACTGGCTGATCTCAAACTCTTCGTTGGCAAACGCCTTGACAACCTTGTTGCCATCAATGTTTTCCTGCGCATTGGTACTCAGCCGTGAAAGCTTTTCGCGCAGTTCAATGTAAATTGGTCGGACCTTTTTGGAATAACGCCGAAGGATCAGCACAATGAACGGCGCAACCACCAGCAGCGCAAGGGTATATTTCCAACTGATGGTAAAAAAGTAGACGATCGTGCACAAAAACAGGATCGGTCCGCGAATCATCTGCCGCCAGACATAGGATACATTGTGCCGCACCATGTCGATATCGCTCGTCAGCGCCGTCATCAGGTCGCCGGTGCGGTAAGTATCATAAAACTTCATATCCTTTTGCTGCAGACTGCGGTAAAACCTGGTGCGCAGGTTAAACACCACGCCCTGACTGGCATAGTCGCACATGACGACCATCAGATAGCCGATTGCGCACCGCACAAACGTAACGCCGCACATGATCAGCACCAGCGGAACAATCAGCTCCGTTTCGCCGCCTTCCAGCCCGCGATCGATCAGCACCGCAGAAATCTGCGGATTAATCAGCTGCGTCGCAGGAAAAACAATCGCGCAGAAGTACCCAAGGTACAGCTGCCACTTGTGGCCTGTCATATTGGCCCAGACCCATTTCATTCGCTGCATGAGGAAAAATCACCTCTTCCGTTGATATTGCTGCCGCTGCAGCAATATCCCTCTCGTCTTCCTTCTTTCTGTGTATTCATGGTTGCAGCAAAACGCCGCAGGCTTCTACACCGGACGCGCCTCCCTTCCCAATCGAAATACACAGAGGATACCACACTCTTCCACTCTTTTCAATGCTTTTGCGCTAAGTTTTTTGCCCGTTTGAAAATTATTTATCCAATGCAGAAATCCTTCGTTTTTTTGCCTGTTCCGACCTTAAAAAACGTCCCTTTTCAGGCAGAAAGACAATGGAAAAACCGCCTTACCGATCGGCCCTCCCCGGCGACTGCCGCTGTTCCCCGTTTTCTTTTGCCGTTCCGCAGTGCTTTTTCTCCCATCGTAGGGGATTCCTGCTTTCAGCAGAAACCGGGCAGGTCAATTCTCCGGCAATGGCGCAAAAAAGTATTTCAATATTTTGAATTATAATACTTAAAATTATTGAAATAATATTGACTTTTGCCGGAAAAGCGGTTATTGTTAAGAAAAGTGTAAATCATGCGCTTTTCTTAACCTGCGGCAGATCGTCGTCTTGCCGCACAGCTGCCGCGCAATGTGAAAGGGGAATTTTTTTGGATCTGTTTGATAAATGCTATGATTTTAAACTTGTTGACGACTGCAAAGCCAAGGGGCTGTATCCTTATTTTCATGAAATTACGTCCCGCCAGCATTCGGAAGTGCAGATGGACGGTCACCGCACCATCATGCTCGGTTCCAACAACTATCTGGGGCTGACGAGCGACGACCGCGTGATTGCCGCGGCACAGCAGGCCGCCGGTCAGTTTGGCAGCGGCTGCTCCGGTTCCCGTTTTCTCAACGGCACCCTTTCGCTGCACACACAGCTGGAGCGAGAGCTGGCGCAGTTTTTCGGCAAAGAAGCGGTCATGACGTTTCCCTCCGGCTTTCAGACGAACCTTGGTATTCTTTCGTCGATCGTCGGCCGGCACGATGTGATGTTCTTTGACCGGACGAACCACGCCTCGCTGATCGACGGCGCTCGTCTGAGCTTTGGCAAGCTGCTGAAATACGACCACAATAACATGGATCAGCTGGAAGAGCTGCTGGCCAAATGCCCCGAAAACCGCGGCAAGCTGATCGTTGTGGACGGCGTGTTTTCCATGGAGGGCGATCTGGCCGATCTGCCGAATATCACAAGACTGGCGGAAAAATATCACGCGCGCGTTATGGTGGACGATTCCCACGGCATCGGCACGCTGGGCAAACACGGCCGCGGTGTCGGCGAATATTTTGGTCTGGAAGATAAGATCGATATTCTGATGGGTACCTTCAGCAAATCCTTCGCCAGCCTCGGTGGGTTCTTCGCCAGCCGCGAAAAGGTGATCGATTTTGCGCGCCACACCTCGCGTCCGTTTATTTTTGCCGCTTCGATGCCCGCCGCAAACGTTGCCGCCGTCAGAGAAGCGCTGCATATTTTGCAGCAGGAACCGGAACGTGTTGTGCGCGTACAGGAAAATGCCGAATATATGCGGCAGGGCTTCCGCCGGCTCAGAATTCCGCACGGCGACAGCACCGCGCCGATTATTCCCGTCAACACCTACGACGATGACCGCACGTTCCTGATTACCCGGGCGCTGCTGGATCACGGCGTGTTTGTCAATCCGGTGGTTTCCCCGGCCGTTGCCAAAGGGCAAAGCATCCTGCGCACCAGTTATACCGCCACCCAAACCAAAGACCAGCTCGATTACGCTTTGGAGCAGTTTGATCTGGTGTTCAACCGCCTGTACCCGATCAGCGACGAAGAGGTTGCAGCTTTGCAGAACGCCCCGGCCGCTGCGGAACCGGAAGATAATCCTTATCTGTAATGCATTTTAACAAAAACGCGGGATCCGCCTTGTTCAAAGGGTAGATCCCGCGTTTTTTGATTCAGATTTGTTTGATTTGAGGAAAAGACCTTCTATGCATTACACGTTAAAGCGGAACAGAACAATGTCGCCGTCCTGCATGACATATTCCTTGCCCTCGGAGCGAACCATTCCTTTTTCTTTTGCCGCCGCCATGGTCCCGCAGGCCATCAGATCGTCGTAAGCGACGACCTCTGCGCGGATAAAGCCGCGTTCAAAATCCGTATGGATCTTTCCTGCTGCCTGCGGCGCTTTGGTGCCGCGGGTAATCGTCCACGCGCGCACCTCCTGTGGACCCGCCGTCAGGTAAGAAATCAGCCCGAGCAGGCTGTAGCATTCTTTAATCAAACGGTCAAGGCCGGATTCCTTCAGCCCCATATCGCCGAGAAAGACTTCCTTCTCCTCCGGTTCCATCCCCGAGATCTCCGCTTCGATCTCGGCGCAGATCGGCAGCACGGCCGCGTGCTCCTCCGCCGCAATTTTTTCCACAACGGCAAGGCCGGGGTTTTCCGCAATGCCTTCGGAAAAATCGGATTCGCTGAGGTTTGCGGCATAGATGACCGGTTTGTTGGTCAGCAGCGCAATGGAGGAAAGAATGGCTGCTTCCTCTTCGCTGCAGGAAACCGAACGCGCCGGTTTGCCTTCGTTGAGGGCGTCGCGCACGCGCTTCAGCAGCTCCAATTCGGCCTGATAGCTCTTATCACCCTTGAGCAGCTTCTGTGTCTTATCGATGCGGCGTTCGATCAATTCCAGATCCGAAAGGCCAAGCTCCAGATTGATGGTCTCAATATCCCGCGCGGGGTCGATGCTGCCGTCCACATGGACGATATCATCGTTCACAAAGCAGCGCACCACATGGACAATTGCGTCCACCTCGCGGATATTGGCCAGAAACTTGTTGCCAAGGCCTTCGCCTTTGCTGGCGCCGCGCACCAGCCCGGCAATATCGACAAATTCGATGGTCGCCGGCGTGTACTTTTCGGGATGATACAGTTCCGCCAAGCGGTCCAGCCGCTCGTCCGGCACCGCAACGACACCGACGTTCGGCTCGATGGTGCAAAACGGATAATTTGCGGACTGCGCGCCCGCATTGGTAATGGCATTAAACAGCGTGCTTTTGCCGACGTTCGGCAGACCAACGATTCCTAATTTCATATATCCTCATTCTCCTTCGTTTTCTCTGTATTTTCAAGGGTTTCCGGGTTCGAGGCTTCCGGTGTCTACTCCATTTTCACGCCATTCTGGTGCAGAACCGCAGCTCTTATTCAGATAACCCCATTCATTTTAACTTGCCGTACCGCTTGGTCCGGAGATGTTGATAAAGAGCAGATCACGCATTACCCGCTTTGCCATGCTGCCGCTTCGACGATCCATGTGCCCTAAAGTTTGCTTCACAGAACAGGAGAAGATTTTCGATCTTCCGGCTGTCCTACACTTCACGGAGAATGATACAGCCGTGTCTGTCAGCGGAATGCCGCGGCAGCTGTTGGACACTTTGGAAGCCAGATCTCCGGCAATATTCTCGATCCGGAAATCAAAGCACTCATCTGCCGTAATATCGGTGCCAACAAAACCTCCGCACGTGCATCCGTATTCTCTGCCATTAAGATTCTTGCCTATGTATGAACTCCTCCCCGGAGAGAAAGGAGCACACTATTACATTATAAGTATATCACAATGGATTCTTTCTCTCAAGGTGAATTTGCAAAACTTCCTGCAGTGAATGTAGGAGTACAATACATATTGGACAGAGAATAAAAAAAGAAGAAGAATAGAGCCAGATGAGGTATAGTTGAGTTACCAGACAGCAACAAACCACAAAGGAGGCTCTTATCGGCACACGGGGGTAAGTGGCCTGTTTTTATGCTTTCTATTTTACTGCTCGCAAACGGGTCTGTTTACTCCTTGATGGTCATCTGATGCATTCCGAATCCTCACACGTCAGTTCGTCTACAAGAAAACAGTATTATCGTGGACTGATGAAAAACGAGAATAAGTTGTACGTCATGACATCTCGTGTCAATTTGTATGTGCTTATCACAGCCGGGCAAACTATCCACAACCTGACACAGAAATAGTCTGCTCTTTATTAAGAAAAGAGGCAGAGAAAGGATGGAGCATTTGCGCGATATCCGACATATCCCAGTGCAACAACAGATAATTCATCAATCAGAAACACAATAAAGGCCATTTGTTCAAAGGTCAATTAGGTTGATGCAGGATCTTGCCTCCTAAAAATTAATGCAGTCCTCATCAGGCGAGCGGCTATATATGGAAAGATCTTTATCCATAAAGAACGCCGTACATTGGGGACACTGCACTAAGACCTGTCGTCTTCTGATCTTGATAGTCAATCCATGTAGCTGCAGCGTGACCTTATATTATAGAATTTTCGTGAATGACGGGAATTCGCAAAAAAACGGGGCAAACTCTCTCAGCCGCTCTCTCGCCTCGTCACATTTCTTCTGCGGAATTCCCTGATACGGCCACCGCATCCTCGTGCACATATCACACCATCCGCCCATCGTTGCCATGAATTTATCACAGGACTGGTTGGAATAGTGTTCTTCATTGATCAACGGGTCAATGACTGTACGCATGAAGTTCAAGACGCTTTTTTCAATTTCTAATCCCTTTTGTGGGCAACTGCAAATAATCTCAAACCACTCCTGGGCTTTTTTGGGGTTGATCGCGCAAACATTGGAGTACGAGCCGCTTGCACCGCGGGAAATACCTGTTGCCAGAAAATGACCCGGAATAAATACAGAAAGACGATTCATAACTGGTTGCATCTGTTCATACCAAGCTTTATCCCCGCCCGCCGTCTTAATTCCGACAAGCTGCTCGAAACGGTTCGCCAAACGGATATAGTCTGCCGGCGTCAAGACTTTTTTTGCATGAGGCGGATTGTAAAGCACGAGTCCAATCCCGTCCGCTGCCTGTATTGCGCGTTTTAGAAACGCTTCCTGCACGTCCTCATTTGCTGGAAACCAATCTGGAAGAATCACTTGGATAGCCGTAGGGTTCAAGCTTGCAGCATAACGAATCTTCTGTAGGCTTATGGTCGGATTCATATCGCTGGCGCCGATTTGGAACGGAACACCTAACGCAGAAGCTTCTTCCGCCAAAAGGCTTGCAATTTTTTGATATTCTTCTATTGTCTGGCTATAAAACTCGCCCGCAGTTCCATTGCAATATATCCCATTCACCTCACATTGTGCTAAATATCGAATCTGACGACGCAGATTATTGTAATCAATCGTGTCGTTCTCTGCGATCTTCAGCAGCAGTGTGGCTCAGTTCCCAAAAATTTTCTGATTCATTGTCTTTATCCCCCTTTGTTCGAGAAAACATTTATCTAGCCTTGCGATCGGTTCGCCATATTCTTCAGGAATACAACCTCTTGCGCATCCCACCGGCGATATATATCCAAAAGTTTCTGATACAGTGGCTGAAGATCTTCATGTGTATACTTGCGGAACGGTTTGCGCGAATTACCTGCACTCACCCCCACCCAATCCATCATGGTGTGAATCGCTGAAATAAAATCGTATTTCAGGCATTCCAATATGATTTCCGTTGCAATCTTCTGCAAACGGGTCGCTTGTTGCAGCTGACCCCTCTGGATCATTTCCCAAATTCCCACATACAGTTCCGGCATTAGATTGTAAAACGTACCAATCACGCCTTTTGCTCCTAGGGAAATACCAGACAGCGCCATCTCGTCACTTCCGGAATAAAAATTCAACTTATCCCCATATCGGCCTATCAGATAGCCTAGCTGATCGTGGTCCTTACCAGTAAATTTCATACCGATCACGCTAGGCATGTCCGCTAGGCGTTCCAGCAGAGAAAGGCTCATGCTTCCGGCTAGCGGAACATTATACAAAAGCATTGGAAGCGGCGTTGCGGCGGTCAGATCATGATAATACTGAAGGATATCTTCTTCGGAAAACTTCCAATAGAATGGAGGAACCGAAGACAGGACATCCGCACCTGCTTGGTACGCTGCACGCGCATATTCAATCGACAATTTGGTACCAATACCACCGACATGTGCGATAACGGGAACCCGTCCCTTCACCTGGTTTACCACCACATGTACATTACGGGTCCTTTCTTCCCCATTCATCAGAAAGCATTCGCCCGTACTTCCCGTAAGGTAAAGTCCCCCGATGGGGTATTGCAGCAGATATTCCGCAACATTTCTGCATGCTGCCTCATTCAACGTCTCTTCCTCGTCGAAACAAGCAATCATTGCCGGAATTACCCCTTGAATAGTTTCTTTTAAATCAATGTTCATTTTTATGATCATACCTGTTGCTATAAATTTGCCCCTTGGTTTATGGTAGCTAGCCATAGGCATGGGACATCTCATTGCCTAATCCAGAATGTATACTCAAATTTTCGGCATACCACGGATTTGCGATTCTCAACATAATGCTCCCAATCACTTGCGTTGTCACTGACTCTGGGAGGGACCGATGGAACGGTGGTAGATGCAGAAATTATATTTTTAAACAGCTTGTTTGCTGCTGTGACGGTCATTATGTGAACCAGACCGCTGCCTGCAACTGCAATGGTTCCGCCCTTCATGATGTGTCCGGTTTGTACTATGACTCGGTTGATCTCATCGAAAAACAGTTTGTCCCAGCCGTTTGCTTCCACAAGGTGACCGAACTCGCACCACATTGTCTCATCCGGAACGGATTCCATTATGAAGTAGGTGCCTGTAAATTTCCGTGTGATATCACAAACGGCATCTTCGATCGCGGAGTCGGACAGGTCAATCAAATTCTGAAGCAAATGCGTTACAGCATTCTTAACGCTTATTAGCGGACGCCCGCGCTTCCGCTAAATATGCCATTGTCTTGCGGTCTTCCGCCTGCTATAATAAAGTCATCCCCGGTCTTTGTGCCTCCGCTTTCCGTTCCTCTGCTGAAAACCCGGCAAAGCTTCTGCTTTCCCGTTTTTTGCAGCGGCAGAAGGTATGGCTGCGCACGGGACCAAATCGATTGGAAAAGGAAGGATCGCGCATGATCATTCGACAAAACGCATTTGAGGGAACTGAAAAGATGCTGAAAGGTGGACTGCATTGCCATACGACACGCTCGGATGGGCGCGGAACACCGGAAGAGGTCATCCGGCTCCACGCAGCAAAGGGATATAATTTTCTGGCGCTTACCGACCACAGAATTTATAACCGACACAATTTTGCCCCGGAAACCGGCTTGACCATCCTGCCGGGGATGGAGGTCGATGCCGACCTTACAGATATCGCCTATGGATTCCGCTGTTTTCACACGGTCTGCCTTGGCCTAAACGATGAGACAAACGGTTTTGCGCAGGATGATACCGTTGAAACCTGCAGCATTTCCTGCCAGCAGGAATATCAGCCGTATCTGGACCGGATCCATCAGAACAATAATCTGACATTTTACTGCCATCCGGAGTGGAGCGGCACCCCTGCGCGCTGGTTTGACCGGCTTCAGGGCAACTTCGCCATGGAGATCTGGAACAGCGGCAGCGTGATCGAAAACGACATGGATGCAAACGCCGCCTGTTGGGATGAGCTGTTGGGGCAGGGAATGCGTATTTTCGGCGTTGCTACGGACGACGGCCATTCCATGAATCATCACGGACACGGCTGGGTCATGGTGCGTTCGGCAAACCGTGTGCCGGATATTCTGCAGGCGCTGCAGCAGGGCGCCTTCTATTCTTCCTGCGGGCCGGTGATCCGCGATTTTTATGTAAAAGACGGGGTCGCACACCTCTTCTGCGAACCATGTGAGCAGATTCAGTTTCTTTCGGATGCCCATCCCACGGTCGTGATCCGCGGAAATGGGCTGACCCGCGCAGAGCTTGATCTGAACGGCGACTACCGTTATGTACGCTGCTGCGTTGTCGACGCTGACGGCCGCCGCGCCTGGACGAACCCGATCTTTCTGATCTGAAGCAATGCTTTTCTGTCCGTTGTTTTTCCCGCAAAAAAGCGCCCCGCATCCTTCTTTCAGATGCAGGGCGCTTTTTATTCACTAATGCTTGCGAACGCTCAGACAAGCTCAATGATCGCCATTTCCGCAGCGTCTCCGCGGCGGGCGCCGGTCTTAAGAACGCGGGTATAACCGCCGTTCTTTTCGGCATACTTGGGGGCAATTTCATCGAACAGCTTCTTGACCACGGTTTCCTTCGTGATGATGGAATGGGCCAGACGCTTATTGTGCAGATTGTTTTCTTTCGCAATCGTAATCAGTTTTTCGGCGAGGGCGCTCACTTCTTTTGCGCGAGTGACGGTGGTTTCAATTTTTCCGTTCTCGAGCAGGTAAGTGACCAGGCCTCTGAGCATCGCCAGTCTGTGGGCGGTGGGTCTTCCGAGTTTTCTGGTTCCTGGCATCGAATTTCACTCCTTTACCAATTTATACGCAGGCTTATTCCTCTTCCTTGCGCAGATCAAACCCAAGGTTGTTCAGCTTTTGAATAACCTCTTCCAAGGACTTGCGGCCAAGGTTGCGCACCTTCATCATATCGTCCTCGGACTTGTTTATCAAATCCTCTACGGTGTTGATTCCCGCGCGCTTCAGGCAGTTGAAGGAGCGAACCGAAAGATCCAGCTCTTCAATTGTCATCTCCAGCACCTTTTCTTTATCCTTGTTGTCCTTTTCGACCATGATCTCGGCATTGCTGCCCTTGTCTGAAAGATCGACAAACAGATTCAGATGCTCGGTGAGAATTTTAGCGGCAAGAGAAACAGCCTCTTGAGGGGTGATTGTGCCATTGGTCCAGACTTCGATCGTGAGTTTGTCATAATCGGTAATCTGGCCGACACGGGTGTTTTCCACAGTGTAATTCACCTTGGAAACAGGCGTGTAGATGGAATCCACCGGCAAAACGCCGATCACGCTGTTGGGCATATTCTGCTTGTTGCGCTCGCCCGAAACATAGCCGCGGCCTTTGTCCAGCGAAATCTCCATATAGAGCTTTGCGCCTTCGCCAAGGGTGGCAATATGCATTTCGGGGTTAAGAATTTCCACTTCGCTGTCGCACTTAATGTTGGCGGCAGTCACATCGCACGGGCCTTCCGCGTCGATGATAACGGTCTTGGGGCCGTCGCAGTGCAGCTTCGCGGTGAGACCTTTGATGTTCAGAACAATCTCAGTCACATCCTCCTTCACACCGGGAATCGTGGAAAACTCGTGCAGAACGCCGTCAATTTTGATGGACGTAACCGCATGACCCGGTAGAGAGGAAAGCAGAACTCTTCTCAGGCTGTTGCCCAGCGTGATGCCAAAGCCGCGTTCCAGCGGCTCGACGACGAACTTACCATAGGTTCCGTCAGGGGAGAGGTCTTGCGTTTCGATTCTGGGTTTCTCTATCTCAATCATTTGCGAACCTCCTTGACAAGAAAATTTGTCTGATACGCAGCTCCCGCCGGGGACGCTGCAAGCAGCAAAACCCCGGGGAACCCGTATTTATGATGCCAGCACCGCAGGCAAAGCACAAAACATGCCGGACCGCGGTGTTATGTTCGGCATTATTTGGAGTAGAACTCAACGATGAGAGTTTCTTCAACCGCAAGATCGATATCCGAACGCTCGGGAACAGCGATAATTTTCGCTTCGTTGGTCTGACGGTTCAGGTCGAGCCATTTCGGCACCGGGCGGGAGCCGTTGGCTTCGAGCACAGCCTTCATCTTGTCGCTGCCGGCGGTCTTTTCTTTGATCGTCAGTACCTCGCCAACCTTGGTCAGGTAGGACGGGATATCAACGCGCTTGCCGTTGATGCAGAAATGGCCATGGGTAACGAGCTGACGGGCTTCTGCACGGGAGCTGGCCCAGCCAAGGCGGTAAACAACGTTGTCCAGACGGCTTTCGAGCAGGAAGAGCAGGTTTTCGCCCGTCTTGCCTTCCTTGCGGGTTGCAAGGTCATAATAATGTCTGAACTGGCTTTCAAGCACGCCGTAATAGCGGCGAGTCATCTGCTTTGCACGCATCTGAATGCCATATTCGGAATTCTTTTTGCGGCCCTGGCCATGCTGGCCGGGAGCATAAGCTCTGCGCGCAATCGCGCATTTATCGGTATAGCATCTGTCGCCTTTGAGGAAAAGCTTCTGGCCTTCGCGGCGGCAAAGTCTGCAAACAGCACCGGTATATCTTGCCATTTTGGGTTACACCTCCTGAATTTTCAAAATATCAGACGCGTCTTCTCTTCGGAGGACGGCATCCGTTGTGGGGGATCGGGGTAACGTCCTTAATCATGCTGACCTCGAGGCCGGCAGACTGCAGTGCACGGATGGCGGCTTCACGGCCGGCGCCCGGGCCCTTGACGTAAACTTCAACCGATTTCATTCCGTGCTCCATCGCGGCTTTTGCTGCGGTTTCGGCAGCGGTCTGAGCGGCAAACGGAGTGGATTTTCTCGATCCGCGGAAGCCCAGCTCACCGGAGCTTGCCCAAGAAACGGCGTTGCCCTGTACATCGGTGATGGTAACAATTGTATTGTTGAAGGTAGACTGAATGTGAGCGGCGCCGCGCTCAATGTTTTTGCGCTCGCGGCGGCGGACAACAGTCTTCTTGCCCTTTGTAGCTTGTGCCATTTAACGTTTCCCTCCTCGCTTATTTCTTCTTGTTCGCAATCGTCTTCTTCGGTCCCTTGCGGGTACGGGCGTTCGTTTTGGAACGCTGACCGCGGACCGGCAGCCCCTTGCGGTGACGGACGCCGCGATAGCATCCGATTTCAATCAGTCTTTTGATATCGAACGCGGTGTCACGGCGAAGATCGCCTTCCACGTGGCAGTGCTTGTCGATA
This sequence comes from Acutalibacteraceae bacterium, assembly GCA_050947015.1. Taxonomy (GTDB): domain Bacteria; phylum Bacillota; class Clostridia; order Oscillospirales; family Acutalibacteraceae; genus CAKXIK01. The sequence goes on from JBMNVT010000011.1 coordinate 65,896, forward strand.
TACTCACGAAGCTTGGAAACATCGTCTTCGTTCAGGTCTCTGACTCTGGTGTCAGGATTCACACCCGTCGCGGCAAGAATGTCGCTGGCGGTTTTACGGCCGATGCCATAGATATAGGTGAGTCCGATCTCGACTCTTTTATCTCTCGGCAGGTCAACTCCGGCTATACGAGCCATTTTGCTTGCACCTCCATGTTATCGGTTTGCGCGGGCATTAACCCTGGCGCTGTTTGTGCTTCGGATTTTCACAGATGACCATCACTTTGCCCTTGCGTTTGATGATCTTGCACTTTTCGCAAATTTTCTTGACAGAAGGTCTGACTTTCATTTGTGATTACCTCCTTTTCGGTTCAATCACTTGGAACGCCATGTGATGCGACCCTTGTTCAGGTCGTATGGCGACATTTCCACGGTGACCTTATCTCCGGGAAGAATGCGGATGAAGTTCATGCGCAGCTTGCCGGAAATATGCGCTAAAATTTTGTGTCCGTTTTGAAGCTCTACCTGAAAGGTTGCGTTGGGCAGTGCTTCCACCACAACGCCCTCCAGCTCAATCATGTCTTGTTTCGACAAAAAGATTCCTCCTCATGTGTCGCAGCGGGCGGGAAAAAGCTCCCCGCAGGGCACTGCGGATTTCACGATTTGCTGCCATCAATCTCTTTGCACAGCCCCATTCTTCCCGGTTAATCGGGAAGAGTCAGAATCACCGGCCCGTTGGAGGTGATTGCGACGGTGTGTTCAAAGTGCGCCGAAAGTTTCCCGTCGGCGGTCACGGTGGTCCAGCCGTCCTTCTGGACGATAACGTCCTTCGTTCCGGCGTTGACCATCGGTTCAATGGCTATCGTCATTCCCGGCAGAAGTCGCACTCCCCGGCCGGGCGTGCCGAAGTTTGGAACCTCGGGAGCCTCATGCATGCTCGCGCCTACTCCGTGACCGACAAACTGCCGTACCACCGAGTAGCCGCGCGCCTCAACATACTCCTGCACCGCGCTGCCAATGTCACCGATGCGATGACCGGCAAGCGCCTGAGCAATGCCGGCGAACAGGCCTTCTCTGGTTGCGTCCATCAAGTCCTGCGCCTCACGGCTCACATCCCCGCAGGCGAACGTCCATGCGTTGTCGCCGTGGAAGCCTTCCAAGAAGGCTCCGACGTCAATGCTGACGATATCGCCCTGCTTTAAGATGCGATGCCCGGGTATGCCGTGGATGACCTGATCGTTGACCGAGATACATGCTGTGGCGGGGTACCCTTCGTAACCAAGAAAGGAGGGTTTTGCACCCTGACTTTCAATGTATTTCCGGGCAATGCGGTCAATTTCGGCGGTAGAAACGCCCGGCTCAACCGCTTCGCCTGCCAGCTTCAATGCACGGGCAGAAACTCTTCCTGCCTGCCGCATGAGTCCGATCTCGCGGCTTGTTTTCAGAACGATCATAATAAATTACGCCTCCAAAGCGGCAAGGGTCAGCCTTGTGGTGTCGGCCACATCCTCCTGGCCTTCCACAACTCTGAGCTTGTTCTGCTTTGCGTAGTACTCCTTCAGCGGCTCGGTCTGCTCGTGGTAAACGCGCAGACGCTGCGCTACGGTGTCGGGATGGTCATCCTTGCGCTGAACAAGGGTGCCTGCACACACGTCGCAAACGCCCTCCTGCTTCGGTTTCTTATAAAGCAGGTGATAGCTTGCGCCGCACTTTTCACAGACACGGCGGCCGGACATCCGGGCAATGATCCGATCGTCCGAAACATCAATATCGATGACACGGTCGATCTTCACGCCCATTTTGTCCAGCGCCTCGGCCTGAGCAATGGTTCTCGGAAAACCATCGAGCACAAAGCCGCCCGCACAATCGGGCTCGGCAAGCCGTTCGCGGATGATGGCGATGACAACATCGTCCGGAACAAGCTCGCCGGCGTCCATAAAGGACTGCACCTTTTTGCCCAGCTCAGAACCGCTTTTGAGCGCTGCGCGGATCATATTGCCAGTAGAAATCGCGGGAATGGAAAGCTTGCTGCAGATCACTTCGGCCTGCGTTCCCTTTCCGGCGCCCGGAGCGCCGAGAAGAATCAGATTCATCATGATACACACTCCCATTCTTAAAATCGCGAAGCCGCCTGCCCGGTTTGCCCGGGCGGCTTTTCCGCTTGAAAAGAAGGGGCTTCGCCTTCTTCCCGTTTTTGTTTAGTTATCCAAAAAGCCCTTATAGTGGCGCATCAGCATCTGGGATTCGATCTGGCGCATCGTTTCGAGCGCAACACCGACCAGAATGATGACGGACGTGCCGCCCAGCGAAACGTTCATGCCCGTTGCAGAAGCAAGAACGATCGGCAGGATGGCGATAACCGCAAGGAACAGCGCGCCGATCAGCGTAATCTTGCCGAGAATCTTGGCAAGATAATCGGAAGTCGGCTTGCCCGGACGAATTCCGGGGATTGCGCCGTTATTCTTTCTCAGATTATTGGCCATTTCCACTGGGTTATACTGGATAGCCGTGTAAAAATATGCAAACGCAATAATCAGAATGAAATAAAGCACGGAATAAATCCAGCCGGTGGGGCTGAGTGCGTTGAGGAATTTCTCGCCGAATGACTTTGCCGGCGGAGTCCAGAACATTTTGATCGTGCTCGGAATCGAGAGAATCGAGCTTGCAAAGATGATCGGCATAACACCGCTCATGCTCACCTTGATAGGCATATGGGTACTCTGGCCGCCATACATTTTGCGGCCGACCACACGCTTTGCATATTGAATCGGCACGCGGCGCTCTGCATCGTTCATAAAAACGATGACCCAGATGAGCGCGAGGAACAGAACGAGCACCAGCGGAACCAGGAAGTAATACTTGGTGTAGCTGCCGCCCTGGGACGCCATTGAGAAATAGGTCCAGAACGTCGCCAGCGTGGTGGGCAGCCGGGAAACGATGCCCGCAAACAGCAGGATCGAGATACCGTTGCCAATGCCAAACTGGTTGATCTGCTCGCCCAGCCACATCATCAGCGCAGTGCCGGCAGTAAAGATCAGCACAATGGTGACGGCGACAAACACGCCGGCAAAGCCATCGCGGAACGGCGAGCTGATAATATAGCCGGCAGAAAGCGCTTCGCCGCTTGTGTTGGCGTTGGTGTTGCGCAGGTACATATAATAGGCAAAGCCCTGCAGCAAACCAAGACCAACCGTGGTGTAGCGTGTAATGGTACCCAGCTTTTTGCGGCCTTCGTCGCCTTCCTTTGCCATGCGGCCCAGGGCGGGAATCGCGACCGTCAGCAGCTGAATGATAATTGACGCATTGATGTACGGCGTGATCGACATTGCGAAGATCGTCGCGTTGCTGAACGCGCCGCCGGACATAATGTTCAGAAAACCGAGCAAGGAGTTTCCTGCTCCGGTTGACGTTGGGTCATTGAGCGGCGCCATCAGCTCCTTCAACGCCGCAACGTTCAGAAACGGGACCGGAATTGCTGCACCAATACGGAAAATGACGATGATCATCAGAGTGAACAGAAGCTTTTTGCGAAGCTCCGGGATCTTCCATGCATTTCGAATGGTTTGAAACAATTCAGATCACCTCGGCCTTTCCGCCGGCCGCCTCAATTTTCTGCTTCGCTCCTTCGGAGAATGCAGAAACCTGAACCGTCAGTTTTTTGGAAAGGTCGCCGTTGCCAAGGATTTTCACACTGTCGAACGCACCCTTGACAAGTCCCGCTTTCACGAGAGCTGCTGTGTCGACCGTTGCGCCGTCTTCAAAGCGATTGAGCAGGCTGACATTGACCGCAGCAACCGTCTTGGCAAAAATGTTGTTGAAGCCTCTCTTCGGAATTCTTCTCTGAAGAGGCATCTGTCCGCCTTCAAAGCCCGGGCGCATCCCATGGCCGGCGCGCGCCTTCTGGCCCTTGTGGCCCTTGCCGGCAGTTTTGCCGTTGCCCGAGCCGTAACCTCTGCCAATGCGCTTGACTTCCTTTTTGGAGCCCGGCACCGCAGTAAGATCGTGCAGATTCATTGTTGTTTGCACCTCCTTGCTTATGCTTCGCTTACCTCGACCAAGTGGATAATTTTTGCCACCTTGCCTTTTGTCTGCGCGTTGTCGGGCTGCGTGGTGCAGTCTCCGACCTTGCGCAGGCCAAGAGAATGGGCGGTTGCAATCTGATCGTCTTTGCGGCCGATGAGGCTCTTTGCGAGTTTAATGTTAAGCTGTGCCATCAATTGCATCCTCCCTCATTACAGAATATCGGAAACGGATTTGCCGCGGACAGCCGCGACTTCCTCTGCGGTGCGCAGGCGGGCAAGGCCCTCCATCGCTGCGCGAACGACGTTGCACGGATTGTTGGAGCGCAGCGCTTTTGTGCGGATATCCTTAATTCCGGCAGCTTCAACCACTGCACGAACCGGGCCGCCGGCAATAACGCCGGTACCGGGTGCGGCGGGTTTGAGCAGAACACGGCCGGCGCCGTAAGCACCGAGCACCTCGTGCGGGATCGTGGAACCGTTCAAAGAAACCTTAATCATGTTTTTCTTTGCGTCTTCGATTCCCTTGCGGATGGAATCCGGAACTTCGCCGGATTTTCCGATACCAAAGCCGACATTGCCGTTGCCGTCGCCGACAACAACCAGCGCGGCAAATTTAAAGATGCGGCCGCCCTTAACCGTTTTGGAAACGCGGTTAATGGCAACAACGCGCTCTTTCATTTCAGTTGCGGAAGCGTCATAACGAGTCGCCAAAGTTTACTCCTCCTTCATCAGAACTTGAGGCCGCCCTCGCGGGCGCCTTCGGCCAGCTCTTTGACGCGGCCGTGATAGATATAGCCGCCGCGGTCAAAAACGACCTCGGTGATTCCTTTTTCGGCAGCAATCTTCGCGATCGCCGCGCCGACCTTGCGGGCAGCGTCCTTGTTTCCGCCGTTGCCTTCAAAATCCTTGTCCAGCGAGGACGCCGCGCAAAGGGTAACTCCCTTAACGTCGTCGATCAGCTGGGCGTAAATGTTGTTGGTGGAGCGATAAACGTTCAGACGCGGACGTTCGGCCGTACCGCTGATCTTGCCGCGCACTCTTTTGTGGCGGTTCAGTCTGGCGATGTTCTTGTCAACCGTTTTCACCATTGTGATTCACACTCCTTCATTATTTCTTAGCGCCCTTACCGGCCTTGCCTTCCTTGCGGCGGATAACCTCGTCAGCGTACTTGATGCCCTTGCCCTTATAAGGCTCCGGCGGACGCTTTTCGCGGACTTCCGCAGCAAACTGGCCGACCTTCTGCTTGTCGGGACCGGAAATAATGATCTGGTTCGCGGTCGGGCAATCGATTTTAATATCGCCCGTTTCCTCCATGATCACCTGATGCGAATAACCAAGGTTCATCACGAGCTTGGTGCCCTGCTTCTGCACACGGTAACCAACGCCGTTGACATCCAGCGTCTTGGTAAAGGGTTTTACAACGCCTTCCACCATGTTGTGAATGATGGTGCGGGTAAGTCCGTGCAGCGAGCGGTTTTCCTTGGCATCATCGGGGCGGGTGACAATGATCTCATTGCCTTCCACTTTCACGGTCATAGCCGGATGCACATTTTGTGTCAGAGTGCCCTTCGGGCCTTTGACAGTGATAACGTTGCCGTCGATTTTAACATCGACGCCAGCGGGAATATTTATCGGCTTTCTTCCAATTCGAGACATTCTTGCACCTCCTTAATTACCAGATGAACGCCAGGACTTCGCCGCCGACGTTCTGCTTGCGGGCCTCGCGATCGGTCATGATGCCCTTGGAAGTGGAGATCAGCGCAATGCCAAGCCCCTTCATTACCTTCGGCATATTCTCCACATCGCTGTAAATGCGCAGGCCCGGTTTGGAAACTCTGCGCAGGCCGCTGATGACCGGGGTCTTGCCGGCGCCGTATTTGAGCGTGATATGAATCATGCCCTGCTTGCCGTCCTCGACGACGGTGTAGCTCTTGATATAGCCCTCATCAAGAAGGATCTGGGTGATCGCCTTCTTCATGTTCGAGGCGGGGACGTCCACGGTCTCGTGCTTCGCGGAATTCGCGTTGCGAATCCGGGTGAGCAGATCCGCGATGGTATCTGTAATCTGCATGCCGTTTACCTCCTTCGCTTCGTCATTTACCAGCTGGCTTTTTTCACGCCCGGAATCTCGCCCTTGTAAGCAAGCTCCCGGAAGCAAATGCGGCAAATGCCGAACTTGCGAAGATAGGCGTGCGGCCGACCGCAGATTTTGCAGCGGTTGTAAGCGCGCGTCGAATACTTCGGTTCGCGCTGCTGTTTGATTTTCATTGATGTTTTGGCCACAACAATCCCTCCTTACTTCACAAACGGGGCGCCCATCAGCGTAAGCAGCTCGCGGGCTTCCTCGTCGGTATTTGCGGTTGTTACAAAGCAGATGTCCATGCCGCGGACCGTGTCGATCTTATCGTAATCGATCTCCGGAAAGATCAACTGCTCTTTGACGCCGACGCAATAATTGCCGCGGCCATCAAAAGAATTTGCGCTGATGCCGCGGAAGTCGCGGACACGGGGAAGCGCTACGTTGAAGAAGCGGTCAATGAATTCGTACATTCTTTCGCCGCGCAGAGTAACCTTCACGCCGATCGGCATGCCTTCACGCAGCTTAAAGTTTGCAACGGATTTCTTCGCTTTGCAAACGATCGGGCGCTGGCCGGTAATCGCAGCGAGGTCAGTCATGATGGAATCGATGACCTTGGCGTTTTCGCGGGCCTCGCCGGCGCCAACATTGATAACCACCTTGTCGATTTTCGGAATCTGCATGACGCTCTTGTATCCAAACTTCTTCATCAAGGCGGGCGCTACTTCACTTTTATAAGTTTCCTTCAGTGTTGCCATCTTCGTCCCTCCTCTTAGAATGTTTCGCCGCATTTTTTGCAGACGCGGAGCTTGGAGCCGTCCTCGGCGACCTTATGGCCGGTGCGGACCGCAGCGCTGCATTTCGGGCAAACGACCTGAACCTTGCAGGCGTACATGGCGCCCTCAGTCTTAATGATGCCGCCTTCCTGACCCATCTGGCGCGGTTTCACATGCTTGGAAACCATGTTCACGCCTTCGATGATCAGCTTGCCCTCTTTCGGGCTGACAGCGACAACTTTGCCCTGCTTGCCTTTTTCTTCGCCGCTGAGAACCTTAACGGTATCTCCGGTTTTCACATGAACCTTATTCATATTCTGGGCACCTCCTTAAAGCACTTCGGGAGCAAGGGACAGGATCTTGAGATAATCCTTGTCACGAAGCTCGCGGGCCACCGGCCCAAAGATGCGGGTGCCGCGCGGATTCTTGTCATCACGAATGAGGACAGCCGCGTTTTCGTCAAAACGGATATACGTTCCGTCATCACGGCGAACGCCGGATGCCGTGCGGACGATAACCGCCTTGACCACTTCGCCTTTTTTCACGGTGCCGCCCGGTGCCGCCTTTTTCACGGAGCACACGATTACGTCACCAATATTGCCATACCTTCTGCCTGAGCCGCCAAGGACGCGGATGCACATGAGCTGTTTCGCGCCGGTGTTGTCGGCCACATTAAGCAAGGTCTGCTGCTGTATCACAGTGCGTTCCTCCTTTGCCAAGAGCCGAATTATTTCGCTCTTTCGATAATTTCAACAAGACGCCATCTTTTTTCCTTGGAAAGCGGACGGGTCTCCATCACGCGGACGCGGTCACCGATATTGCACTCGTTGTTTTCGTCATGTGCCTTCAGCTTCACGGTGCGTTTCACGATCTTATTGTAAAGCGGATGCTTCACGTTGTCTTCAATTGCAACGACGATGGTTTTATCCATTTTGTTGCTGACCACACGGCCAACCTCGTTTTTACGGTTGTTTCTGTTGTTCACAGCTTAATCCTCCCTTCGTTACGCCTGAGCGTCGTCAGACATTTCGTTCAAAATTGTTTTGACACGGGCAATGTCTTTTTTAACGGCGCTGATGCGCATGGGGTTATCGAGCTGGTTAATGGCGTGCTGAAAACGCAGGTTGAAAAGCTCGGCCTTGAGGTCCTGAAGCTTTTTCTCAAGCTCTGCTGCGGTCATTTCTCTGATCTCTGAGGCCTTCATTCTTGCTCACCACCCGTTTCCTGGTCATTTTTGCGAACAAACTTGCACTTGATCGGCAGCTTGTTTGCGGCAAGGCGGAGCGCTTCTCTTGCGACGGATTCATCAATACCGCCGATTTCAAACATCACTCTGCCGGGTTTTACAACAGCCACCCAGTATTCGGGCGAGCCTTTACCGGAACCCATTCGGGTCTCAGCCGGTTTCTCGGTGATCGGCTTATCCGGGAAAATTTTGATCCAAACCTGACCGCCACGTTTGATGTAACGGGTCATGGCGATACGGGCCGCCTCAATCTGGTTGGAGGTGATCCATGCGGGCTCCAGGGCCTGAAGACCGAAATCACCGTAATTGACAACATTACCGCGGGTTGCTTTACCGGTCAGACGGCCTCTGTGAACTCTGCGGTATTTTACGCGCTTCGGCAGTAACATTACCGGTTGCCTCCTTCCTTGCGGGGCTGCTTGCGGGCTGCATCCTGCAGAACCTCGCCGCGATAGATCCACGTTTTGACGCCGACGCGGCCATAGGTGGTCTTCGCCTCTGCAAAGCCGTAATCGATATCGGCACGCAGGGTCTGCAGCGGAATGGTGCCCTCGTGATACTGTTCGGTGCGGGCAATTTCCGCGCCGCCCAGACGGCCGGAAACCTGAATTTTAATACCCTTGACGCCAAGCTTCATGGCGCGTCCGATGGACTGCTTCATGGCGCGGCGGAAGGAGATGCGCTTTTCGAGCTGCTGTGCAACGCTTTCAGCAACGAGCTGAGCGTTGGTGTCGGGGTTTTTCACCTCGACAATATCAATGCTGACCGGCTGGCCGAGCAGCTTTGCGCAGTCCGCGCTGAGCTTTTCAATCTCGGAGCCGCCGCGGCCGATGACCATGCCCGGCTTTGCGCAGTGAATGTGAACGCGAACCTTCGTTGCGGCGGAGGCGCTGCGCTCGATTTCGATCTTCGGCACACCGGCGTCGTAGAGCTTGTTCTTCAGCTCGCGGCGCAGCTTGTAATCTTCCACAAGCGTGTTGCCAAAATCTTTCTTGCCCGCGAACCAGCGGGAATCCCAGTCCTGAATAACGCCGACGCGAAGGCCGTGCGGATTAACTTTCTGGCCCATAATTTACCTCCTCCTCACTTATTCTGCTTCCTTGAGCACCATGGTCACGTGCGAAGTCTTTTTGTGAATCGCAAACGCGCGGCCCTGCGCTCTCGGACGGATCCTCTTGAGGATGGGGCCCTGGCATACGAAGCATTCTGCGACATATAACTTGGCAACATCCATATTGTTGTTGTTCTGAGCATTCGCCACGGCCGAATCGAGCAGCTTAATCAGATACTCGCAGCCGGCCTTGGGGGTATGCTTCAGGATAGCCTTAGCCTTGTCGACCGGCTGCTTGCGGATCAGGTCAAGCAGGATCGTAATTTTGCGGGGAGAAATGCGGGCGTAATTGAGTTGTGCCCTTGCTTCCATGCTATACACTCCTTTCAGCCGTACTTATTTCGAGCCGGTGGTTTTTGCGCCGGCGTGACCGCGGAAGGTTCTGGTCGGGGCAAACTCGCCGAGCTTGTGGCCAACCATATCCTCGGTCACATAAACCGGGACATGCTTGCGGCCGTCGTGGACCGCAATCGTATGACCGACGAAATCCGGGAAGATGGTGGAAGAACGGCTCCACGTCTTTACGATTTTCTTTTCGCCGGCAGCATTCATTTCCTGAATCCTTTTGAAGAGCACAGGCTGTACAAAAGGACCCTTTTTCACGCTTCTACCCATTGTGTGTTAAGCTCCTTTCTTACCGCCTTACTTGCCGTTTCTGCGTTTGACGATCATCTTGTCGGAACGGTTATGCTTCGCGCGGGTCTTGTAACCCATTGCAGGTTTACCCCACGGAGTAACCGGGCCGGGACGACCAACAGGAGCTTTACCCTCACCACCGCCGTGCGGGTGGTCGTTCGGGTTCATGACAGAACCGCGAACCGTCGGGCGCCAGCCCATGTTGCGCTTGCGGCCGGCCTTGCCGATCTTGACGTTTTCGTGATCGATATTGCTGACCTGACCGATGGTCGCCATGCACTCGGCAGGAACGTTGCGCAGCTCGCCGGAAGGCAGTCTGAGCAGCGCCAGACCGTTTTCCTTTGCCATCAGCTGAGCCATGTTGCCGGCTGCACGGGCAAGCTGTGCGCCCTTGCCGGGGTAAAGCTCAACGTTGTGGATAAAGGTACCGACCGGGATGTTCACGAGCGGCAGCGCGTTGCCGGGCTTAATGTCGGCGCCTGCGCCGGAGACGATCGTGTCGCCGACCTTCAGGTCCTGCGGAGCAACGATGTATCTCTTTTCGCCGTCTTCGTACTGAACCAGCGCAATAAACGCCGAACGGTTCGGATCGTATTCAATGGTCAGAACGGTTGCCGGAATGTCGGCCTTCTGGCGTTTGAAATCGATGATGCGGTATTTTTTACGGTTTCCGCCGCCGCGGTGGCGAACGGTGATGCGGCCGTAGCTGTTGCGGCCGGCGTTTTTGGAAAGCGGAGCGAGCAGGCTCTTTTCGGGGCCGTTCTTGCTCAGCTTGGAATAATCGGTGACCGACATGTTGCGGCGGGCGTTGGTTGTCGGTTTGTATACTGTAATCGGCATTTTGGTTTCACACTCCTCATGATGGCTTTGCGGGGCTCATGCCCAAGCCCCATACGCTGCCCCCTGCTCAGTTTTGCAGGATTACATCATGCCCTCGAAGAATTCGATGGACTTGCTGTCTTCAGTCAACGTCACAATGGCCTTTTTCCACGAAGGAGTGTAACCCTCGAAGCGGCCCTGACGGCGCATGCGGCCTCTGACGTGCATCGTGTTGACCTTTGCCACCTTGACGCCGTCGAACACCTCGGCAATTGCTTTGGCAATCTCGATTTTGTTGGCGTTTTTGGCAACCTCAAAGGTGTACTTTTTCTGCTGAGCGCCAGCCATGCTGCGTTCGGTGATGACCGGGCGAATAATAATGTCGTGTGCCGTCATTCTGCGTACACCTCCTCAATCTGTGCAACCGCATCCTTGACGACGATGAACTTGTCGGCGTTGAGGATGTCGTAAACATTCAGCGTGTTGACCATAGCGGTTTTGACGCCCGGAATGTTTGCTGCGGATTTAATCGCCTTTTTGTCATTTTCAGCAAGAACGATCAGCGCTTTTTTCTCGGCGCCGACGGCGCTGAGCATTGCGGCAACCGCCTTGGTGGAGAAGCTCTCCAGCGTCAGCGCGTCGAGCACGATCAGATCGTTCTCTTTCGCCTTGGCGGAAAAAGCGGATTTCAAAGCCAGACGGCGCACCTTCTTATTGAGGGTGTAGCGATAGCTGCGGGGCTTCGGGGCAAACACGATACCGCCGTGCGTCCACTGCGGAGCGCGGGTGGAACCCTGGCGGGCGTGGCCGGTGCCCTTCTGTCTCCAGGGCTTTCTGCCGCCGCCGGAAACTTCGGCGCGGGTCAGAGCCGACTGGGTGCCCTGGCGCTGATTGGCCAGATAATTGACAACAACGTCGTGCATAACGGCGGTGTTGGGCTCGATTCCGAAAATGGCTTCGGAAAGATCAATGGAACCGACTTTTTTGCCGGTCATATCGACAACTTGAACATTAGGCATTTCGTTTCCTCCTTCCCTTACGCCTTCTTGACGCTTTCGCGGATGACAACCAGGCCCTTGTTCGGTCCGGGAACGGCGCCTTTGATGGCGATGAGGTTGTTTTCCGCATCAATCTTGGCGACCGTCAGGTTCTGCACGGTGACCTTTTCGGCACCGAGGTGACCTGCCATTTTTCTGCCCTTGAACACGCGGGACGGATCGGAGCACGATCCGATGGAACCGCCGTGACGGGCAACAGGGCCGGAACCGTGGGTTTCCTTCAGCCGCTGGAAGTTCCAGCGCTTAATAACGCCCGCGTAACCTTTACCTTTGCTGGTGCCGCTCACGTCGACCTTGTCGCCGACGGCGAACGTGTCTGCCTTGATGACATCGCCGACGTTGATCTCGGAGATATCGTCAAAACGGAACTCGCGCAGGCTCTTCTTGGGGGCGACGTCGCTCTTGGCAAAATGGCCGAGCAGCGGCATCGTCACATTGACGGGCTTGTCCTGGAATTTTTCGCTGCGCTTTCTGGCGCCTTTGCCGGTGCCATTCTGGTTTTTCAGCTTAATGTCGCCAAAACCGAGCTGCACGGCATCGTAACCGTCGTTTTCCACCGTCTTCTTCTGCGTAACAACGCAGGGGCCGGCTTCCACAACGGTGACCGGGATGACGTTTCCCTTTTCGTCGAAGATCTGCGTCATGCCAATCTTCTTGCCGATGATACCTTTTTGCATTTTGTTTCCTCCTTGCAGGTTATTGGTTGGCGCTTGCCAACATGACCCCAGCCGTCCGGTAGGTTTACATCAAACGCACAAGCCTTACAGCTTGATCTCGATGTCAACGCCGGCGGGGAGCTCGAGGCCCATCAAAGCCTCGACCGTCTTGTTCGACGGTCTGAGAATATCGATCAGTCTCTTGTGGGTTCTCATCTCGAACTGCTCGCGGCTGTCCTTGTACTTATGCACAGCGCGCAGAATCGTGATGATCTGCTTTTCGGTGGGGAGCGGAACCGGACCCGACACGCGGGCGCCCGTGCGCTTCGCCGTTGCTACGATCTTTTCGGCCGACTGATCGACCAGCTGATGATCGTACCCTTTGATTCTGATTCTGATTTTCTCTTTGACTGCCACATGAATCGCCTCCTTAATAATAGTTGGCGGGCGGCGTGTTTGAAAAACCTTACACTGTTCCGGGTGTTTCCACCCTAAACATTGAAAAACCGGATTCACTTTTTAAGGAAAAGCAAAATCCGGGTGGCATTCATCACGTCAGGCGCGCAGAGCAAGCCCCTGTTTACACAGAGCAGGCCTGTGTGCCGAATATTTTTCGCCCGGTTTGAAATCGGACATACTCCACGGAAAAACCGGCTGAACCAGCCGCAACCTCCCGCTTCAACGCATATCTTGTGCAGTCACGCTTGATTATAATACCATTTTCCCGTACCGAATGCAAGCTTTATTTTCGTTTTTTCGCAAGAAATTTTTTCAAGTATTTTGTGCATATTGTACACGGAAAGCGTCGTTGCAGCAAAACCACTAAATGTGCCTAAATCGCATGTTCCCTGCACAAAATGCAGAAAAATCTGCGCAAGGAAAATTTTGTAACGTAGAAATCCGTCTCTCTGCACCGTTCATTTTTTGGCCGTTTACCCCCTGCTGGCATATTATGGCGCTCCGGAGCATACATTATCCACATTTTCCATTACTTTTTCCACAAAAAAGAAAAAACGCGCAGCTTTTGCTGTATTCTTTCCGATTCTGCCGCCCTGTGCTTGCAAAGCGCAAAAGAGAATGGTATGATAGACGCAAACAAACGGGCATCCGCCCGAATGGAGCGGAGAATGGAATGAAAATTTTTATTTTTGCCGACATTGAAGGAATTTCCGGAATTTTTTCGCCGGAACAGGTCGTTCCACACGGAAGCCGCTTTCAGGAAGGGCGCGATTTTATGACCGCCGACATCAACGCCTGCGCCGAAGGTTGCAAGGCCGGCGGAGCCGACCTTGTCGTTGTTCGCGACGGGCACGGCGGCAGTTATTCCGTGCGTTGGGAAAAGCTTTCTCCCGCGGTCGACGAAGTTCTTTGCGGCCCGTACGGCGACGACCGCTTTGAAGGCATCGACGGATTCGACGGACTGATTTTGCTTGGGTATCACGCCATGGCCGGAACCGGCGCCGCGGTGCTGGAGCATTCCATGTCTTCGGTGCGTATTCAGAATTACTGGATCAACGGCGAAAAGGCGGGAGAAACCGCCATTGATGCCGGCATTGCCGGGGAACACGGCGTACCGGTCATTCTTGTTTCGGGCGACGACAAGCTCTGCGCCGAAGCAGGTGCGCTTCTGCCTTGGGCCGAAACGGTTCAGGTGAAGCGTGGGCTTTCCTCGTTCGGCGCTGCGTTGCTGCCGCCGGACGCCGCGCACGCCGCCATCCGCAGCCGTTCGGAACAGGCCGTGCGCAATATCCGGAACATGCAGCTGCTTCGTTACCCTTCTCCGGTGCGCCTGCGCGCCGAGCTGACCGAGCGCCAGCCGCTGCCGAACCGGCGTTCGTGCCCCGGCCTGACGATTCTGGACGGCCGCACCTTTGAAGTAGAGGCTTCCACGCTGGAGGACGCCCTCTTCCGCACCTGATCCTTTTCAAAAAAACACAGGCGTGCCGCAAAACGTTCCGGACGGATTCCCGCCCTGCAGCACGCCTGTGTTTTTAATATTTTTCAACGATACGGTGCATCTGGTCCCAGCAGGATTCCATATCGGAAACCAGCTTGAACTGTGTGCGCGCACGGTCCAGATTCTGCTGCGGGCGGCTGATTTTGAAATAATGATCGCCTTCCAGATAATCGGTCAAAAACCGCATTCCGCATTCCAGCGTCATCATCTTCGCGCCCTCCGGCATCATGCTGCGCTCCGTTTCGGTCAGGCTGCCGCCGCAGCCTTCCAGATAACCCTTTGTATACAGCTCGAACAGATTCCGGTCAAAATTTACTTTGGAAAGGTCCGGCTCATCCTCGGCGGCGGTCGTTGCGCCAAAACGGATGGAATCGCCGAAATCATAAACCGAAAGCCCCGGCATTACCGTGTCAAGGTCGATCACACAGATTGCTTTGCGCGTATCTTTGTCAAACAGCACATTGTTGAGCTTGGTATCGTTATGCGTCACACGCAGCGGCAACTCGCCGCTTTTCAGCAGGTCGGTCAGAACGGACATGAATGCTGCGCGGCTGCGCACAAATTCGATCTCCTTCCGGACAGATTCCGCCCGCCCGCAGGCATCCTGTTCCACAGCGTGGCAAAAACGCTCGTAGCGCACCGGCGTATTATGAAAATCGGGAATGGTTTCGGTCAGATGTGACGCGTCAAAATCGGCCAGCAGCTTCTGAAAGCGGCCAAACGCCACCGCACTCTGGTAAAAATCCTCCGGGCACTGCACGGTGTCAAAACTGACGGCATTTTCAATAAACCGGTAGCTGCGCCAATAGGAGCCGATCGCATCGCGGTAGCAGTAACCGCCACCCGGCATCTGCAGGTAACTGATGGTTCCGCGGTCGGGGTCTTCCCCCGCGGCCAACAGCCTGCCGCGCAAAAATTCCGTAATATAGACCACGTTTTTCATCACCTGGCCGGGATCCTTAAAAATTTCATGATTGATGCGTTGCAATACATAACGCATTTCAGCGCCGTCTGCACCGCGGCAAAGCACCGCGAATGTGTCGTTAATATGGCCGTCACCGAACGGCCTGCATTCCTCCACAACGCCAGGGTATCCCACCTTGCGCACAACAGATTCCACTTCCGCACAGGGGTTCGCTGCTGACATAATCACAACCACCTTTAGCTCCGTCCTCATCGGGACAGAAAAAATTGCCGCCTGCAAAAAACCTGCACGGCAGCGCATGGTCTCAAAACGGGAAAAAACAGCCGCTGAGTCCGAAATCTGACCCGCGGCCGACTTGATTCAGTATACTGTATCTTTTACAATGCGTCAACACAAGGTTGCATTTTTCCCCGTTTTGTAAACTTTTACGCGAATTTTACACTTTGCGTTTGGGTAATTTGATCTTCCAAATTAGCAAAATCGAACAACTGTCCCAAAAAAGCATAAGGAATTTCAAAATACAATTCAAGCAACGCAACCACAAAATCCGCTTTTTACGAGCTTTCGTTTCACAATATGCAAGGAAATCCAAAAGGTTGACAAAATCACCGGCTGTGCATTTTCCTCAGGCGCGCAACTCTTATCACCGGTCTTCGGTAACAACCCTGGGCGGAAGCTCCAACAGTGAAGGGTCGTTCAGATACTGCTGCAGCCGCCGGAATACACGAGCAAAATAACTGCCGGAGCAAATCCGTTCATCCATCACCACGCCGCACGGGATGTAGCGGTTCAGCTGCACCACGCCGTTAGCGTCGTATTCCGGTTTTTCAATACTGTTTCCCATAGTGATAAACACACCGGCGGTGCCGAATTCATAAATATGGTGATAAATGTGGTTTGTGCGGATGCTCGCCAGATTGGAAATCAGCAGACTGCAGTGAAACGGGCTTGCATCAATCAGCTTTTTGGGCAGCAGACCGTGGCGGTCGGCGAACTTAATCAGCCCGACTCCGGCGCTGACCAGCCCGGGAACCGCCAGCAGCCGGCTCATCAGCGTATCGGTGGCGTTTGTTTCCTGCGCAGCCTTGTTCTGCTCCAAAAATTCCATAATCTTGCGGTTGACGTCAAAAATCGTATCGGTCATTTCCAGCGCAACCTTGGTCATGGTGCCGTCCATGTCGCCGGGGCGAAGCACCACCATGCTCACCGTAAAATCGTTGTGCGCATAAATCTTCTTTTTCATAATAAACCGGTTCAAAAGCGGGTATTCCGCCGCGCAGCGCAGATATGCGGCAATAATCAGGCTCATATGGCTCAGCCGCACTCCCTCTTTGCGTTTTTTCACCAAATAATCGTGAATTGGCCTGTAAGGAAGATGAACCGTTACCGAATTAAGTGCGTCGTAACGCTGTGGCATGATGTACGGAATCAGCGCGTACATCGGTTCTGTGTTTTTCACTCGTTTTCCGTCTGACCGCAAGGGGAACTCCTCCTCTGTTTTGCCGCTGCCGCCACATACCGGTTGTGGTCTGCCGACGCGCGGTTCCGCTTGTTTTTCCTGTTTAGCGTATCATAATCCCTCAAAAAAAGCAATTTTTTTGGGCAACCGGACGGGAATTTCTACATAGGACGGCACATCTGTCAGCCTGTGATTGCGTCCGCCTCCGCTTTGCCCTCAATGCGCAGCACCACCCCCGCGGGCAGGCAGGCGGCCGCTTCTCCTGTTTTGCTCAGTCTGCCGGACCGCACGCAGAGCTGGTCGGGGCAGCAGGACGATTCAAACCACGCTTCGCCGTTTTCCACCGCGATGACGACGCGAAGCCCGCCCGGAACCGCAAACGTGGTTTTCTCCTGCCCGGCAGAAAGCGCGATCCGGCAAAGCTCGACGCCGTTTTGTTCCACCACCGCCACCGCACCGCTGCCGCGGGCGCCCGACGCCCAAAACAATGCGCCGCAAAGAAAAAGCACCGCTGCCAGCAGCACCGCATCCCAGGCTGCAAACAGCCTCCGCCGGGCGCTCATGGCTTTTGCAGCGTATAATCCGCGCTGCTGAGAGTAAAGCTTTTTTCTGCGCCGCCGCCGGCATACACCACATGATTTTTGTCAATCAACAGATATCCCACCGAATATTCCGCCAGAAGCGCCTCCGCTTTTTCGCGCCCCAGTACAACGCAGGCCGTCGCCAGCGCATCCGAAAGTGCTCCCGAACCGCAAATTACCGTTGCGGAAACAAGATCGCTTTCCGCCGGATATCCGGTGCGAGGGTCGAGAATGTGGTGGTAGGTTACGCCGCCGGATTCCCGCTTTTTCTCGTAGGTTCCCGATGTGGAAACACAGCCCGAGGACAGCGCAAGCGCTCCAAGCGAATCGGCGGAGCCGCCCTCCGGGTTGCGTACGCCGATGCTCCACACCGAACCGTCCGGCTTTGTGCCGAAAACACCAACGCTGCCGCCGACCGCAATCACCGCGCCGGAAACGCCGCTTTGGGCGTAAACCCTCAGCGCCTCGTCACAGGCGGCGCCCTTTCCAACACCGCCCAAATCCAGCCCCGCGCCGGGAAGCTCCAGCGACGCCTGCGATTCCGTCACCGAAAGCAGCTCCCACGAACAGACGGAAAGACCTGCCTGAATTTTGGAATCCTGCGGGGGAAAAAACTGCTCCGCGTCAAAATCCCACAGTCGTGAAACTGGCAGGATGCATGGGTCAAAGGCGCCTTCGCTTTTCTCTGCCACATCCAGGCACTGCCGCAGCAGCGCAAGCGTTGTGCCGCTGCACTCCACGGCGCCGCTGCCTGCGGTTTTGTTGATGCCCGCCGCCTCGGAGGAATCAATCCTCCACGAAATTTTCCGTTCCAGTGCCGCAACCGCTGCGTTGACGTCCGCTGCCGCCCGCTCGGCCGCTCCGGAATCGCCGTAAACTGTTTGACTGACCACCGCTCCCATGGCAACCGATGTTCTTTGCGTCCCCTGTATGCCGCTGCGCGGCGCCGTTGCGGTTACCACTACGGCAACTGCAGCCGCAGCCGCGCCGATTCCGAACAGAACTGCCTTTGCATGCCGACCGATCCATTTTCTCATCCGGCTGACCTGACCTTTCCGATTACATTTTTCTGTTCTGATTGTAGCATCGAGCCGTAAAATTTGCAAGAAAAAGACGGTGCGCCGTGGTTCTGGCCTGCCGCAGCAAAGAAAGAGAGCCGACCGCCAAAGCAATCAGCCCCCTCTTTTAAATTAACGCAGGACGAAACGGGTTATTCCGCAGTTCCCCAAACATTTCCGTCCTTATCCGTAAACTTGAATCAGGTCGACCAACCAGCCGATACCAAAACAGCCGCCGATCAAAAGCCGGATAATGCCGGTCCCGTTGTCCTCTACCCAAAGCAGCGTCATATCGGCGCCGTCAAACGAACCGCCAATCTTCAGCCCCTCGGCAACTGTAACCGTATCGCTGCCGCGGATGCTGTAGCGGAAAATGCGAGAAAGCGCCTTAATCATCCGCTCGGTCTGCGGCGCGTTTTCCGTATAGGCAACGCCGAGGATCACATCCAACGTATTGTGCAGAAAATGCGGATTGATCTGGCTTTTCAGGTACAGCAGCTCGGTCTGCTTTTTTTGAATTTCGGCGTCGTAAAGCGTTTCCATCGTATTGAACAGCCGGTGATTCAGGCCGTCAATTTCGCCGATCATGCTGTTGAACTGATCCGAAATTTCGACTATCTCTCGGCAGCCGTCCAGCTGAACCGGTTCCCGCATCATATAATCATTATTTGCCTCTTCCGGAACCTGGTCGAGCGCCCGTTCCACCTCTTTCGTTTTTCCGTTCGAATAATAAACAACCCCGTTGTAACCCTTGAGAACAAATTCCTGCACACTGGATTCCAGCTGGTTGGCGTTTAAAGCAAGTGAATTCATTTCCAGGTACGGCTGGTAACGTTCGTTGTTGCTGTCCGCAGCAAGGTATTTGAACACCGCGCGGTTATAGCCCGTTTTCTGCAGCAGAATCTCCAGCCGCTCACACCGTTTTTCCAGCGAGGTTTTCATTTAACTGAACACGTCGTTCGTATAAGAAATATTGTTCTGAACCAGTGTTTTGGTAATGGTATAATAGGCGATGCTCAGGCTGCCGCTGAGAATAACCAGCACAAAGGCCGCCAGAATCCAGACCTGATAAGCAATGGGCATCTGCCTGAACTGTTTCATCACAATCATCCTTCCCGCCGCACCGCAAATCCGTCGCTTGCAAGGCCCATCCCCAATCTTCAGTCGACGCAGCACAATTGTCTGCTCCGAACCTGCGTGGGTTCATTGTAACATGATTTCAGACAAAATTCAAATCCACCGGGGCGTTCTCTGTGCGGATTCTTTTCGGAACTTGACGTTTTCAAAAAAATTTGATAAATCAATTGAATTTTAAACGGAAAGACAATAAAATAGGGGTGTAACAAAACAGTTACATAAATGACAGCAGAGGTGATTTTCAATGATCGTTGATGTACACGCACACCTGTGGGGCGCCCACCCCGAGGAGGATAAAAAGAAAATTCTGCAGGTTGCAGAACAATTCAGCGTAGACAAGGTAATGGTTTCTACCCTGCAGTCCTATGTTCCATCTCAGGAGGAAATTCGGACGAATAACGAGCTCACCTGGGGCTTTATGAAAGAGCATCCCGAGCTGATGATGGGCTACTGCTACTTAAACCCCCGCAACCCGGAAGCAATGGATGAGCTTCGCACCTGCGTGGAAGACCACGGATTTTGCGGCGTCAAGCTCTGGACCTCTACCTTTTGCGACGATCCTCTTGTTAATCCGATTGCGGAAAAATGCATCGAATATGATATTCCGATTCTGATCCACTGCTTTTACAAATCGGTCGACCAGCTGCCGTATGAAACGCTGGGTGAAAACGTGGCCAAGCTTGCCCGGCGCTACCCTGAAGCCAAGCTGCTGATGGCGCATATCGGCGCAAACTGCGTGCGTGAACTTCGCCCCGTGAAAAACTGCCCGAACGTTTTCGCTGATTTCTCCGGCTCCATCAACCACGCGGACGACTTGCCCTACGCCGTAAAAATGCTCGGTACCGACCGCGTTCTGTTCGGCACCGACATGCCGGATATCGACTATACGATTAGCTATTCGCAGGTGCTGGAAGCCGACCTGAACGACGCGCAGAAAACGCAGATTCTGGGCGGCAACGCGGAAAAGCTTTTCAAGCTGTAAAAAAGGGGGGAAGCATGATGAAAAAAACAGATGTGTGCGCTCTGTGGGGCAACTGGCCGTTCCGCCGGATCTCCAACAATACAATTGCCGATGTGCAGGCGATGCATGCGCGCTACGGCATTACCGGTGGCTGCGTTGCCTCGCTGGAAAGCATTTTTTATCAGGATCCAATGGAAAGCGAAGAGCAGCTTGCGCTGGCACTCAAGGGAACCGGATACCGCCAGGTAATCACCGTGAATCCAACCCTGCCTGCGTTTGATGAAATGATTGACGAAGCGGTGGAACGCTTTGACGTCGCGGCGGTAAAGATCGTCCCCGGCTACCACGGCTATTCGCTCACCGACCTCTGCATGGAAACGCTGCATCAGGTTCTGCGCAGGCACAACCTGCCGCTTTACGCGGTGCGCCGCATTGAGGATACGCGGCTGAACTACCTTATGCGGCCGCGCGAACCGGGCGACGAGGAATTTCTCGCGCTGGCCAAGGCCATGCCGGACGTCCGGATCCTGTTTTGCGGATTTGCCGCGTGGGAAGCCGTCAGGATCTCCGCTTCCACCAGAACGCTTCCGAACGTTTATTTTGAGACCTCGCTCTTTAAGATTGCCGTCGGCGATATGCCCGCCACGGCGGCATCCATTGGAGAAGATCACCTGCTGTTTGGCAGCTCGTACCCGTTCTATGTGATGAAAACACAGATCATGAATCTGGAAGAAGCGGGTCTGAGAGAACAGGCTGAGCGGAAAATCTACGCCGAAAACGCCGAAGCCTTTTTCGCGAAATAGCGCTTCCGTTCTGTCTGCACTTTTCGAAATTTTTTCGGCGTTCTTTTCACCTTCTACAATGCCTTTCAACTCTCCTATAAACGAAAACGGGAACCGCACGTTCTGCCGGGGCAGAGCTGGTGCGGTTCCTGTTTTATTTTTTTGCTTCCGGCGGCGCCTGCGCACCGCTCAGCCTCATCCGCCCGATCCCCGGCAGCTTACCCCGCTGCGGCAACCTAGTGGGAGGTAGGTCTGCGCGTTTTCCTTGACGGAATCGTAAAGCGCGCGGAACTTTGCGAAACTTCCCGCTCCTGTTTTGCCCGGAACCGTGCTTCGGGAGGTGGAGGCAATGTCAGTCATTGCAGCGCGGAAAGAGCTTGCAATAAAGTGCAAAATTATTGTTTTGGGTGGTAATGTCGTGGTCGGTAAGACCATGAAAGCGAAAAATCGGCCGGAGAACATCACGCACAAAATCAAGGGATTGCGCACAACCCAAATCGCCCTGCATAAACCCCCAAAGCCCCGGCCTTTCCACTCCTTGATAAAGGAATCCGGCTACAGCGCCACCGTCGCAGATAGCTGCAGCCATCAAGTGGTTGTTCAGCAATTCGCCGACTGGCCCCGACGCATTCCCGGCACCGGATTGCGCCCGATGAATGAAGTCAACGCAGACTCGGCGCTGCACCAAATCATCCGTAAGGGGAGCAAGCGTAAAATGCGCGTTGAGAAACTCAAAAAATTCGGCCGTATCAACGTTTCGGGGGGAAAATGCTGTGTGCGCCGCGCCCAAACGAAGTCAGCGATTCCCCATGGTATACGCCCGTGACGTTGTGAACCGAAAGCGTCACACCGTGCATGACATCCAAAACACTTAGAATAAATCTTTGCATAAAGTTATCCAACTCCAACATATGTGGTCATAGTAGGAAGTGACCCGCCACCAAAAACACCATTCATAATGATACCGCTAACATCAATGCGCTGCGCCTGCTGATAAAGAGGAATCTTACTTCCGACATAATCCCAGTATAATGCAATTGATGCTGCTCCATAATGAAATTCCTCCTCCGTTTTCAGACGGCAAGCCTTTTACGTTGCAGAAAAAACTTTGCAAACAGTTATAATTTTTCTTTATGAGAAAAATTTTTACATTTTTATAATTGAATTATACGCCCGCATTTCCAAAGAATCAACCAATATTTTTATGAATAATAGTTCTATTTTATGTTTTATGCCTTTTGTTTAGCGCAAAAAAGCCGGAGCATCTTCATGCTCCGGCTCGGGTTCCGATTCTGTTTTTGCGGAAAGCCGATCAGGCCTTTTCCACGCCCATCGTCGCGGCCTCGCCGTTGAGATCCCATTCCTTCACATAGCCCTTCGGCTCGGCGGCGCAAAGGCTTTCGGCCAGAACGTCGCGCATGATGGAGGCTTTGTTCTCCTCTGCAACGGCAAGAATGGTTTCGCTGCCCGCGACCGTGACGTTGATGTGGTCGGTGACCTCGAACCCGGCCTCCTTGCGCATCGTCTGCAGCTTGCTGACGATCTCGCGCAGGTATCCTTCGCGGACAAGCTCCGGTGTCAGCGCGGTGCAGAGCGCAACGGTCACGCCGCCCTCGCTGAGCGTAAAGTAGCCTTCCTTCTGTTTTGCCTCGATCAGCAGATCGTCGGCAGAAAGCTGCGCGTCCCCGGTGGAAAGGTGCAGTGTGACGAACCCGGCGCCATCCAGCTCTTTTTTTGCGGCGGAACCGTCCAGCGCAGCAAGCTGCGTGCGGATCTCGCCGAGCTGCTTGCCAAACTTCGGCCCCAGCGTCTTCAGCTGCGGCTTGAACGAATAGGAGACCAGATCTTCCACATCGCCGGCAAACTCGACCTTCTTCACATTCAGCTCGTCTTCGATGACCTCGACATAATATTCCGGCAGCGTCTCGCCGGCTTTGACAATCATCTCGGAAAGCGGCTGGCGGTTTTTCAGGTTTGCGCCGTTGCGTGCCGCGCGGCCAAGGGTCACGATCTTCAGCACGGTTTCCATATTGGCTTCGAGCGTTTTGTCGATGCGGCTTTCATCCACCTGCGGGAAATCGCACAGATGCACGCTTTCCGGCGCGGCGGGATCGACAGAACAGATCAGATTGCGGTAAATGTCCTCCGCCATGAACGGGATCATCGGCGCGGCAGCCTTCGCGGTAGTCACCAGCGCGGTGTAAAGCGTCAGATATGCGTTGATCTTGTCCGGCTCCATTCCCTTGGCCCAGAAACGGGAACGGCCGCGGCGGACATACCAGTTGCTCATCTCGTCCACAAAATCCTGCAGGGCGCGGGCGGCTTCCGGAATGCGGTAATCGGCAAGATTCCGGTCCACTTCGCCCACCATCGTGTTCAGGCGGGAAAGCAGCCATTGATCCATGACCGTCAGGCTGCTCTCGTCGAGCGTATATTTGGTGGCGTCGAACTGATCGATGTTGGCGTAGAGCACGAAGAACGCATAGGTGTTCCAAAGCGTGCCCATAAACTTGCGCTGCCCTTCGATCACCGCCTTGCCGTGGAACCGGTTCGGCAGCCACGGCGCGGAGTTCGTGTAAAAATACCAACGGATGGCGTCCGCGCCATAGGTCTGCAGCGCCTCCATCGGGTCAACGGCGTTGCCCTTGCTCTTGCTCATCTTCTGGCCGTTTTCATCCTGCACATGGCCCAGAACGATCACGTTTTTATACGGCGCCTTGTTGAACAGCAGGGTGGAGATCGCCAGCAGCGAATAGAACCAGCCGCGCGTCTGATCGACGGCCTCGCTGATGAAATCGGCGGGGAACTGCTGTTCGAACAGCTCCTTGTTTTCAAACGGATAGTGGTGCTGCGCAAACGGCATGGAGCCGGAATCGAACCAGCAGTCGATGACCTCGGGAACGCGCTTCATCGTCCCTCCGCAGTGCGGGCACTTGATTGTGACCGCATCGATGAACGGGCGGTGCAGCTCAATATCGTCGGGGCAATTATCCGAAAGCTCCTTCAGCTCGGCGATGCTGCCGACGCTGTGGCGATGGCCGCAGTCCGGGCATTCCCAGATGTTCAGCGGCGTGCCCCAGTAACGGTTGCGGCTGACGCCCCAGTCCTGCACGTTCTCCAGCCAGTCGCCGAAGCGGCCCTTGCCGATGCTTTCCGGGATCCAGTTGACCGTGTTGTTGTTCGCGATCAGGTCGTCCTTCACGGCGGTCATCTTGATGAACCATTCTTCGCGCGCGTAATAGATCAGCGGCGTATCGCAGCGCCAGCAGTGCGGATAGCTGTGTTCAAATTTCGGCGCGTCGAACAGCAGGCCGCGCTCGTGCAGATCGTCCAGAACGAGCGGATCGGCTTTTTTGACGAAAACGCCGCCGAACGGGGTGTCTTCGGTCATATTTCCCTTGGCGTCGACCAGCTGGACGAACGGCATGTCGTATTTGCGGCCGACGCGGGCATCGTCTTCACCGAACGCCGGCGCCTGATGCACCACGCCGGTACCGTCGGTCAGCGTAACATAGCCGTCGCAGACCACATAAAAGGCTTTTTTGCGCTGCTTTTCGGCGATCTTTGCGGCGCAGTCGTACAGCGGCTCGTACTCCATGCCTTCCATTTTTCTGCCGGGGAAGGTTTCCAGCACAGTATAGGCCGGTTCGCCTTCTTCGTGATGCAGCTTGCCGAGCACAGTGTCGAGCAGCGCACCCGCCATATAATAGGTGCGGCCGTCGCACGCCTTCACCTTTGCATATTCCTCGTCGGGATTGACGCAGAGCGCAACGTTGGACGGCAGCGTCCACGGCGTCGTCGTCCACGCGAGGATATAGGCGTCCTCGCCCTTTACCCGGAAACGGACAACGGCCGAGCGTTCCTTGACGTCCTTATACCCCTGCGCAACCTCGTGCGAGGAAAGCGGCGTCCCGCAGCGCGGGCAATAGGGGACGACCTTGAAGCCCTTGTAGAGCAGGCCCTTTTCATAAATCTGCTTCAGCGCCCACCATTCGGACTCGATGAAGTCGTTGTGATAGGTGACATAAGGATGCTCCATATCCGCCCAGAAGCCGACCACGCCGGAGAAATCCTCCCACATGCCCTTGTACTTCCAGACGCTTTCCTTGCATTTTTCAATAAACGGCTCCAGACCGTACTGTTCGATCTGCTCCTTGCCGTCCAGCCCGAGCTGCTTTTCCACTTCCAGCTCGACGGGAAGACCGTGGGTGTCCCATCCGGCCTTGCGCGGGACCATATATCCCTTCATCGTGCGGTAGCGCGGGATCATATCCTTGATGACGCGGGTGAGCACATGGCCGATATGCGGCTTGCCGTTCGCCGTGGGCGGACCGTCGTAAAAAACATACGGTTCCCCCTTGGCGCGGGTCTCGATGCTCTTTTCAAAAATCCTGTTTTCTTTCCAGAACTGTTCAATGTCGTGCTCTCTGGCGACAAAATCCATATTTGTCGGCACTTTGCGGTACATGCTGCATTCCTTCCTTTCGCGGCGCGCGATCCCCTGACCGCCGGCCGGTTTTGAAAAATAAAAAAGCCCTCGCCCATAACAGGACGAAGGCTTGCTGCTGCAAAACGATTCGTTGAACCACCCATTACGGCATACCGGCTTGATATGCGTTCCCGGTAACGGAGGAAAACCGGCAAGATTTACTTTTGCCCTTTCG
>JBMNVT010000012.1:0-90721 GCA_050947015.1 Acutalibacteraceae bacterium
TGTATTCATTACCAAAGACTTGACGGAGGTCAAGGACAAGGTTGCCTTTGGTCTGACCAAACGGCAGATTCTGTGTTTCTCGCTGGCAGGGATATGTGGGGTAGGTTCCTATTTCCTGTTCCGCAATACCCTTGGCAGCGACCTTGCCCTCCTTCTTCTGATTGCTCTGGCAGCGCCTTTCATGCTGTTCGGGCTGTATGAGAAGAACGGGCAGCCTTTGGAGAAAATTCTGATAAATATGATCCGGGTGCGGTTCCTTGTCCCAGCGGCAAGACCCTACCGGACGCAAAACCGATTTGCCGCCTTGGAGCGGCAGGAACGTTTCAATAAGGAGGTTGAAAAACTTGTTTCCATTCCGAACAAAACCACCGGCAAGGACAGCCGTGGGCTGGGAACATCTCGTGATCCGGCCAGACACCAAGCTGTCGCCCGCAGACCGCAGGCGGGTAGAAAAAGCCATAAGACGGGCAAAAAAGGAAGGTAAGATTGCCCGCACCGCCCAGCAGACCATTCCCTATGAAGAAATGTATCAGGACGGTATCTGCCACATCCAGAACCAGCTTTACAGCAAAAGCGTCTGCTGTGAGGACATCAATTACAAAGAAGCGTCTGATGATGAAAAGGCGGTTCTGTTTGAACTCTACTGTAAACTGGTCAATTACTTCGGCTCGTCCGTGGGCTTTGAACTTTCTGTTATCTGCTATCCGGCGGATATGGAGGAATACAGAAAACTGCTGGCAATTAAAGCCCAGGGCGACCAGCACGATGTGATCCGCAAAGAATACAGCGATATGCTGGTGCGTCAGGTTTCCAAAAGCCGCTATGAGCGCCGTATCTGCCTGACCTACACCATTGAAGCGGACACCATCAAACAGGCTCGCTCCCGTCTTTCTCAGATTGAGGGCGATGTCATCAACCGTTTCCGGGCTTTGAGCGTGGAAACAAAACCGATGGACGGTTATGAACGGCTGGCGGTGTTCCACAAATGCCTGCATCTGGAGGAGCCGAGAAAGTTCCGGTTCAACTGGGATTCCCTCAACCAAACCGGGCTTTCCAGCAAAGACTATATTGCGCCCAGTTCTTTCTTCTTTAAGGATGGGCGATACTTCCGCACCGGGGCAACCTTTGGTGCGGTTTCTTTTTTGCAGATACGGGCAACCAAGATTTACGATACCCTGCTGGATGACCTTTTGAATCTGGAAGGCAGTCAGATCGTCAGTATCCACGCCAAAGCCCTCGATCAGAATGCGGCTCTTAAAATGGTCAAACGGAAACTCAGCGATTTGGACAAGGCAAAGATTGATGAACAGAAACGGGCGGTTCGTTCCGGTTTTGATATGGATATTCTGCCGCCCGACCTTGTGACCTTCGGTAAGGAAGCCCAGAAGCTTCTGGAAGCGTTGCAGAGTCAGGATGAGAAAATGTTCCTTGTGACCATCCTCATTTCCCATGCGGCAGCCAACCGCCAGAAGCTGGAGAATCTGATTTACTCCGCCAACGGTATCGCCAACACCCATAACTGCGACCTCATCCGTCTGGACTACCAGCAGGAACAGGGATTTATGTCCGCACTTCCCATCGGTATCAATCAGGTGGAAATCCAGCGTGGGCTTACCACCAGCGGGACGGCAATCTTTTTGCCGTTCCGTGCCTGCGAAGTGTTTCAGCCGGGTGGTGTCTACTATGGGCTGAACGCCACCACCAACCGCATGATACTGGCAGACCGAAAGACGCTAAAGTGTCCCAACGGAATCGTGCTGGGCACTCCCGGTAGCGGTAAGTCCTTTAGCTGCAAACGAGAAGCAACCGACGTGTATTTGCATACTGCTGATGACCTGATTTTCCTTGACCCGGAACATGAGTATTCTTCCCTTGCCGAGCAGCTTGACGGTCAGATCATCCGGCTTGCCCCGGACAGTGACGATTACATCAACCCTCTGGACGTGGACTTAGCCACAGATACCGGCGAAAACCCGCTTCTGATGAAAGCGGACTTTATCATGTCTTTCTGTGAATTGATTTTGTCTGCTTCACAGGGCGGCTTGAAGCCCATTGAAAAGTCCGTCATTGACCGCTGTATTCCGAAAATTTATCGGGAGTACATCAAAGACCCCAGACCGGAGAATATGCCGATTCTGGGCGACTTGTACCGGTGCCTGCGGGAACAGGAGGAAAATCAGGCACAGGAACTTGCCACGGCGCTGGAACTGTATGTAACGGGTTCTCTTTCCTATCTGAACCACAGAACCAACGTCAATATCAATAACCGTGTGGTTTGTTTTGACATCAGCGGTCTGGGACAGAACCTGAAAAAGCCCGGTATGCTGACGGTGCAGAATAATATCTGGCAGAGAACTACCGTCAACCGCTATGCCGGAAAGACCACCCGCATTTTCTTAGATGAGTTTCACTTGCTCCTGAAGGAGCCGCAGACGGCGGCTTATACAGCAGAAATATACAAGCGTTTCCGAAAATGGAATGGAATCCCAACTGCTTTGACACAAAATGTAAAAGACCTTTTGGACAGCCCGGAGATTGAGAACATTCTGGAAAACAGCGACTTTATCCTCATGCTCAATCAAGCTGCCAGCGACCGCCAGATTCTTGCCCAGCGTCTGGGTATCTCTCCGCAGGAGCTGACCCATATCACAAACAGCGGTGCCGGAGAAGGACTTCTGTTCTTTGGCGACAAGATCATTCCGTTTGTGGATAAATTCCCGACCAATACCCGGCTTTACAAAGTAATGACCACCAAGCCTGCGGATTTGGCAGCATAAGGAGGACTGCCGCATGAAGAAAAAAGCAAATATCTATGACAGCGATGACGCCCAGCGCAGTAAACGCCTGTCCTTTACCCCGGAGGAACGTGCCGCTTATGCCCAGCAGAAAGCGGAGGTGTTAGGTCAGAAACTGGAGCAGGCTGAAAAGAAAATCCCCAAGAAGAAAAAAGTACGCCTGCAAAAAGAGTTTGACCCGCAAAAAAGCCGGATGAAGCATACCCTTCGCTTTGAGGAAGTGGAGAAAAAGCGTGGTACGGAGCCGTTGCCGAAAAAGGCGGGCAGGCGTATGGTGCAGACTGCCAGCGCCGCCGCCCACTCCAAACTGTATCAGGTGGAGGAAGAAAACGTCGGCACAAAAGCTGCCCATCGTACTGAACTTACCGGAGAAGCGGCTGCAACCATGGCGGCTCATGCTGCCCGTGTCCATCATCAGAACGCACCTTATAAAAAGGTGGAAAAATTACAGCGTCAGCTTAATCAGGCAAATGTGAATGCCGCCTACCGTGCCGCTGTCCGGGATAACCCGGAATTACAGACCAGCCATGTGAAGCGGTTCGTTCAGAAACAGCGTATCAAACGCCAGTATGCCAAGGAATACCGCAAAGCCCAGAAAGCCGGAAGCAAAGGTTCCGCAGCGGCAAAGAAAGCGAAAG
Organism: Acutalibacteraceae bacterium; assembly: GCA_050947015.1. Taxonomy (GTDB): domain Bacteria; phylum Bacillota; class Clostridia; order Oscillospirales; family Acutalibacteraceae; genus CAKXIK01. The sequence goes on from JBMNVT010000012.1 coordinate 3,434, forward strand.
ATGCGGTCAGCAGTACCGGGCAGGCGGTTATCACTGCCATTAAAAATCACAAGGGTGGTCTGGTTGTGGTCGGGGCGCTGGTACTGCTGGTTATCATGGTATTTTCCTCTCTTTCGTCCTGTTCCGTGATGATGGAGGGAGCCATGGGTTCCATCCTGGGCACTTCCTATACTTCGGAAGACCCGGACATTCTTCAGACGGAAAGCAACTACACCGCTTTGGAATCGGAGCTGCGGAACGAACTGGCAAACATCGAAAATACTTATTCCGGCTATGACGAGTACCGCTATGACGTAGATAATATCGGGCACAACCCCAACGAACTGATTTCTTACCTGACTGCCAAGTTTGACGCATTTACCCCGGAACAGGTGCAGTCGGAACTGGAAGCGATTTTTGAGAAGCAGTACAGTCTTACCGTTCGTGCGGAAACAGAAATTCGCTACCGCACCGAAACCCGAACCGGCACCACCACAAGCACCGACCCAGTGACCGGGGAAACCACCACTGAGGAGTACACCTACGAAGTGGAGGTTCCGTATGAGTACCATATCCTCTATGTGACCCTCAGAAATAAGGGATTTGGCACAGTTGCGGTGGAGGGATTGACGGAGGACGAAAAGACCCAGTATGCCGCCACACTTTCCATGAAAGGCAATAAGCCGTATCTGTTCGGGGATGACATTTATGCCAATGAAAGCCCCGGCGAGAATTATGAGATTCCCGGAGAAGCACTGGCAGACCCGGATTTTGCTGCCCTTATTACAGAAGCAGAAAAATATCTGGGATTTCCCTATGTCTGGGGCGGCTCCAGTCCAAGCACCAGTTTCGATTGTAGCGGTTTTGTCTGTTACGTTTATACCCATAGCGGCGTCCATAACCTGCCCCGTACCACAGCGCAGGGCATTTATAACCAGTGCGCCCGCATTTCTCCATCGGAAGCAAAACCGGGGGACATTATCTTTTTTACCGGCACTTACGATTCTCCGGGGCCTGTCAGTCATGTGGGAATCTACGTCGGCAACAATATGATGATTCACTGCGGCTCCCCGATCCAGTACGCACGGACTGACAGCAGTTACTGGACACAGCACTTTTACGCTTTCGGGCGTTTGAATTAAAGGAGGTAGTATCACTTGAACAACAAATTACAGAAGGTCATTGCAGAGATTGAAAAGGTCAAAACCAAGATTTCTGCCCAGCAGACCCATTTACGGGAGCTGGAACAGCAAAAAACAGAACTGGAAAACACAGAAATTGTCGGCATGGTTCGTGGGCTGGATGTAGCCCCGGAAGAACTTGCCGCATTTATCAAGGCGTTCCGCAGCTCCACTGCCGGGACGCCTGATTTTATGGAAAAGAAGGAGGACGATGAAAATGAATATGAAGAAGCGTAAGCGTTTGGTGGGCACAGTTTGTCTGATGTTGTCCATGCTCTTACTTACCGTGCCCCTGCTGGGGATGGCGGCGCTGCCTGTTTCAGCAGAAACGGAGGAACTGCCGGAGTGTATCTGTGACACAAAATGCACCACGGAAGTGCCGAATCAGGCGTGTCCGGTGTGTAAAGACCATGCGGAAAACTGTACCGGGCAGGAGTCGGAACCGGATAACCTTCCCTGTCTTTGTGAAAAGCAATGCACAAAGGAGGATCACAATACCCAGTGTCCTGCCTGTGCCACCGCACTTGATTATTGTACCGCTCCTCCCATAGAAGAACCGGCAGCCTGCATTTGCACGGATCGGTGCCAGGACGGTGCTGTGAACCCGGACTGCACCCTTTGCCAGTCTGACCTTTGTGTTTTTCCATAACCACACCGACCGCAAGGAACGTCAGGACTATCTGAAGGATTCTTTTGGTACTGGCGGACATGGTTATCTTGAGAAAAATGTCTGGTACGATGGCAAAGGATTTCAGATCAAACGTACCTACCACAAGGAGTATGCACAGGTATTCCTAAACTGGAATCAGGTGGAACGGCGTATGAACCAACTGATAGATTCTGACCGCCTGCTGTTCCCGGAGGATAAAGCAAAATTCCCGGAATATGAGCGTTATGTGCTTTCCCGGAATGTAGATACCCTCTTTGCCTATGCACCGGAGCTGCGCCCCTATGTGGCAGAAAGTTTTGGCGAAGGCTGGAAAAAAGTCCGCCGGATGCTGGACGATACAGAAAAGACAGATATGCTGCTCTCTGCGATGGCAGAGAAGTTACAGTCCATGTCCCCCTCAGATCGTGGGTATGAAGCCTGTACCAAGGCGTATGACCGTCTTTCTGCTTATAAAGATGGAACCTTCTCTCTGCTCCATACGCCTGCGGCGGCTCCCGAAAAAACGGTAAAGCCGAAAATCGACCATCGGGAACAGCCCCAAGATGCGGCGAAGTCTGCCCTGCAACGCTTGAAAAAGCAGGCTGGGAAACCGGAAAAAGGAATGGAACAGCTTTCCTTTGACTTCTCAGGCGATACATTTCAGACCATGCCGGAACCGGCAAAGGAACCGGCTTCCCTTACTCCGAAGCAGCTTTATGAAGCGGCTCTGCCGGAATTAACAGCCTTAATAGAAAAAAGCGAGATTTATCCTTTCCTCCGTGACCGGGATACAGATGTACTGGACGCCCAGGAGGAACTGGCAGGCAAGCTGGACGAATTGTTGTCCGGCATGAAAGAAAGCAACGCTGCCCTTTATGAAGCATATACCACCCTGCCGGAGTTTCGGGAATATCTGATTGATGATATTTTAGAACGCACTTATCAGGATGTGGCAACCGATACCCGCACCAGCGTGGAACAGCATGAACATGATTCGGCTGCTCCTGTCTGGGTTACTGAAAAAGCACAGCCGGAAGAACCGGAGAAACCGGAAACAACTGCCGCCCTGGGCGATTCAGACCTTCAAACTGAGGTTACTAAGGGAAACACTCAGCCACAGCCCGAAGCAACTGTCGAAGCTGCCGGGGCGGGCAACCCAGAGGAGATAAAAGCCCCTGAAACGCAGCAGAACCTTACCCCGCTTGCGGAAGAATATCTGAAGCTGAAAGCGGAACACCCAGACGCTTTGATTGGTGTACGGGTTGACGATCATTTCCTGTTCTATGGAAAGGACGCCGAGATTGCCGGAGCTGCCTTGAATACCCATGTGCTGACACGGGAAATTTCCGGTCTTGGAGAAACGGAAGTCACAGGCAGTGCCATGAGCTGGCAGGCTCTGGGAGAAAAACTGCGGTCACAGGGCAACAGCGTAGTCTTTGCACAGCCGGATGGAGCCGGTTATCAGGTCATTCAGAAGCTGGAAGCCGCTGACTTCATTCCATTGGGTATGAAGCTTACCGAAAAAGACCGTACCTATACGGTAGACAGTGTGGATTACAGCACCGGTAAAGTCAGCCTGCGGGACAATACCTTTGCAGGCAGTACCGGCTTTCCGATTTTCAGAAGCGAACCCATTGCCGCTGTCCGGGAATGGGTCAAGGAAACACAGGCGCAGGAAGTAACTTCCCCTGTTATGGAAGCACCGGCACCGGAACAGTCTGACACACCCGTTGCCACTGTACCTGCCATGGAGCAGACAAAAGCAGAAAACTTCCACATCACTGACCCTGATCTGGGTGTGGGCGGCCCGAAAGCCAAGTATCAGGCGAACGTGTCCGCCATCCGGCTGTTAAAGCAGTTGGAAACTGAGAATCGTGCCGCCACTTCCAAGGAACAGGACACCTTATCCCGTTATGTGGGCTGGGGCGGCATTCCACAGGCATTTGAAAGTACCAATGAACGCTGGGCTGCGGAATACGCAGAATTAAAAGACTTGCTTACCCCGGAGGAATATGACGCTGCCCGCAGTTCCACCTTAAATGCCCACTATACTGCGCCTGTGATTATCCAGAGTATGTATGAAGCTGTGGGCAGGATGGGCTTAGAGCCAAAAACCATTCTGGAGCCTGCCATGGGTGTGGGCAATTTCTTCGGACTTCTGCCGGAACAGATGCAGAAGGCTTCCCTTTACGGTGTTGAACTGGATTCCATCACAGGCAGGATTGCAAAGCAGCTTTATCCCGACGCTCATATCACAGTAGATGGGTTTGAGCGTGTGAATTTTGCCGACAACCGTTTCGATCTGGCGGTGGGCAACGTGCCTTTTGGCAACTACCAGCTTGCCGACCCACGCTATAACAAGGAGCACTTTTTCATTCACGATTATTTCTTCGCCAAAACCTTAGATAAGGTTCGCCCCGGCGGTATTGTCGCTTTTGTGACTTCCAAGGGCACCATGGATAAGGCAAACACCGCTGTCCGGGAATATCTGGCACAGAGAGCCGACCTTCTGGGCGCTGTGCGTCTGCCCAACAATGCGTTCAGTAAAAACGCAGGTACGGAAGTGACCAGCGATATTATCTTCTTGCAGAAACGGGAAGCACCGCCCCAGTATCTGCCGGACTGGGTGGAGGTCGGTCAGACTGCGGACGGTGTGCCTGTGAATAAGTATTTTGAACAGCACCCGGAAATGGTCTTAGGTACGATGGTATGGGAAACGGGTATGTATGGGCAGGAAACCTCCTGTGTACCTCTGCCGGAAGCAGACCTAAAGGAACAGCTTGCCGAAGCGATTACCCACCTGAACGCTCCCGACCGGGCGGCACTTTTACAGTTCGTGCCGGAGCAGAATACCCCAACTGTGGAGGAAGCCCCTGCGGAACTCCGTAATTTCAGTTACACCCAAGTGGGCGGCAAACTCTTTTATAACGAGAATGATAATCTGACCCCGGTGGAAGTGCCTGCCACAACAGCGGAGCGAATCCGTGGCATGATTGGGCTGCGTGACATTACCCGTGACTTAATCGAAGCCCAGCTAAATGGCGGGTCTGAGGACACCATCACAGACCTTCAGCAGAAACTGAATACCGCTTATGACAGCTTTCAAGCTAAATATGGGTTGATTAACAGCACCGGAAACAAACGGGCTTTTGAACAGGACAGTTCTTACTGCCTGCTCTGTTCGCTGGAAGTGCTGGACGAGGACGGCAAGCTGGAGCGCAAGGCGGATATGTTCTTTAAGCGCACCATTAACCAGCAGAAATCCGTTGACCATGTGGATACCCCCACGGAAGCCCTTGCGGTTTCTATCGGGGAAAAGGCGTCCGTAGATTTGCCCTTTATGGCGGAGCTTCTTGACCGCCCTGGGCAGGAATCTGAGATTGCGGCGGAACTCTCCGGCGTGATATTCCAGAACCCGGCAAAGAGCCACGGCAATGCCCTGGCAGGCTGGGAAACAGCCGACGAATATCTCTCCGGCAATGTACGCAAAAAGCTGGAAGAAGCACGGAAAGCCGCAGATCGTGACCCGTCCTTTGCAGTCAATGTGTCTGCTCTTGAAAAATCCCAGCCCAAGGAACTGGGAGCTGCCGAGATTGATGTGCGTATCGGTGCAACCTGGATTGATCCGTCTTATTACACCCAGTTCATCTATGAACTCTTAAAAACCCCCGGATATTTACGGGGCGATACTGTTGCCGCCCGGTATTCCGCTGCCACCGGCGAGTGGAACGTCAGCGGTAAAAGCAGGGACAGCGGCAACAACACCCTTGCCTATGTGACCTACGGCACCAAGCGAAAGAACGCTTATTCCATCATCGAGGACAGCTTGAACCTGCGGGACTGCCGTGTGTATGACACCATTCACGATGTGGACGGCAATGAAAAGCGTGTGCTGAATACCAAAGAAACCATGCTGGCACAGCAGAAGCAGGAAATGGTTCGGGAAGCCTTTAAGTCCTGGATATGGAAAGACCCTGCCCGCCGGGAAACCCTGTGCCAGAAATACAATGAGATTTTCAATTCCATCAAGCCCCGTGCCTATGACGGCAGCCATATCCGTTTTTCTGGAATGTCGCCGGAAATTAACCTCAGACCCCACCAGCAAAACGCTGTTGCCCGTATGCTCTATGGCGGGAACAGCCTGCTTGCTCACTGCGTGGGTGCCGGTAAGACCTTCGAGATTGTGGCGGCAGCAATGGAAAGCCGCAGGCTGGGCTTATCCAAGAAAAATCTTGTTGTGGTTCCCAACCATCTGACAGAACAATGGGGAGCCGACTTCCTTCGGTTATATCCCGGTGCCAATGTGCTGGTTGCCACCAAGAAAGATTTTGAACCCCAGAACCGTAAGAAGTTCTGTTCCCGTATCGCTACCGGCGATTATGACGCTGTTGTGATCGGGCACTCTCAGTTTGAGAAAATCCCCCTGTCCCCGGAACGGCAGAAAGCCTTCCTGCAGGAGCAGATCAACCAGATTCTCGATGGCATTGAGGACGCCAAGTCACAGAATGGAGAACGCTATACCATTAAGCAGCTTGAAAAGACCCGTAAAAGTCTGGAAGCAAAGATGGCAAAACTCAATGACCAGACCCGCAAGGACGATGTGATTACCTTTGAGGAACTGGGCGTCGATAAGCTGTTTGTAGATGAAGCCCACGGTTTTAAGAATTTGTTCCTGTCAACAAAAATGCGGAACGTGGCTGGTATCGGTCAGTCCGAAGCCCAGAAATCCAGCGATATGTTTGCCAAGTGCCGCTATCTGGACGAATTGACCGGAGGGCGTGGCGTTGTCTTTGCAACGGGCACTCCCGTATCCAACAGTATTGATTTTCGTCAATCGTCATAATATAATACAGCTACATAGCATTACTAATTAGCGTTAGATAGGAGGCGTACAAGTGGACAGTAGATATGTTCAGCAATTCAAAAAGGGTTCCCTTGAAATGATTCTTCTCTGCTTGATTGCCAAACGAGAAACGTATGGTTACGAAATTATCACTGAATTAAATAATAATGGTGCTTCTGTTCTGGGATATGCCAAGGAAGGGACGGTTTATCCGATCCTTTATCGGTTGCAACAAGCAGAACTTATTAAGTGCAGAATTGCTCCTGCCGCTGCAAATGGCGGTTCAAAAAAATATTATTCTCTTACGGAGAAAGGAAAAGAAACTTTAACGGAATTGGTTGCATTTTGGGAGAATTATACCGAATGTGTTAATGGTTTTATTAGAAGCTGTAATTAAACGGAGATGACAATATGAAAGAACATTACATAAAACAGGTAAAAAAGGAACTTTTGATTTCACGAAAGCAGAAAAATGATGTGCTTCGAGATTTAGATGAAGTGTTCACTTCTGCCATGGAGCATGGTGAAACGGAACAACAAGTAATCGAGCGATTAGGTTCACCTAAAGATTTTGCTATAAGCACGGAAGAACAGTTGGGCATTGATCGTACCGCTCTCAGAAAACGAAATAATATCATTTTTATAATTATTTCAATCGGTGTATCTGTGTTGGCTTTTGTACTGTTTGGGACGCTTTACTTAAAACAACTCCCGGATGGAGTAATAGGGCAAGCTGATGCGATGACAAACATTAGAATTAACGGCATAGGTGCAATAGATCCTTCACTTATCTTTTTGGTGATCGGAATAGCTGCAATCATCGTGCTGGTTGTTCGAATCTTAAAAATCATGTGCAATGATAGGAGGAAATGATGAAGAAAGTTATCTCTATACTTACACTCATTATGCTCTGTTTGCTGACCGCTTGCAGTACGCAAGAAAGTCCTAAAAGCCCAGGTATAGATCCTGACTCGTTTGATGTTTTGGATGCCGGAGTCTGGCCGGAAAACGAATATACTAAAGAACTGCCAATTCCTGCTGGAACGGTAAATAATGCTTATGTGGATACCAAAAATGATTACTGTGTTATCATGATTGATGATATGAGCCAAATGCAATTTGATGAGTATATCGTTTCATTAGAAAGTGAAGGATATTCAGAAATTGAGTATGTTGCAGAAGAAATAAAGGGGGAAGATTATACTTCTATTGGAACCCTGTACTCCAACGGAACAACTTCTACCAGTATTTCATTTGCGGATGGCAATTTGGGAATGTATATTGTAATAGAACGTGACGTGCAATAACAAAACGTTTTTTTAAGACAAAAAACACATTTTGCTTTAGAAATTACTTCCTGAATCTTTCAAAGTGTGACTATTCAAACAAGCTGCTTGTTCAAGATTACCCGTTTCTAAAGGAGAATTTTATGAATAAGCACATGAGAAAGTTGATGTCTGTTTTTATGGCTATCTGCCTGTTCTGTTCGTTTGGAACCTTCACTGCTTTTGCAGCAGAAACTGAGCAGGCTCCCATTGTTATTGGAGAGTTTGACGGTCTGCTGAGCGATTATTGGACATCTGATGCCCCCATGCCCAAGGCAGTTGCCAACGTGCGGATTAATTCCTACGCAACCTATGATGAAAACGACGGTGTGCAGGTTAAGGTAAAGCTGTATGTCCCGTGGTATGAATCCCCGAAGCCTGAATTTACCGGTATGAGCGGCACCGTCACGGTTGACCTGAACGGTACATCTGACTCTACCTCTTTCTTTGAAACTGCAAATGGCGAGGAGACTATTGAATCCGACGTTGATACCGGCGTCACTGGCGATTCTGGCGATACCGGAACTGTTAGTGTTTCGGGTGTTGCTACTGCAAACAATGCCTTGCTGGGCGGAGGTGTCTTCGGCATTTCCTACGACATTACCATTCCCTGATTGTCATAGCGATTTAAAATAAATATACGCAAAATAATCGTTGAGTAAGCAGCTTCAGGATAGTCACAGAATAGCAAATGTGAGTTTTGAGCGTTGTTATGTAGCCATATCTGCATAACAACGCTTTTTCCCTTTTTAGCGCAGCGTAGCCACCACAAATTTTGTGGTGTTCGGTCAGAGGTGCGTCAGCACTCTGCCGGGGGATTGGGGAACTCCCCAACAAGCGGAAAGGGATAAGCTTTCGCCAGACAGCACAAAGGGCTGGAGGGCAAAAGGATATCCCTTTCCATTGCTTGCAAAATCAACATGGATTTCTACTTCATTGTTTCATTGGAATCGAAATGCAGATGGTCAGACCGTGAGGTGTTCTTTGCTCAAAGCAAAGCGTTCCGTTATGCGCCTGAACAATTTGCCTTACTAATTTTAGTCCCAGTCCATGTGCTGTTTCGCCGGTTGCCTGGTATTCTTTCTTGGGGAATATCCCCTGATTAAGCGTTTTTAGCTGCTCGTCAGTCATGCCCGCACCATCATCTGCAATGTATATTTGGCATAAATTATGATGGCGTTTTATTTGAACAGTAATACCGCATCCGTCGGGATTATGCTTTATGGCGTTTCCGATTAAATTATCCAAAGCTCTTTTGAGCAGGGGGGGATCCCCTTGAATAATCATCATTTCTGCACCCGGTTCTGCTGTCAGTTCAAAGGAATAGGTGTCGTCTGTTTCGCCATTTAGATAATGACTGATAACCTGCCGGACTAATTCCAGAGGATAAATCGTTTCAACATGAAGGGGCTGCATGGAATACTCCAGCTTTGAAGCTAAATTCAAATCGGTTATCAAATTGCGGAGTTTTAATCCTTGTTGCTTGATGATCCCTGCCTGTATTCTGACCTCATCGGGCGCCTCGTGGTTTTCTTCGATTTCTTCCGCATATCCGAGTACCATGGAAAGCGGTGTGCGTATGTCGTGAGAAATACCGTTGATCCATTCGGCACGAGCCTGCTCTTTTTTTAGAAGATGTGTTCCGGCAGTATTTAGTTTGTGGTTGATTTCCGCAAGCTCCCCCTTTTCACTAAGTGAGATTTTTTGTCCGGCGGAGATGGACTCAATTCCCTGAAGAACAGGTGTGATTGCTTTTTCTATTTTATGAGTGTTTCGCCAGAACAGCAGCAGCACCAGAAAAATATTAGCAGTCACAACAAAAACAATACCCGCTAAGACGAAGGAAGCATATTGCGTATCCATGGTGTAGTTCCACTTCACAAGGCTGTCCGGAGTGCCTCCCACAACGAGCAGGCCTGCAGTATGCTCCTGAACATAGGTAGGGTATTCTTTCAGATACCAGCGGCTGAATTTGGCAATGTCTGTAGCGGTATATTGCAGCGGCAAATCATCCGGCAGATTCTTCTGCCAGATTACAGCTCCGGCATCATTCAGTAGCATAGCCCATGCCTGCTTCTCGGACAGGAGCCTGCTTGCTGTAGAATCGGCAGTTATTTTTCCGGTTTCATCTACAGAAATATGCTGGCTGATTGTCTGCACCGGTATTTCAGAGTCACTGGATTTACTGTTTGCAAACAGCAAAACACCTACAATCAGCGTAATATTCAAAACCAGAAAAAGCAGTAATATCAGTATGGTAGAGATAAAATATTTCCGAAAAAGCCGGTATGCAGTTTCCATTATTTTACCCCCTTGACAATTAGCTTGTATCCCAGACCTTTTACAGTAAGTAAAGAAACCGGTGTGGAGGGATTTTTTTCAATCTTCTCCCGAAGATGGCGGATATGTGTCATCAGCGTACTTTCATAACCTTGCCAAAATTCTCCGCAGACTGTCTGACAGAGGGAACCGATGGTAACGATATGCCCGGCATTTTCAGCCAGCTTTAAGAATATGCCATATTCTTTTGCTGTCAGAGAAACAATCTTACCTTCTTGCAAGACCTCCGCTTTATCCAAGTCAACATTCACAGCGTCCAGGACGATGATACGATTGCTCTCCGGATAGGCACGCTTCAAAATGGCATTGACACGCAATAGAAGCTCTTTTGGAAGGAATGGCTTTATCAGGTAATCATCCGCCCCAAGCTCAAAACCGGAAAAACGATCTTCCGCTTCGCCTCTTGCAGTCAGCATAAGAACCGGAACCTTACTGGTTGCTCTGATTTCCTGTAATAGTTCAAACCCGTCCATTTCTGGCATCATCACATCAAGAATAATCATGTCCGGCATTTTTGTTGACAGGATTTTTAAGGCGTCTTTCGCAGAAGCGGCAGTAACGATATTTGTATAGCCTGCCCGCTCAAAAATGGATTTTGTCATTATCAGCAAATCCTTTTCATCATCAACGATGAGAATTGATTTATCAAGCATTTTTTACACCTCCCGGATGGTGTTTTGAATGGTTTATAGTCTATACCCATTATACTGCATCCGGTCAAGGCTGTACAACTTGCAGGATGCAATCTCAAGGAAATCTCAAGGTAGCCTCAAACTGTACTCAAGGTAGCTGTAGTAAAATTCAGTTATCAAAAGGAGGGCATATCTTATGAACGACTATATCATTCAGACAAAAAATCTCACAAAGCAGTATGGCTTACAGAAAAGTGTTGACAACTTAAATATTCATGTAAAGCGTGGCCGCATTTATGGCTTGCTCGGAAGAAATGGAGCGGGAAAGACAACCACTATGAAGATGCTGCTGGGGCTTACCGTACCCACGTCCGGAACCGTCCATATTTTTGGGGAAAATATGCAGACACAAAGCCAGGAGGTTCTTCCACGGATTGGCAGTCTGATAGAATCTCCGGGATTTTACCCAAATCTGACCGCTACCGAAAATCTGAAAATTTTTGCCGACCTGCGGGGACTTACAAAAGCTTCTTACATTAAAAGTGCATTAGAACTTGTGGGGCTGCCGTATCGGGATAAAAAGCTGTTTTCTCAGTATTCTTTGGGTATGAAACAGCGTCTTGCCATTGCACTTGCTGTGATGCACAACCCGGATTTGCTGATTTTAGACGAACCCATTAACGGGCTCGATCCTATCGGCATAGCCGAAGTGCGTGGATTTATCCGGGAACTGTGCGATTTGCAGGGAAAAACCATTTTGATTTCCAGTCATATTCTTTCTGAAATTGCGTTGCTGGCAGATGATGTTGGGATCATCGACCATGGCGTATTACTGGAAGAAGAAAGTCTGAAAGAACTGGAACAGAAAAACCGCCATTATTTCCACTTTACAGTATCAGACAGCCGAATTGCAGAACAGGTCTTGCAGGCAGGGTTTCAAACTACGGATTATATCGTATGCGATCAGAATAACATCCAGCTTATGGATGTGAATGTGCCGGCTTCAGCGATTGTTCGGGCATTTGTCCAGCAGGGATTGGAGGTTTCAGAAGCTCGTCTGTGTGAAGATACCTTGGAAGATTACTTCAAGCGGGTAACAGGAGGTGAAGGAATTGCTTAAGCTGATAAAGAATGAATTCCGGAAGTTAAAACGGAAAAAGTTTATTCCGTTGACGGTTTTGGCAGCTTTTCTGTTTCCGGTTCCTTTGACCTACCTCATGACAACTCCTTCTATGATGGAGCGGTATACAGATAAAGCCGATGCTTTTGACGGTTTATTTAATATGGTTTTGGGATACGGTATTCAGTTTCTGCTTCCCTGCATCATTGGTGTAATTGCCGCTTTGCTTTTTTTCATGGAGAGGGACAATGATACATTCAAAAATCTGCGGACAATTCCCGTTACCAGCACGCAAATGGTTCTGGCTAAAATACTCGTCCTATTTCTGTTCGGAATACTCTTTTGCGTAGCTTCTACGATTGCCACCATCCTGTGCGGCATGATGACATTAGAGGTTTATGGGATTGCGTATAAACTGTTTCTGGCAGTAGAAACAGGGATTTTCATTACAGCAGGAACATTGCCGCTGATTGTTCTGGTAGTGTTTTTCAGCAAAACTTATATTTTCTCTATTCTGTTATGTGTATTTTATAGCGTACTGAATATGAGTGCAACTGCACTGTTTGATGCACTCCCGAAAGCGATCCTGTGGCTTCTGCCAACACCACTCACTACTTTTTGGAGCGCCGGAGATATGGAAAGGCATGGGATTAGAATGAATCTGGAACAAATGCAGGGACTGATTCCCTCCACATTTCAGGTAGTAATCATTCTTGGAATCATAGCGGCTGTTTCCTATGTTCTGATTGACAGATTTTACAAAAGGAAGGGGGCGTAAAAATGGTACGCATTATCAAAACAGAATTTTATAAACTGAAACGGTATCATATTCTCTGGGCTGGTGTTGCTCTTATGCTTCTTTCGGTTTTGCTGACGCTGTTCACTTCGATGGCAAACGATGGCTCCGTATGGGATTTTGCATACCTTACGGAGCAGGTCATTAAAAATAATATGTCCATGATCTTTCCGATGTGCATTACCCTGATTGCAGGGTATATCATTTCACGAGAGCGGACAGATGATACCTTGAAAAGCATTCTGACAGTGCCGGTTTCATTCCGGCGTATGCTGGCAGGAAAACTCATTGTATGCGGTGCTTTGTCCGCTATGTTCGGAGTGATTTGCGGCGTTTTTACAGTCCTTGCGGAATTTGCGGCAGGCTTTCCCGGATTTAGCTTTTTACTGGCAGTTAAGGCAGTCTTGCAGATTACAGCAGTGAACTTTTTTCTCTACCTTGCTGTGCTGCCTATTATTGTCCTTACCAGTCGGGCGGCAAACGGATTTTTGGCAGGTGTCATCCTTGCATTTGTCTATGGTTATGGCGGTATGTTTGCGGCAGGCAATATGACCTTAGCAAATCTATATCCGATCACTGCAAGCCTTGGGATGGTTGGCTATCGCAGTTATGATGAAGCTGTGCATTGGAATATCTTTCTTTGTTTCTTCAGTTTGCTTTTAGCGACAGGCATTTCCATTCTATTGATTACCTGCCTGAAGAACAAAGAACCGAAACAGGTAAAGAAGAAATCCGTAAAGGCAGCACCCAAGAAAGGATGGTAACGCTTCGATGAAAAAAATAATGACGTTATTCCTGACAATACTTTTGGGATGCTTTGTATTGTCTGGATGCACAAAAGATGAGATTCTCAATCATTATAACAATGCCATTCAGGCAATAGGTTCTATTGAACTTACCAATAGTCTGGTGTTGAAGGGTAAAAAGGAAAAGGGAGTAGATGACTATACGGGAACATATCAGGCAGATTACAAGAATTTTTCTGATACGGAATATCTCTTTGGCGGGACATCTATTGAAAGAGAAGCCGGAAAAGAGATAGCTGTCACTTGCACTTTGAACATTACTTCTGGTGTAGCAAAGGTATTCTGGATTTCCGGGGATGATGATCCGGTAATATTGATTGAAACTGAGGGCACTTACAGTGATACAATAACGCTCCCTGACGGTGGTAATTATTTCGGCATTGAGTGTTCAGATTTTACTGGCAGTGTGGAGTTAAATATTGAATAATAGCTTGCTGAATGTTAAATGACTACTTTATTTTAATATTATGCAAGAGATGTTATGGGTATAGAAAAACCAGCAGAAACAAGTCATTTCTTGCTCTGCTGGTTTACTCGGAACTGTGTGATTCAGATTTTTGCTGAAGGTCAAGGAGCTGTTCTGTTAGGAAGTCCAATGTGTTGAGCAAAATCTGCTGATTATCACGACTGCATGACTGGAACTTTCCCATAAACCGCTGGAGTTCTTCTTCCACAATGGGAGTTGAAACTTGGAACAGGACATTCGCTGAAATTCCCAATCGCTCTATCAGACGGGAAAGTGTTTCATAGGATGGATTTTTCCTTCCCTTTTCAATATCCTGAATTGTTTTGACCGCCAAGCCAGATTGATCCGCCAGTTCCTGCTGGGTCAAATTACACCGCACTCTTTCGGCTCGGATGTGTCTGCCCAGAAATTCAAGACTATCTTCCGGCATGATTGTTCACCTCATATATATTCTATCGTACCGATTGCTATTTTGGTATTCCCTTGAAGTTGTGTTCTATTCGGTACTATCATGCCGGTTTTTGAATTTAATATGTATAAAGCCCTGACGGGAAGCAATAAAAAAAACAGCTTCTCACGGCAGGGTCTATTTGTACGCCACCCGTGGCTTGGCTGTAAAAATCACGGGTGGTATTTTTATGTTTAGACGAATCAAAAATGATAATACATTAAAAAAAGTATAGCTCCACCGTGGGAGTCATTTGTTTCGTCGAACATACTATCATTCCTATATAATAGCTACTATCGCACTTACTACCATATTTGGTTATACTGCGCCAGAAAGCCTGACAAGCTCTCTGGCGTTTTTCCATGTCGATTTTTGCCGAATAACGGCGGGAATCAAAGATGCCGCAGTCCACCTTCATCAGTTCGCACACCACGAACTGATGAAAGGAGTAAACGGCTATGACCGAAGAATATTGGGCAGCGGTCTTAAAAGAAGAAGATCGTTTGATAAGTAATTCCGACCGGAAGTTCCGGTATCATTGTTATTCGCTGGAGAGTATGACCGAGGAGCTGGCTTTTCAGGAACGAACTGTTTACATACATGAGGACATTGTATTTTGCTCTCTGGAACGTGATTTTTTGGATTCTGTTCAGAACGAGCATTTAGCGGCTGCTCTTGGTCGTCTGACCAACCGGCAGCGGCAAGTGATAGAACTTCATTTCTGGCAGGGGTATCAATACAAAGAGATTGCGGTTATCCTCGGATGTGACCCGTCGGCGGTTACCCGCCTGCTTCAAAGAGCGTTTAAGCAAATCCGTATATATTTCCTTAGTAGGTAAGAGCAACGGCAACATCCAATCTGACGGATGTTGCCGTTACTCATGCCTATTAAAAAATATTTTCAAAAGTTTTCTCTACCCCGTCAATTTTTGCTCCTTCCAATCTCCGATAAGTAGAGGGACAAGCCCTCAATTAAATTTCGGAGGTATTGAATATGGAAAAATTGGTACGAGTAATCAAATTGCACCCCGGCGAAGCTGTTCTGATTGTGGCGGAGGACAATCCCGCACCTTGTCCCTGCGGTATGTGCTGCATGGGAGTTGCCCCTGATCCTGATGACGAACATTTCCCCCAGGGCATTCTTCTCTGTCTTGATGACGCTGCATAGGAGGGAGCCATGTGTTACGTTACGATTTTTGATGGCAACGGCAAGCCCATCACGGTAGAAGTGTCCAGAGAAATCTATCAGGTTTTCATCGACTATGAGCGTGAAATGGAACGCCAGCGCAAGGAAGAATACCGTCATCGTGATGCTCGTTCTTGGGATACCTGTTTGATTTTTGAAGTGTCAACGGAATCGCTGGAGCAGACCTATGAGCGTATGCGAACCTTGCAGGAAATACAGGAGGCTTTGCTTACCTTCACGCCTAAACAGCGACGTCGCTTTCTTCTCCATTTTGCTTATGGTTACACCTATCTGGAGATCGCCAAGATGGAAGGAAGCAACAAATCCACAGTAATGCGTTCTGCAAAGACGGCACTGAAAAAACTTCAAGAAAAGCTGGCAGCATAATAACAACTTTTACCCGTGTTCTGTCCTATAAAGTGAAAGGGAAAAGAATCCCTCTCGCTAATAGTACCTTGACAAACAGCGGGTAACCCGTTCATATCAGTATTCAAGTTTTTATATGCTGCGGCGAGCGTCACATAGCACAAACGCCAAGACCCCCTGCGGACGGTCAGAGCGTCCGTCAACAAGATAACATCAAAGGGGCTGAGCGGTATTTGGTGGCTGATAGCCAGCCTGTGGTGGGCTGCAAAGCGCCATGACCCGCAGTATAAAAGACCGTGCTTACTCACCGAAAACTACTGCGAATATGGTGTTACCCACCTATCGGCGGTTGCGGCGGTTCCGCAGTTTTACTGGCAACCCGGAATCGGCTTGAATACTCCCGTATCGGGGATAGAGCAAACAGGCAGTCCTGCTGTCTGATAATACGATACAAAAAATAAGAGAAAAGGTGCTGTGCCGGTATAACGTGCTGGCACAGCATTCCTTTTGAGATAAAGGAAGTGATTTATGGTGGAACAGGATAGAACCACCAAAATAACAGAAATAAAACTGAATGGAATCATCTTCGTCGTTCAATCAAGCTTCAATGCAAACTGTAAGGATACGGCTGTTGAAAAAATGGCGAAGGTTTTACAAAATGAGTTGCGAGAAGAAAGAAGTCCTTCATAGAAATTTAACACATTAAAGTGCGAAACTGCTTTTCAAGGCAGCCTGTCTGATGTATAATAGGGACATAAATCCCTAAACTTGATGGTAGCTGTCGGATTGGAGGATTTATGAAACAGACAGCTACTCAATTTCAAATGTTCAATGCAAGAAACGCTATAAATACCACTTCACGCCGTTTGCTCGAAACGGAATCCTGGGCAGCGTTCTACTGCCGTTTAAGCCAGGATGATGGTCTGGATGGAGAATCGAACAGTATCCAACATCAAAAACAGATTTTAGAGCGTTATGCAAAAGAATATGGCATTACCAAATATGAGTTTTATGTAGACGATGGAATCAGCGGTACAACTTTCAATCGACCAGGCTTTCAGGAAATGCTGTCAGATATTGAAGCCGGGCGGATCAATATGGTGGTTGTAAAAGATATGTCCCGATTTGGACGTGACTATCTGCAAGTCGGTATGTACACCGAAGTGTTGTTCCCGGAAAAGGATATACATTTCGTTGCAATCAACGATAATGTTGATAGCGAAAAGGGCGACAATGATTTTACACCACTTCGGAATCTGTTCAATGAATGGTACGCCCGTGATACCAGCAAGAAAATCCGTGCTGTGGTCAAGACAAAAGGAATGTCCGGCAAGCGGCTGAGCCACCTGCCGCCTTATGGTTATGTGAAAGATGATGATGGTAACTGGGCGATTGATGATGAAACCGGCTCGGTAGTCAAGGAGATTTTCGCAATGTGTTTGTCCGGTTTAGGTCCGACGAAGATTGCCAATATCCTGACAGCAAGAAATATTCCTACCCCTGGTACTGTGAATTATCGGCGGTATGGAAACTTGCAGGGCTACTGTCCACAAGCTCCATGTAAATGGCTGTACCAAAGTGTCAGCAACATTTTAGAGCGTAAGGAGTATTTAGGACATACCGTCAATTTCAAAACAACCAAGAAGTCCTATAAGAGCAAAAAGGTCATTGTAAATGGCGATGATAAGCGGATGATTTTTGAAAACACTCATCCTGCTTTAATCGACCAGGATACATTTGATCGGGTTCAGATAATCAGAGAGGGACGCTGCCGACACACGAAAATGGGAACCGTTGGTTTATTCTCTGGTTTGTTGTTCTGTGCAGACTGTGGCTCCAAGATGTATCATCATCGTGGTTCCGGTATCAAGGAGAATTACGAATATTACACTTGTGCCGGATATAGTAAGCGTGTTAATCCCTGTACCACACATCATATCAGTATTAAAAATCTCAAGGTTTTAGTTACTGCTGATTTGAAGCGAGTTATGCACTTTACCACAGAGCATGAGCGTGAGTTTATAACCATGCTGGCGTCTTGTTCCATGCGGGAACAAAAACGGGTACTCGCAGAAATGCAGAAAGCACTGGACACCAGCCGAAGCCGGTATGATGAATTGGATAACATTATCCAGCACCTTTATGAAGATAAGATTAAGGGTAATTTGACGGATGACCGGTTCTCCAAGTTATCAGCGGGTTATGAAGCGGAGCAGAAAGGTCTGGAAGCAACGATTCGGGAATTGACTGAACAGCTTGCACAGAAAACCGATAAGACCATAAATATCGACCGTTTCATAAAGCTGGTTAAGCAGACCACTTCATTCGAGGAACTGACGCCAACACTGCTCAACACATTTATAGAGAAAATCTTAGTACATGATGTGGAAGTAACTGCGGATGGACAGAAACGCCAGAAGATCGAAATCGTCTACAATTTTATAGGCAGTGTGGAACTGCCGGAAGAAGCTGTTGCAGCAGACAGCGTTACCATAGAGCTGCCGCAGCCCAAAGGAAAGAAAAGAAAGAAGTCGGCGTAAAATTGCGCCGACTTACATTCCACTCTTTGGGTGTCCCTAACACTACTATACTAAAGGATATTTCCGGTATACTGTTTATTTAAACAGGGTGAAACGGGAGAAAACAGAAACCAGCGTGTTGGCTACGGTCGACATGGTTTTGATAAAGATGTCCAGCGCAACGCCCACAACATCCTTGCGGGTATCGCCGACAGTATCGCCGGTAACGGCGGCTTTGTGAGCCGGGGATTTCTTTCCGTGCCCTTCAAGCATACCGCTTTCAATGTACTTTTTGGCGTTGTCAAAGGCACCGCCGGAATTGCCCATAAAGATGGCGCGCGGAATTGCCACAACGGTGGCGCCGATCAGAAGACCGCCCACAAATTCGATGCCGAACAGGAAACCGCCAACTACAGGCACTAAAATTGCCAGCACAGAGGGAACGACCATTTTGCGGAGCGCTTCCTTGGTTGCAGTTTGGATCATCTGGTCGTAATCGGGTCTCACAGTGCCTTCCAGAACGCCGGGAATGGAAAGCAGCTTGTCGCCCTCGTCTGCCATGATCTTGGCGGCGTCAATGGTATTGTCGGTGAGCATGGCGGAGAAATATTCCACCAACGCGCCGCCGATAATACCGCCGGCCACGACGACGAAGGAAGCAAAGTCAAGCACCTGCTGCCCCGCGGGGAAGTTCTGAACATAGGAAACGATCAGTGAGACGGTGGCAAAGGCGGCAGAGCCGATGGCAAAACCCTTGCCCACGGCAGCAGTGGTATTGCCCACAGCGTCGAGCTTGTCGGTGATCACACGGACGTCCGGGGCGAGGTGGCACGATTCTGCCAGACCGCCGGCATTGTCGGCGATGGGGCCAAAGGCGTCGATGGAAACCGTGGCGCCGACAAATGAGAGCATACCCAAAGCAGAGATGGCAATGCCGTAGGTGCCGCACAGCCAGCCGGAAACGAAAAGGCAGATACCAATGAGCAAAACGGGCAGCAGAACAGAGCGGGAACCGATGGCGTCGCCCTTGGTAATCACGAAGGCTTCTCCTTCGGTGGCCATCTCGGCCAGCTTGCGTGTGGGTTTAAAGTCCGTGCTGGTGTAATACTCGGTGATCGCGCCGATTGCCACGCCGCTGATAATACCGAGCAGAGTGGAAATCCACGGAGAAATCCAGCCCAGTTTAAATGCGTCAGGCAGTTCTACATTTCCACCGAACATGTAAAAGGAGAGGGCAAGGCTCAGCCCCAGCGTAACGCCGGCAGAAATCCAGGTTGCCAGATTCAGTTCGCGGGAAGGATTGTTGCCCATTTTGCGGATGGCAGCAAAACCAAGGCCGACCAGGCAGCCAAGGAGCCCCACGCCGGCAAGAGCGATGGGGAAGATTAATGCGCTGCTGAAAATTGCGCTGCCGCTCAGAACAAACACCGCGATCATCATGGAAGCGGAGATGGTTGCCACAAAGCTTTCGAGCAGGTCGGAGCAGTTGCCCGCGATGTCGTTTACATTGTCACCGATGAAGTCTGCGATGACATTGGGGACGCGGCTGTCGTCCTCGGGCAGGTCGTGCCGCAGCTTGGCCAGAATATCGGAGGAAATATCCGCGGCCTTGGTGTAATTACCGCCGGCCACACGGTTGAACATGGCCACAATGGAGCAGCCGAGCGAATAGGTGGAAATGCGCATAATGGAGGCGTTGCAGGAAAGGTCGACCAGAAGTCCATGTCCGTCATTCGCTGTGGTGGGGTTTCCCCACAGAAAAAGTACAGCTACCAGACCCAGCATGCCAAAAGCCTGTACGCTCAGGCCGCTGATGCTGCCGCCGCAGAGAGCAACCTTTACCGTTTCGCCAATGGAGAGGGACTCCCTGGCCTTGTTGGCGGTGCGCACATTGGCGTAAGTGGCGCTGCGCATGCCGAGAATGCAGACGATGCTGCTCATGCAGGCGCCCAAAATAAAGGTGATTCCGCTGGTTGCTTCAACAAACAGCGAAAACAGTGCTGCAATGACAAGCACAACAATGGCGATTGTTTTGAACTCTGTCTTTAGGAACATGGAAGCGCCGCTGCGGATAATGCCCGCCATTTCGGCCATTTCTGCAGTTCCCTCGTTCATCTTCTTAATGCGGAGAAAATTGAAGATGATGTAGGCAAGAGCGAGAACAATCAGTCCCAGTACAATCAGGTATTCTGTGGGAATGCTCATAGTTCGATTACCTTCCTTTGTTTTGATGTCGCATAAATAGACGGCGCAAAGGGATTTCCGCGGCATCCTTTTGCACCGTATCATTTATCGTAAAATATTATAGTGGATATGACGTTTCAAGGCAACAGAGAATCAGCAGATTGGAAGGAGAAATCATGATAGAAATTTTGATAAAGTTGTTTAAAAAACAGAAGAATAGCCAGCATTTTTTAAAAAAACAGGAAGGGAATTCCATAATCAACCGCAAAGCGTGCAGCTACCCATGTTTCGACAAAACAGCGCCCCTGCAGTTGTTCGGCTTGTTCCGATGACTGTAGAGGCGCTGTTGGTTTTCGGTTTTTCGGGAAAGAAATAATCAGGGTTCCGCTTTCGGCGGAAAAAAGCTCAGCAGAATGTCGGGCAGCAGGCCGCCAAGCGGCAGCAGGTGAACCAAGTCAGTTTCGTCCTTCGGTTCGCGCGGCAAAACCATTCCGCCGCGTCCGCGGTCTTCGGTTTCATGGTGGTCCGAGCCGGAAAAAAGCAGCAGGCCGTTTTCCTGCGCAAAGCGAAGAGCTTCAGCGTTGTGGGAATCATGGCGCGCGTTGCCGTTGAATACCTCAACACCGTCCAGCATGGCAGGGTTCTCGCGGAACAGCCCGGTGCGGAACGGATGTGCCTGAACGATCAGCAGGCCGGCCCGGTCGGCAAGCTCGCGCAGCTCCGCAACCGAACGGCGGTGCAGTTCCGGTCTGCGGTACAGCAGCTCCGGGGTAACGCCGAAGACAAGGTAATCGTTTGAATTTTCCGTTGTGCGGAATTCCATCCCGCAGAAGATCCGCACGCCGGCTTGTTCCCCGGCTTCCCTTGCGGCGAAATATCCGGTCAGATAATGATCCATTTTGTCTTTCCAGCTGCCGGGAATTGCATCCAGATAACCGTGATAAAAGTGGTCGGTGATCACGGCGCCGTCAAAACCGGAGCGCTTGAGCTCCTTCACCAGCTGCGCTGCGGGCACTTTTCCGCAGCGGCTAACTTCTGCGGTGTGACAATGGGTTTCCAGACGAAACATAAGAACAGGACTTCCTTGCTGTCAGGTAGTAGTAGTGATTAACGCCCCTCTCCAAGGGCGTGTGCCGCAGGAACAAAGGGTTCACTGCAGCAGGGCGGTAATATTGCCGACGGAGTCAAATACAAATTCCGGTTTTCGTTCCGAAGCCTCAAGGACCTCACGCGTGGTCTCACCGCTGAGCACCAGTGCGGTGGAAACACCCGCATTTAATCCGCTGGCAATGTCCGTGTAGATCCGGTCGCCGATCACAATGGTTTCTTCCGGAGCAAAACCGGTTTTTTCCATCGCAAGCCGGATCATTTCCGGTTCTGGCTTGCCGATGAATTTCGGCCATTTTCCGGTTGCGTTTTTCAGCATGGTGCTGACAGAGCCGCAGTCCGGCACATATCCGAATTCCGTTGGGCAAACCCAGTCTGGGTTTGTGGCAATATAGGGAATGTCCCGCAGCAAAAGACGGCAGGCGTCTTCCAGCTTTTGAAACGTCAATTCGGTGTCATAGCCCATCACAAGCCCGCCGACGCTATCGGACAGTTGATCCGTCACCGCGACGCCGCTTTGTGCAAGCTCCTGCTTCAGGGAATGGGTACCCAACACATAGAACAGCGTTTCGGGGTGCATTTTGCGCAGATAACGTGCGGTTGCCTGTGAGGAAGTAAGAAAATCGTCCTCTTTGGCTGCGATGCCGAGCTGCGCAAGTTTCTGTACATAAGCGTCAACACTTTTGGAAGAATTGTTTGTTACATAAATGCATCTGCCGCCGTGGGAACGGACGGCGGAGAGAAACGGCAGCGTTTGAGGAAACAGATGATTCCCGAGATAAAGTGTGCCGTCCATATCGAGAAGAAACAGTTTTTTGCTGCAAATGGGGTGCATGAGCGTTCCGCCTTTCTGTTACTCGTGAAGACCCTGTTCGCGCAGAATGCGCAGGGCAGGCTCCGGATCGTTGCAGGTGATAAGCGCCGTGCCGGAGCGGATCGCCTGGTAAACGCCTTCGTCGGTATCCGGGCAGTAGCCCCACGGATCCACGCCGCGGTCGAGCATTTCCCGGCAAAGCTCCGGCGTTAAATCGCTCATTTCGATCCCCGCCGCGTACATGCATTCGTAAGTGTGTGCGTCAAAATTAGCCATGTAATGCTC
This sequence comes from Acutalibacteraceae bacterium, assembly GCA_050947015.1. Lineage (GTDB taxonomy): Bacteria > Bacillota > Clostridia > Oscillospirales > Acutalibacteraceae > CAKXIK01. The sequence continues at coordinate 26,480 of JBMNVT010000012.1, forward strand.
GGGAAAGCCCTGTGTCCGAATACCGTGCCGACGGTGGGCATAGCGCAGAACGGCCGCGTCAAAGCTTGCAATTACAATACGGTCCAGCAGCCCAAAGCTGCGAAGCTGGTCAATGGTTTTATCAACGCATTCCGTCGTCATTTCTTTAATTTCCACATTCAGTGTCAGAGACGGGTGCTGTGCCGCCAAAGCGAGGAATTCTTCCAGCGTTGGGATGCGGCAGGCGGGAAAAACGCCGTTAAAGCGTACGCCCGCGTCCAGCTGCTGAAGCTCCCGGAGCGTTTTGCTGCCGACAAAGCCGGTTCCGTTGGTGGTGCGCTCCAGCCTTCTGTCGTGAATCACAACGGGAATTCCGTCGGCGGAAAGATTGACGTCCATTTCGATCATGTCCACACCCAGTTCAATGGCTTTGCGGAAGGAAAGCATGGTGTTTTCCGGGTAGCGGGCGCGGATCCCGCGATGACCGGCTACCAGCACATGACTGCTGCTTTGTCCAAATACACGGTCAATTGCCATCGTAAGTCCTCTTTTCTGTTCTTCCCTGCGGCGAAGTTCCATCAGGGAGTCATTTTTTGCCGGCGGTCGTCTGCGGAGCAGAAAGCTCTGCCGTAAAGGCGTCCAGAATGCCGAGGTCGTGCATCATCCACCAGACGGTGTACCGGTCCTTTAGGTCCTTTGCGTAGCGCACACTGTCGCGGATCTTTTCCATGCCGTACTGCTCATAAAACCGGGAAAGCGGAAGACCGGCCTCTTCCAGCATAGCCGCAAGGGTCTCCGGTGCGGGAACCTCTGCCGCCAACGCGAGCAACTCGCTGCGCTTTTCGGCCAGAACGGCGCGCCGTGTCGCGGCAGCGGATGGTTCGTAAAACGGCAGCCGCGCCTGCAGCTCCAGAACGCCGTCGGCTGCAGCGGAATAAACGCGTCGGATATTGCGCTCCCATTCGTCGGGGCAAAACGGCGCCGTCTTCTTTTCGGCCAGCAGCCTCACCAGCGAATGGCGCGCGGCGCAGGAGAGCACCGATGCATACGCCACGTCGATGCCATGATGAAAATAGGGCGTGCCGTCCAACAGACCGGTGATCTCGTAGTAATGCGAAAGATGGTGCTCGCTGCCGGAGGCAGGGCGGGAATTCCCGATCAGGCTCATGGCGATGCCGGTGATTACCAGACCATCCATCAGGGTCTGCAGCGCGGCAGGCTCCCCTGCGGCGATGCCCGAAGCACAGGCAATGCAATCGTTAAGCGCATCCCGTACCAGACCGGCCGCAAAGGAGCAGTAGTGCTCGCCGGTGATCTGGTGTGCAAGCTCCCAGTCGTTGAGAGCGGTAAATTTACCGAGCATATCGCCGTATCCCGCAAGGATCATTTCCTTCGGCGCGCTTTGCAGGATCTGTGCGTCGCCAATAATAAACAGCGGCATGCGGGCAGAATAGGTCACCTTCATCCGGTTGGTGATCATCGCCGCACCCACCGAGGCGTAGCCGTCCATCGAGGGAGCGGTGGCAATGATGCCATAGGGGAGATTCAGCTTGAACGCGACATATTTGCAGATGTCATTGATCACGCCGGAGCCGATGCCGAGGATCAGTTGTGTTTCATGCGAAGAGGCGTTCAACAGACCGAACACGGCAGCTTCGTCGGGAACGAGAAACCCGTGGGAGAAAAAAACGTGTGTCGTCACCGCCGCGCCGGATTCCCGGCAAAGTTGCTCCACACGGACACCGCACACGCCAAAGGTATTTTCGTCCGCGGCGATCAGCACATTTTCCCAATGATGCGCACGCAGAATTCCCGGCAGCGCGTTGAGGGCGCCGGTTCCGGTTTCGACCTGTTCCATCGGGCAAAAATGCGTTTGGCCACAGCTGCAGGCAATCGGCTTGCCGAGCAGAGAGGAATAATCGTGTTTCATTTTTTGCACCGTCCTTTCATTCGTACCACAAAGACGGGCGCCCGGTGGAAACCGCCGCTGCCCCCGCGTTGATTGCCGCAATAATTTCTTCCTTGGTTTCGATCAGCCCGCCGGCAATCACAGGAACCGAAACCCGTTCGCACAGCCGGTGAAGAATTTTCGGAACAACCCCGGGCATCAGCTCCACACAGTCCGGCGAGCAGGAACGGATCGATTCGATCGCCGTTTCCACCGAATGTGAATCCACGATAAAAAAGCGCTGAACCGTCTGCAGCCCGTGCTCCCGTGCGATGCGGATCAGCGAACCGCGCGTGCTGATGACGCCGTCGGTGCCGATCTGCCTCAGAAACGCGATTCCGGCGGAATCCTTGCCCAGCCCTTCGGCCAGATCCATATGAACGAACACGCACTTTTGTTTTTCGTGTGCGCGCCGGATGTTTTCCTCCAGACTGAGAAGACTGGCGCTGAGCAGAAACAGCGTTTCGGCCGGAGAAACCAGCGCCTCCTCAAATTCCTGCGGGGATCGCACCGCCGCGATCACCGGAGACTCCGCAAGCTCCATCAATCGTCACCCTTTCTCCCACAAAAGCGCGGGAAGCCGCTCTGAAATACAAAAAAGGAGAAATGAGCAGGGCTTCGCGTGCCCTCGCGTCATCTCTCCATTACTCCCGCTTATTATACTGTTTTTCAAGCGTATCTGTCAAGCGAATACGCCCATTTTTTCGTGCCGCTTCTCCTCGTGAGGTTTTCAGGAAAGATTTATGAAATGATTGCCAACCGCCTGCGGCGGGACGACAGTTTCTGAACTCGGGACGAAATGACCTTGTGTTTTTTTCAAAGTGGTGATAGAATAGAAATAAATTCGTTAAATAATTAATTGATTTTATATAAATTTTATACAAATTCGAAATAACGAAAGGATGCGTCGTGATGGAAATACTTCAGGTTCGGTCGCTGGCCGAACGTCTGCAGAAGAACATGGAAAGCGTGATCCAGGGGAAAAGCGATGTGATCGCAAAGGTGATCCTGGCGGTTTTGTGCGAAGGTCATATTCTTCTGGAGGATCTGCCGGGAACGGGCAAGACCACGCTGGCAAAAGCGCTGGCAAGATCGATCGACTGCCGGTTTCACCGGGTGCAGTTCACGCCGGATCTGCTGCCGTCCGACCTGACGGGCATCAATTTTTTTGACCAGAAGGCGGCTGATTTTACGTTCCGCCCCGGGCCGGTGTTTACCAATATTTTGTTGGGCGATGAGATCAACCGTGCAACGCCCCGAACACAGTCTAGCCTGTTGGAATGCATGGAGGAACGTCAGGTTTCGGTGGACGGCGTGACCTATCCGCTGGAAAAGCCGTTTTTTGTGGTCGCAACGCAGAACCCGGTGGAGATCCAGGGAACCTTTCCGCTGCCGGAAGCGCAGCTGGACCGCTTTTTCATGCGACTGAGCATGGGATATCCCGCGCCGGAATTCGAAAAAGCGATGCTTTCCGCCCGGGTGGGAAGCGACCCGGCGAATGCGCTGACCGCGGTGGTCGGCAGGGAAGAGTTGATTGCGGCGCAGCAGGCGGTCAGAACCGTCCGGGTCGGCGGCGCCGTGCAGGATTATCTGATCGCGCTGGTCACGGCGACCCGCAGCCACCCGTCCATCCGCATGGGGGTCAGCCCGCGCGGAACTCTGGCACTGCAGCGCGCCGCGCAGGCGCATGCCGCAGTGGACGGGCGCGATTTTGTGCTGCCGGACGATGTCAAAGCGGTCTGTACCGACGTGCTGGCGCACCGCATCCTGTGCAAAGGGCGCAGCCTGACGCAAGGCGCCGAACCGGCTGCGGCGGCTCTGCATCAGATCCTGACCGAAACGCGCGTGCCGATCGAATCCGCCGAATAAACGCCGGAGCGCAGAGCGGAGGTGTTCCCGTGATCTTTTATGTGTTTCTGATGATCGTTCTGGTCTTTTTTGTTGCGGAACGGCAAATATATTTGCGGTGCTGGGACAAAAAGCTGACCTATGAATGCCGTTTCAGCACGGACGAAGCCTTTGAAGGCGATGAGATCGAACTGGTGGAGACTGTAACAAATAACAAATGGCTTCCGATCCCGTGGGCAAAAACTGAGATCAGCACTTCAAAATGGCTGGATTACGCCGGTTCGCAATCGGTCGTGACCGACCAGACACGATTCGTGCCGAGCTTTTTTGTGTTGAAAAGCCATCACCGCGTCGTGCGGCGATGGAAGGTCAAATGCCTGCGCCGGGGTGTGTTCGGGGTGGGAAAAATCACGATCGTCGCGACCGATCTGCTCGGGCGGGAATCGCTTTCCATGCCGGTTTCCGTCCGGGCGGAGGTGACGGTGCTGCCGAAACCGCTCGATTCCGAAGCGCTCGCGCTGACGCCGAGCGGGCTGAACGGCGAGACCGTGGTGCGCCGCCGGCTGATCACCGATCCGTTTTTTGTTTCCGGTGTGCGGGAATACACCCGTTTTGATTCCGCCAACCGTATCCACTGGCCGGCCACCGCGCGGGAAGGGCGAATGATGGTGCGCAACAACGACTGCACCTCCCACCAGACGGTCGCCGTGATTCTGAATATGCAGACGCGGCGGGATGAAGCAAGGGTGCGGTACGATGAAGGCGATATCGAACAGGGGATCCGTGCGGCGGCAACCTGTCTGGAACAGGCAGCGCAGCAGGGGATCCCGATGAGGCTGCTTGCCAACGGGGGAATGCCGGGCAAGGAGGCCACGGTAACACGGCAGGGAAGCGGCGAGGACTTTTTCTTTGATGAGCTGCGCGTGCTGGCGCGGCTGGAAAATGAAAAAAGCGAAAACCTGATGCCGTTTCTCGCTTCGCTGAACCGCGAGACGCTTGCCACTGACGTTTATCTGATCACGGCATACTGGGAGAACGAAATGGCCGATTTTGCGCGCAGGCAGGCCTTTGCAGGCGTTCAGGTGCATTTTATTCTGACTCGTCCGTTGGACGGTGCTGAGCTGCCCGAGGACTGCACCGCTTCGTACTTTTTGCCCGCGCGCGGCGGAGGGGAGGGTGTCGCATGAACCGAAAACTGCTTTGGCTGCTGAATTTCTGCGCGGCGTTTTTTCTTCCGTTGGCGCTGCTGCCCTTGTTGGTGATTTACCATGCAGCCGTAACCGGTCTGCTTTTCGGCGAGGTGGCGCCGCTGCCGGCGGAGACGCTTTTTCTGCAGCTGCTGGTCTGTGAACTTTGCGGCTTTGCGGGGAAATGCTGCGGTTTGGCGGTGGACCGATGGGGTCTTTCCTCGGCGCCGCGACGCGTTTTGGCTGTTCCCGCAGGCGCTGCGCTGGCAGCGGGAATTTATTTTCTGTTCGCATGGAAGAATCCGATGGCGGCGCCGGGCATGGCGGTTTTAGGCGCTGCGGCGTTCTGGGCGGTCGGCGGACTGCGGTTTTACACCTATGGAGAGATTCTTTCGCTCCGTGTGTTTTACGGCTATCTGACGGAATACACCGTTGTGCTGATCGTGATGGAACTGTTTCGGGTCAATCCCGTGGGAGCCGCACCGTTTGCCGCGGCACTCTTTCTGGCTATGCTGCTGGTGTTGTTCGGTTCCAATCAATCCGGGATCGATTTTATGATGGAGCGCCGCCACCACCGGTTCGATTCGCTGCCTCAGAAGATCCGCAGCTACAATATTCGTCTACTGATCGCTGCGGGTGGTGTGCTGCTGTTTCTGTTGCTGCTGTATCGACCGATTGCGTGGCTGCTTTCAGCGTCAGGGCAAGGGCTTTTTGCTGCGCTGAAATGGCTGCTCGGCCTGATGCCGAACGGCGGAAGCAGCGACAGCGTTTCGAAGGAACCGGGGCAGGGGCAGGCTTCGCAGAATGTTCTGGGCCAGCTGGAACCGGGAAAAACCAGCCCGTTCTGGACTTATTTCGGCATCGTTCTGGCAATCGGCTTTGTCTTTCTGCTTTATTATTACCGTCATGAAATTTATCTGGGGCTGCGGTCAGCCTGGCAGGCGATCCGGGAATTTTTCCGGAAAATGCTCTGGGGCGGCCGGCAGAAAGCAGAGCACGACGAGAACGAGTACTACACGGAAACGGATGAAAAAATCGAATCGGAGACCGGCGGGCTGCAGGAAGAACTTTCTGCGGCCGACCGGAGAAAATGGAAACGTGCCTGCCGCAGATTTTCCGCCGAAGAAGACTCTCCGCAGGCGATGCGCACCGGTTACCGGCTGATCCTGCAGGGGATTGCATTGCAGGGAGTTCCTGTGGCTGTCAGCAACACCACACTTGAAATCTGTCAGAACGCGCTTGCAGAAAGCCTTCCGCCGATCGAAAAATGCACGGCAGGCTACAACCGGTTGCGTTACGGAGAACAGGAATTCGATCTTTCCTCCATGGCGGATATCCGGGAGGCTCTGTCGGAGATCCTGCGGTACCGGAAAAAAGAAGGATAAAAGAAGATGCAGCGCCGCTGACCGGTTCGGGTCGGCGGCGCTGATGTTGTAAAGGGAGAACGACAGAAATATTTACAGACGGATCTGCGCCAGCGTTTCACCGACGCTGCCGCGGATGAGCAGGTCGGCGGTTTCGTCAAGCTGTGTGGCGGTGCGGTTGATCTGCACCAGATGGCTGCCGCCAAAATAGCGCAGCAGACCGGCCGCCGGGTAAACGGTGAGGCTGGTGCCCGCAACGATCATCAGCTGTGCGCCGGCAATGGCCTCTATCGCTCCGGCTACGGTTGCGTCGTCCAGACCTTCCTCGTACAGAACGACGTCCGGCTTGATTAGTCCCCCGCAGCTGCAAAGCGGAAGCCCGGTTCCCTGTTTGATAAAATCCGCGCGGTAAGCCTTTCCGCATTTCGTGCAGAAATTGCGCAGAACGGAACCGTGCAGTTCAAAAACGGTTTTGCTGCCGGCTTTTTGGTGCAGACCGTCAATGTTCTGCGTTACCACCGCGACCTGCTTGCCGTGCTGTTCCAGTTCGGCGAGTTTTCCGTGTGCTGCATTTGGCTGCGCGGTCAGACAGAGCATTTTTTCACGGAAGAACCGGTAAAATTCTTGCGGATTCCGCAGAAAAAAGGAGTGGCTCAAAATTTCTTCCGGAGGAAACCGATCATGCTGATGGTAGAGACCGTCCTGACTGCGAAAATCCGGGATCCCGCTTTCGGTGGAAACGCCTGCGCCCCCAAAGAAGACGATCCGGCTGCTTTCATCGATCCATTTCTGCAGCAAAGCGACCGATTCGTTTGCACTCATGTTCCTCATCCTTTCCGATCAAGTTTCCTTTCCAATATGATAGCACCTTTTTTACGAAAAAGAAATTATTTGTTCTGGGGAAGAAATGAGAATTGTAATATTTTGATTCAATATTATAAAACGGAAATTATATGTCGCATTCAAATGCAGGACGCGCTGCTGCGGAACGCATCGGGCGCTTTTTTTCTGCAGCGTGAGTCAACTGCAGGTGTCGGGTCGCTGCAGGGCGTTGCGTTATTTGCGGCGGCGGCAGAGGGAGAAAGAAGGCGTTTCAGTGCGGAGTCAAGGAGGCGGTTGAGCAGTGCCTGCAAAAAACGGCACGTGCAGTAGGTATCGTCAAAGCCGTTGTCGGGGGCTTCTTCGGTGCAATTTAGCCGGTGCCAGAGCGCAGCGGCTTTTTTTGTGAGAGATTCGACGGTTTTTGGAGATGTTCCTGCGGTTCTGACAGCAGTCATTCGGATCATCCTTTCATTTCTTTGAAGTGTTCCTTGTCCTGAGGAAGAAAATTTTGACCGTATTTTTTCTTCTGCTGCTATTATCGCAGAGTAAGTATCCCAAAAACCGTACTTTTATCGACAAAAAACATCCTTTCCGCAGCAGGTGCGGAAAGGATGAAGATTTTTCTCCGGTAAATGGGGGAACACCCGGTTTTGGGAAGCGACGGAGATCCGTTACTGTTTGTGTGCTTTGGCATACTGCTTTGGGCTCAGCCCCATATATTTCTTAAAGGTTCTGCTGAAATGGGACAGATTCCGAAATCCGACTTTCTCACACACCTCGTCCACCCGTATCCCTTGGATCAAGGCATTTGCGGCCCGATCCACCCGGCACTTGACGACGTATTCGCCCAAGGACATCCCGGCAGCCTGATGAAACAGCCGGGAAGAATCCCGTTTTGTAAGATAAAACTGTTTGGAAAGAGACTCCAGAGTAATCTTTTCGTCCAGGTGTTGATGAATATAATGCAGCATTTCGTAAAAAGGCTTGACGGAAATTTGCTGTTCGGTAAGCCCGTGATATTCCCGGTAGAACCGGTTTGCACAGATCAGAACCTCCGCCAGACGCATCTGCAGCAGAAGATCATACCCATAGGTATCGGAAGCTCCCTGTTGTACCGAGATCGTCTGATCCAGAAGCATCCGGAACTGAGAGCGTTGTTCGTTCGTTAAAGGAAGAATCCATGGAGTGTCAAAGGGGCGATAGAAAAAACATTCCAGCAGCTGTGTCTGCATGGTGGATAAATGCGCAATGAATCCCGGCTGAAAGTAAGTAACATATCGAACATAGGGCGCATCCTTTTCCACGCTGATCCCATGCAGATCCATATTATTAAAAATCAGGATGGCGCCGCACGGAACCGCATATCGCCGGTTGTTGACGTTGCAGAAGACCCCTTGGGACAACACCAGCATCATTTCATAAACATCGTGGATATGCGGCAGCGGAGCAGGCGGGGTGTTTTTGAATTGGATATCGAACAAACGGTTGAACTTTTGCCGGTAGTCCTCTGTCTGCATAAAAAAACCTCTTTCAGCAAAAAAATGTTCCGAAAAGAAAAAATATAACGTGCGGTTTTGATATAATACCCATAATGATTATACGGTTTCCAGTTCCAAAACACAAGAGAATAAAAGAAAGAGAGAGGACGATCATCCATGTTGCCGGAAATGAGCTATATCGAAAACGAATTGCTGCCAATGTTAAGAGAACGTGCTCCTGCGTTTGAGGAAAATGCAAAAAAACAACTGCGGCAGTGGAATGGCGAAAAAGGGATCTGCAGCCTTCTGCTGCATGTGACGGATCTTCCGGAGGCGGAAAGACTGCCGGTGTATGACGACTATGAAATTCATTATGATCCGGAAAAAATGTTTGTCAATGAATTCAGATCTGCGCTTTCCACGGCACTGGCAGACGGCGACGGAGTTCCGTCGGTACGTGCCAATGTCGGTTGTGCCGCATTGTGTACCTTGTACGGAGGGCTGAAACAGAGCTTTTTTCACGATAAAATGCCCTGGCTTTTAAAACACCTGTCTCCGGAGGAGATTCGGGAGATCACGTTGGATAGCCTTGAGGAATCCGAAGAATTCAAAACCGGTCTGGAACAGATGAAATTCATGAAAAATATGCTGGAAGGAACGGGCATTCAAGTTTATCCAATGGATCTGCAGGGGCCGATCGATATGGCGCATCTGTTTATGGGAGATGAGTTTTTTTACAGCCTTTACGATGATCCGGAGCTGGTTTACAAGGCGCTGGAAATGTCCCTGACGGCAGAGATCTACGGAATTGAAAAATGCCTGGAAATCATTGCGCCGACGGAATACGTCTGTCATTATAACGGTCTTGTGCTCCCGGCAGATAAGCCGTTAAAGGTCAGCGAAGATACAAGCACGCTTCTTTCGGCAGAGCATCTGGAAACGTTTATGAGACCTTATACGGAGCGGCTGCTGGATCATTTCGGCGGCGGTTATATCCATTACTGCGGGAATAATCAGCATCTTCTGGAAATGATGCCGACATTCCGGAAGAGTATCGGTCTCAACTTTGGCAATCCGGAACGTCATGATCCCGAGCTTGTGCTGAAAAGCCTTGCCAAGGCGGGAAAAAGCTATTACGGCAGTTTTCCGGGAATGAGCGCCGCTGAACAGGCAAGACTTTCACGTCAGGAGAGTGGCTGGTACAATAGTTTTGTTGTCGCCAACGCCAACGTAAAGGATCAAAAAAGAGTACTGGACGAATTCCACGAAGCAGTTCAATAAGATTTCCATATTCAAGATAAACAAAAGAGGTGGAAGACGCTTCTCCGCGAAGCGCCTTCCACCTTTTAAATTTTGGATTGCAAGCCGTGCGTGATCATCAGCCGCCAAGATAGGCTCTGCGCACCTCATCGTTTTCTAACAATTCTTTGGCAGGAGCCGAAAGGACGATACGGCCGGTTTCCAGAACGTAACCCCGGTCTGCGATGGAAAGCGCCATCTGAGCATTCTGTTCCACCAACAGGATCGTCGTACCCTGTTCGTGCAGGCGCTGTATAATTTCAAAAATCTGTTCCACCAGCAGCGGAGCAAGACCCATGGAGGGTTCGTCGAGCATCAGCAGCTTGGGATGGCTCATCAGCGCGCGACCCATGGCCAGCATCTGCTGTTCGCCGCCGGAAAGCGTTCCGGCCGTCTGGCGGCGCCGTTCCTTCAGCCGCGGAAACAGGTCGTAAACATGAGCCAAGTCCGGCGCAACTTCGCTTTTTTTGCGGGTGTAACCGCCCATTTCCAGGTTTTCTTCCACCGTAAGCTGGGTAAAAACGCGGCGACCTTCTGGAACCTGCGCCAGCCCTTTTAACACAATTTTATGTGGTGCGATGGATTGAATGGAATCGTTCAAAAAAGAGATGGTGCCGGTCTTGGGGCGCAAAAGCCCCGAAACCGTTTTCAGAATGGTGGATTTTCCGGCGCCGTTTGCCCCGATCAACGAGACGATCTCACCCTGATTCACTTCAAAGGAGATGTCCTTAATCGCGTGAATATTGCCATAATAAACGTTCAATTGATCAATCTTAAGCATGCGGCTCACCGTCCTTTTTGCCAAGATATGCTTCGATGACGGCCGGGTTATGCGAAATCTCATCCGGTGTTCCGCGCGCGATAATCCGCCCGTAGTTCAGCACCGCAATTCCCTCGCAGATGCCCATAACAAGGTTCATGTCGTGCTCAATCAGCATAATAGCGATTTCAAAGGTGTCGCGGATTTTGCGGATATTTTCCATCAGCTCAGCGGTTTCGCTCGGGTTCATGCCTGCGGCGGGTTCATCAAGCAGCAACAAGCTCGGGTTGGTGGCCAGCGCACGAACAATTTCCAGGCGGCGCTGTGCACCGTAGGGAAGGCTGCCGGCCTGTGCATAGCGCAGATCCTGCATGTCAAAAATGGAAAGCAGTTCGCCAGCGCGATTTTTGGCAATTCGCTCGGCGCGCCAGTAGTCCGGCAGCCGCAGCAGTGCAGAAGGAAAGCGGTAGTCCATTTCGTGGTGCAGGCCAATCAAAACATTTTCTTCCACCGTCAGGTTCTTAAACAGGCGAATATTTTGAAACGTGCGAGCAATTCCGGCGCGGTTAATTTGCTGCGTATTCATTCCGGCAGTGTCTTTTCCGTCCAGAAGGATCGTGCCGCGCGTTGGTTGATAAACCTTGGTCAGCAAATTGAAAACCGTTGTTTTTCCGGCGCCGTTCGGTCCGATCAGACCGTCAATTTCAGTGCGGCCGATCGTCAGGTTAAAGTCGTCCACAGCGGTCAGTCCGCCAAAATCGATGCCCAAACGGCGTACTTCAAGAATCGGTGTTTTGTCGGAATCGCGCTCCGGCAGCATTCCGGGGCTGGGGATCGGAACCATTTTACTCATTTGCGGCACCTCCTTCCGGATTTTCCGGCTTGCGGGGCGTTTTCCTTTTTGCCGGCTTCCAGTTAATCAGTTTTTCCAGCAGGTGGCTCAGAGAAAAGTCATACATACCCATTAGCCCAGACGGCTTGAAAATCATGACGATAATCAACAGCAGGGAGTAAATAATCATGCGGTATTTGCTGAAACTTTGCAGCATTAGCGGCAAAGCCGTGAGCACTGTTGCGGCAATGATGGAGCCGGACATGGAACCCATGCCGCCGAGCACCACCATGACAAGAATGTTGATGGACTGCATGAAATCGAACGTTCCGGGAACAAGAAGCCCCTGATTCCCGGCATAAAGCGCGCCGGCAATTCCGGCAAAAAACGCGGAAAACGCAAACGCCATTACCTTATAATAGGTTGTGTTGATCCCGCAGGCTTCGGCGGCAATTTCGTTTTCACGGATAGAAAGAATCGCGCGGCCGTGTCGGGAATGCATCAATGTGTGAATGGCAAAGCAGGTGATAATGACACAGAGAAAAACGACAAGAAAGCTGGTGCTTTTTGCAAATTTCGGAATATCCGAAAGGCCGGGCGTACCGCCGGTGATGTTCGGAAGATTGATGATGACCACGCGGATAATCTCGCCGAAGCCGAGGGTGATAATCGCCAGGTAGTCCCCCTTGAGCCGGAGCGCGGGAATGCCGATAATAACACCGAAAACAGCAGCGACGATGCCGGCCAGAACCAGACCCAGAACAACCGCAAGTGGCCGGGGCAGAGTGCTGCTTTTCCAGAAAATTGCGCCGGCATATGCGCCGACAGCCATAAATCCGGCATGCCCCAACGGCAACTGCCCCAGATAACCGGTCACAACGTTCAGGGAAACTGCCAGAATAATGTAAATGCCAATTTGCAGAATAATTGAGCTTTGCGCGCGGCTAACCGCGCCGGATGTGATTACCGTGTTGCCAACCAGGAGAAATGCGGCCAACAGAAGCGTGTTGATCGCGTAACGAGCCGGCACGGGGATTTTTTTAACCTTATCCATCGGTTTGAATCACGCCTTTCCAAAAAGATTGCAGCCGTTACACTTTTTCAGACATGCTCCTGCCCATAAAGCCGGTTGGGCGGAAGAGCAGCACGACAATCAAAATGGCAAACACAATGCCGTCAGCCCATTCGGAAAGGCCAAGAGAGGTGACAAGCACTTCGGCCAGGCCAATGGCAAAGCCGCCGATCATGGCGCCGGGAATGGAACCGATGCCGCCGAGTACCGCGGCAACAAACGCCTTCAGCCCCAGCATGGAGCCAATGGTCGGCGTCAGTACAGGGTAACGGCAGCAGTAAAGGATGGAGCCGATTCCCGCAAGAACAGAGCCGACCGCAAAGGTAAACGAAACAGTGCGGTTCACGTTGATGCCCATCAGCTGGGCAGCGCCCATATCCTCTGAAACCGCGCGCATCGCCTTGCCCATTCTGGTTTTCTGCACCAGCAGCGTGAGCAGAATCATCGAGATAATGGAAACGGCGATTGTGACAATGGCGGTTACGCTGATCTGCGTGCCGCCCAACGAAATATTTTGCACTGTAATGATGCTGCTGCTTGGAAAGCTTTGTGCGTTGGCGGAAAAAATGAGCTGTGCAAGATTTTGCAGCAGCATGGAAACGCCGATTGCCGTAATCAGCAGGGAAATGCGCGGCGCAGAGCGCAGCGGCTTATACGCAATTTTTTCAATGACCATCGCCAGCACGGCGCAGCCGACAATCGCGGCAACCACGGCAACTGCAGGGTTGATGCCGGCGGTAATAATCAGCATGGCAATGTAGCCGCCGACCATGATGATGTCGCCGTGAGCAAAATTCAAAAGCATGATAATGCCGTAAACCATGCTGTAGCCAAGGGCAACCAGCGCATAAATGGAGCCGAGCTGCAAGCCGTTGATCAGCTGGGAAATGAACAGCATAAAAGCATCCGTCCTTCCTTCTCCGAATTCAAACTGTTTTATGAAAATGGATACGGGGCTGCTGCAAATTATGCAACAGCCCCGTACCGATCCCAAGCGGGAGACCTGACTTTTTCAGTCCGGGAATTAGAATTAATAGTTGCCCCAGAACTTTGCTTCACCGTCAGCAATATTAATAATAACAGCGGTTTTCTGCGGATTGTTGTAATCGTCGAAGGTAATGTGACCAGTGACGCAGTCCATATCGGTGGCCTTCATCGCATCGATTACGGCCTGCTTGTATTCATCGGAACCGGCGGTCAGATTGGCTTCCTCTGCCTTGGCAAGAGCGGCGCAGAGGATTGCGGCGGCGTCATAAGCCTGAGCGGCAAACATGTTCGGCTCATCGTTGTATTTTGCCTTGTAATTCTTCAGGAAGGTCTGAACTGCTTCGGAAGTATCCTGAGTGGAATAACCGGAGCAGAAATAGGATCCCTGAAGTACGGAGGGGTCCTGAATAACGTCCATAATCGAAGCCCAGCCGTCGCCGCCGAGCAGAGTGGCGGTGACACCGGCGCTTTTAGCCTGCGGCGCAACGTTGGCAAGTACTTTGTAATAATCCGGAACGAACAGAACGTCCGGTTTTTTGGAAGCAATGTTGGTCAGCTGAGCCTGAAAATCGACCGCATCCTTACCGTAGCTTTCCTCGGCGACAACTTCAAGGCCAAGCTCCTTTGCCTTTGCGACAAATGCCTTGTACAAGCCGACGGAATAGTCCGAACCGCTGTTGTAAAGCACGGCGGCTGTTTTGGCGCTCAGTTTTTCAGAAGCAAAACTAGCCATTTTTTCACCCTGGAACGGATCAATAAAGCAGGAACGGAACATGTTCTTGTAAACGGAAACCACATTGCCGTTGTCATCGAGCTTGCAGGTAATTTTTTCTGCAGTGGCGGAAGCGGTGATCATCGGCATGTTGTCCTGCTGGCTTTCCACAACGACCGCGGCGGTCGGAGCGGTGGTCACGTCGCCGATAATGGCGGTGACACCCTGATCCACCAAAGAACTGTAACCGGTAAGAGCCTTTGCCTCGTTGCCTTCTTCGTCGTAAGTGACCAGTTCGATCTGTTTGCCGTTGACGCCGCCCTTTGCGTTGATTTCGCTAATGTAAAGCTGTACGCCGTTGGAAACGGCAATGCCGTATTCGGCGACCTCGCCGGTAGCCGGGGCAAGCAGGCCGACCTTAATGCTTCCGGAGCTGCCTGCGGTTCCGCTGCCGCTGCTGCCGTTGCAGCCGGCAAACAGGGAAACCGTCATCACAGCTGCCAATGCCAGAGATAAGACACGCATTTTCTTTTTCATAACTTTTCCTTCCTCTCAAATCAGTTTATTTCTTTCCGGTATCCTTCGCTCCAAACACCGAAAAATAGGATTTTCATCCAACAGCCAACTTCCCGATTCAAAAATTTCAGGCGTCACTTTTATAAACGAGAAATTATTGGTTATTATACATTTTTGCGAAAGAAAAGTCAACCGCATTTTTTGCCGAAAAAGCAACCTTTTTTATTGCGTGAAACATTGAAAACGATGGATTCCAATGCGCTTTTTAACGAATTGGAAAAATATTTCAAAAAACAGGTGCTTTTTTACCGCGGACAGATTTTTTCGTTAAAATGAATTTTGTCCGCATAATCAAAAAAGGGGTAGACTGTTTTTGTTAATGGGAAAAGCCTCGCGGCAAAGCTCCAGAAAATGCGAACAGACCACAGAGGGTGTTTTGCCGCGCATCGTGACGATTGCGCGGCTGATGGCGAAGGCGGGCTCGTCAATCATGCGGTACTCCAGAGGGTCGTCGCTGACAGCCAGCGTGGAGAGCGGCACGATTGCAACGCCAATGCCAGCCTGCGCAAGCTTGAGCGTTACGGCAATCTGAATATTGACACACTTGATGTCCGGTACCAGCCCAATTCTGTCGCAGGCGCCGGTCACCAGTTCTTCATAGCGCTGGATCATCATCAGCGGCTTTTCGGCAAGTTCGCAGAGCGGAATCCTTTTGTTTTCTCCGAACGAAAAACAATCCGGGCGGTAGGCGGCGACCAGCTGTTCGCCGCTGATAAACCGGGGCTCCATTGCGGCGGAAAAGCGGCACGGCGTTCGCACCACCGCAACGTCAATGGCGCCGGCTTCCAGCAATTGAAGCAGTTTGGCGGAATTCATCTCATAAAGCTGATAGCGGATTTGCGGCCACAGGCGGCAGAACCGTGTGAGGATGCCGTCAAACAGGGTGATCGCTGTGGAAGGCGTCATTCCCAACCGCAGCGTTCCGCGTTCGCCAAGCTCGCAATCGCGTGCTTCCTTGACTGCAAGGCTTTCCAACGCCAGAATATCCTTGGCACGCTGGTAAAAAAGGCGCCCGGCATCGGTTAGCCTCTGACTGCGGGAGGTGCGCTCCAGCAGCTGCACGCCAAGCTCACGCTCCAACGCCCGGAGCTGATTGCTTAGCACGGGCTGTGCAATGAAAAGCTTGCGGGACGCCGCGGTCATGTTGCCGCTTTCCACAATTTCAATAAAGCTGCGTAAAAGCCTGCTGTCCATAAAAAAGCCTCCTGTTCCGGCCGAACGCTGCCGAATGCCGGTTTTGGGTTTAGCACGACACATGTTCAGTATAGCACGTTTTGATTCGGCAAAAAAGACCGGAACGGCTGTTCATCAGCGTTTTCCCGCAAAATTCTGCAGCAAGACTCGTTAGCTTTGCCGTGTTGACAGACGCGTGCCTTTGCGATACGATAACAGACAGGAAACTTATTTTTGTTTGAGGAGGTGGCGCGATGGCCGATACATTCAAAAATTCCTATAAGGTTGCCGAAAAAGAAATGGTATCGCTTTCCGTATACAATGTCGGTTTTCAGCAGTGCGATCCACTTTATCAATGGGGGCCCGGCGTGCGCGACCATTATCTGATTCATTATATCGTGTCCGGTCGGGGGGTGTATACCGTCGGAGGGCAGCAGCTGCGGCTTGCTGCGGGCGACGTTTTTCTGGTGTACCCCGGCACTACCGTGACCTATGCTTCCGACAAAGCAGAGCCCTGGGAGTATTACTGGGTTGGCTTTAACGGGAGCGATGCCGCGCATCTGCTCAGCGCAACCGATTTTTTGCCGGAGAATCCGGTGGTGCATGCGGGAGAGTGGGGCGATTTGCTGAGGCAGCAGCTTTTTGCAATTTATGAGGCACGGGGAAACAGTCTTTCCCAAATGGCGCAGATGACCGGGCGCCTTTATCTGGCGCTTTCGCTGTTTCTTTCCCATACCGTTCGGGAAGAAGTGCATGCCGATGCCCTTTCGATTTATGTACGGCAGGCGACGGAATATATCGGCTACCGCTATTCGTACCCCATTACCGTTGATGACATTGCGGCGTATGTCGGCATCAGCCGCAGTCACCTTTACCGCGCATTTCGGGCGGTTCTGGGGCAATCGCCGAAAACCTATCTTTCCAAATACAGAATCCGGCAGGCGTGTGCGCTGCTCGGTCGGCCGGAGCTTACCGTGGCATCTATCGCACAGTCCGTGGGATACGAAAGCGGACTTTATTTTTCCAAGGTGTTTCACAAGCTCAAGGGGATGACGCCGACGGAATTCATGCGTCAGGTGCGGTTGAACGAAGCCACTCGCGAGCCGCCTCAAACCATTCCACCAACTTGAAGCGGACTTCATACCGGTCGGCATTTTCCACAATTTCCAGCTCGTCGGGTGGGAGAACGGCTTCCAGCTGCGCGGAGGCGTCCGTTTCCTCAGTCGCCGCGGCAAGACACATCGGCGGGAAGACAACACACCACCAGTTTTTCCCTTTTCCGCTGCCGATCGTTATCCGGAGCGCGTCGTAGTTTCCGGCGGGCAGCGTAATGGTTTTATATTCGCGTGTATTAAAGTACATGTTGGTGATGGAAAGCGAAACCGGGTAATGATAACCCTGCCTGAGCACTTCATCCTCGGCAGCCGTCTGCAGCGCGGGAATCGCCGCAGAAAGCTGCCGGAGAGCCGCCTCTTTGTCTGCAGTCTCGCCAACGAGGCCCTGCGCCTCCTGCAAAATGCGGTCGCGCACTTTCAGTTTCAGCGCCTGATCCTCATCGGAATCCGAATTGGCCAGCACATGCAGCCGCACCACCCGGGTAGAAATATCCTCGCACTGCCGCGTAAAGCCCGCCATCATGAAAAGGCCGCAAAGAATCAGGGCAGCGGCAATTGCTTTTGCCAGTTTATTTTGCTGTTTCATAAAAAATCCGTCCTCTCCGAATCTGTTATTCGAAGTATGGACGGATTTTCCATTTTTATACAATTAATTACGGTTGCGGCGCGGTTTCCAATTCCACACCGTGATGAGAGGGAAAAGCGAGAAAGACATCCCGGTATTGCTCTGCCAGAGCGGCGCGGCACATTTCGGCCGCGGCGGGGGAGGCAAACAGACCGAAAACCGCGGTTCCGCTGCCGCTCATCCCGCTGCCGATCGCTCCATTTTCGCAAAACCGCCGTTTCAGCGCCGCAATTTCTTCGGGAGCGACAACAGATTCAAACGAGTTACCGAGGGACGCGGCCAGAGCGGAAAGACTGCCGCTGCGCAGGGTTTGGGCAGCCGCCTGCGCGGAAGGATGGCAGAGAAGAACGGAATCCGCCGCACGATAGGCTTCGGCGGTGGAGGAGGAAAACGGCGGCTTTACAATGACAATCGGAACCGGCGGCATGGCGGGCAGCGGGGAAAGGGTGTCGCCAATGCCCTCCGCCAGCCGGGTCCCGCCTGTCAGGCAGAAAGGAACGTCCGCGCCGACGGCTGCCCCAACCTGCAGAAGCGCTTCCTCGGTGAGCGGGCTGCCAAACATGAGGTTCAGCGCGTACAGCACTGCGGCGGCGTCGGCGCTTCCTCCGCCAAGCCCCGCCTGCGAGGGAATCCTTTTTTCAATATCGATGAAGATTCCGGGGTTTTGGACTCCGGAGGCATGAAAAAACGCACAGGCGGCCTGATGCGCCAGATTGCGGCAATCGCATGGAATCCGGGGATCGTCGCAGGCGATCCGGATATCGCCTGCCGAGCATCGGCCGCGGGCAGCAGTCACATGATCGTGCAACGAAACCGACTGCATTACCGTGGAAAGCGTATGATAGCCGTCAGGGCGCTTGCCGGTGATATCAAGCGTCAGGTTAATTTTTGCATTTGCGCGTATCTTCAGCAGATCAATCTGATTCATGAACATTCTCCATACCCGCAGCACCGGGCAGACAGCAGGAGGCGAACGGCGCCTCCCGCGCAGCGTAAATTATTTTTTCAGAAAACGTTCCATGCGCGACAGCGCCTCGGTAATGTGTTTGAGAGAATAAGAATAGGAAATGCGCACAAAGCCTTCGCCGCATGCGCCGAACGCATTGCCGGGCACCACCGCAACATGCTCTTCGGTCAGCAGCTTGTGACAGAAATCTTCAGAGGAGAGGCCGCTTTTCTGAATAGAGGGAAACACATAAAACGCACCCTCCGGTTCAAAGCATTCCATCCCCATTTCGCGCAGGCCGTCCACGATCAGCCGCCGACGGAGATTGTACTCGCAGCGCATGTTTTCAATATCGATATCGCCGTTTTTCAGCGCTTCGACCGCCGCATACTGCGCCAGTGTAGGCGCGCTCATAATGCCGTACTGGTGCAGCTTTGTCATCGCGCCGATCAGCGGGGCGGGCCCCAGTGCGTAGCCGAGCCGCCAGCCGGTCATCGCGTAGGATTTTGAAAAACCGTTCACGACGATTGTCCGTTCGCGCATTCCGTCAATTGACGCAAACGACACATGGCGCGTACGCCCGTAGGTCAGCTCGCCGTAAATTTCGTCAGACAGAACCAGAATGTCGGTTTCACGCAGAACGCCGGCAATTTCCTCCAGATGCTCGCGGCGCATCACTGCGCCGGTGGGGTTGTTCGGGTACGGCAGAATCAGCAGCTTGGTTTTTGACGTAATTTTTGCGCGCAGGGCCTCGGCAGTCAGCCGAAAGCCGTCGGCCGCGTGTGTTTCCAGAGCGACCGGAACCCCGCCGGCCATTTCGGCAAGCGGTTCGTAACAGACAAAGCTCGGCTGCGGAATCAGCACCTCGTCGCCGGGGTTGACCAGCGTGCGGATGCAGGCGTCAATCGCCTCGGAGCCGCCGACGGTGACAAGGACCTCGCTTTCCGGCGCATACTGCACGGAAAAGCGGCGGAAAAAATAATTGCAGATCTCGTTTCTCAGTTCGGCAAAGCCGCGGTTGGGCGAATAAAAGGTATTGCCCTTTTCAATGGAATCGATGGCGGACTGACGGATGTGCCAGGGGGTGGAAAAGTCCGGCTCTCCGATGCTCAGCGAAATGACGTCCTCCATCTCGTTTGCAATATCAAAAAAACGCCGGATGCCGGACGGCCTGACCTGCCGGATCCGGTCGCCTAGAACGGATTCGTAGTCGATCACAGTATCATGCTCCTTTTATCCTTTTCTTTGCCGCCGGTCAGATCAAAACCGTTTTCCTTATATTTGGTCAGCAAAAAGTGCGTCGCGGTGGAAAGTACGCCGTCCAGCGTGGAAAGACGTTTTGCAACAAACATGGCGACATCCTGCAGGGAGCTGCCTCGCACGCAAACCAAAAGGTCGTAGCCGCCGCTCATCAGATATACGCTTTCCACCTCTTCGTATGCCATTACGCGGTGGGCAAGCTCGTCAAAGCCGGAATCGCGGCGGGGAGCAACCTTCAGCTCGATCATTGCCGTTACATGCCCCGGCGCGGAGGAATCCCAATCCACCACAGCCTGATACCCCTTGATCACGCCGCTTTTTTCATATTCCGCAATGGCGGCGGCCACAGTGTCCTCGGTCGTGTCGAGCATGACTGCGATCTGCCGGTTTGACAACCGAGCGTTTTCTTCCAGCAATTTTAAAATCTTCTCCTGCATAAAACAGCCGCCTTTCCCGTGTTTCGATGTTTGTACCTCCGCCGTTTCAAAAAGAACTGAATCGTTACTTTTTGAAGGAATCCCGGAAGTAAATTTCATTATACAGGAGTAAGAGGAATGTGTCAATTTATTCTATCGGGTGCAGGAATTCAAGGAGTGGTTTAACACGGTAACGCGATGAAAGTTTTTTTTCTGTTTCGCTGCACCGAACCTTGCAATTTCCTATATGTTATAGTATAATCTGAAAAAAGTATTTTGTAGGGAACCCAAGCAGAGCGCGGCGCGCGTTCCGTACCGTCTTTGGGGGAGCGTTCTCCACAAAGAAAGGATGGTCATTTGTTATGCTGGACATCAAAATCGAATTGACAAAAACACCGAAGACAAAACCGGCAGATGAATCCAAGCTCGGCTTCGGCAAAATTTTTACGGATC
Source organism: Acutalibacteraceae bacterium (assembly GCA_050947015.1). Taxonomy (GTDB): domain Bacteria; phylum Bacillota; class Clostridia; order Oscillospirales; family Acutalibacteraceae; genus CAKXIK01. The sequence goes on from JBMNVT010000012.1 coordinate 47,332, forward strand.
ATATGTTTCTGATGGACTATGAGGCGGGAAAAGGCTGGCACGATCCGCGGATCGTACCGTATGCTCCGTTTGAACTGGATCCTGCCTGCGTGGTGTTCCATTATGCCCAGGAAATTTTTGAGGGCATGAAGGCTTACCGCACGGCCGATAATACCATCCAGCTGTTCCGTCCCGAATGCAACGCCGCCCGGATGCAGGATTCTTCAGATCGTCTCTGCATTCCGAAAATTTCCGTGGAGGATTATATTCAGGCGGTCAACGAACTGGTAAAGGTGGAACAGGATTGGGTTCCGCACACCGACGGCGCTTCGCTTTACATCCGCCCGTTCGTTTTCGCAACTGACGTTGGCCTGGGCGTTCATGCGTCCAAGCGCTATACTTTTGCGATTATCTGTGCTCCTTCGGGCGCCTATTACGCCGAGGGCATCAACCCGGTCCGCATCTATGTTGAGGACGAGTACATCCGCGCGGCACCTGGTCTGACCGGATTCACCAAGTGCGGCGGAAACTATGCCGCCTCCATCAAGGCCGGCGAGCTGGCCGAAGAGCAGGGCTATGCGCAGGTGCTTTGGCTGGACGGCGTGGAAAAGAAATATGTCGAAGAAGTCGGCAGCATGAACATCATGTTCAAGATTGACGGGAAGATTTACACAGCTGCCACCGTCGGCACGGTTCTGCCCGGCGTGACACGCCGCAGCTGCATCGAATTGCTGAAGGACTGGGGCTATGAGGTCATCGAGGGCAAGCTTGCAATCGCCGATATTATGAAAGCCTCCCGCGAGGGCAAGCTGGAGGAGGTTTTCGGCACCGGTACTGCGGCCGTGATTTCTCCGGTCAAGGAGCTGGTCTGGAAGGACGAGCACGCCTTTATCGGTGAAGGAAAAATCGGCCCGGTCACTCAGAAACTCTATGACACGCTCACCGGCATCCAGTGGGGCAAGCTGCCGGATCCGTTCGGCTGGACCCGCGTGGTGAAATAATTCCGCACTCAGAAAACTTTTGGCGGCATAACCCTTCGGGGTTGTGCCGCTTCATTTTCGCCGGGATGCCGGAAAGAGGAGGATTCGTGCTGAGAGAGCTGCATTTTACAGTACCGGAACAGTTTGACGGTGCGCGGGGAAAATTTTTTCTGCGCAGCTTTTGCGGGCTTTCGTATCATACAGTGCTTGAACTCAAGCAGGTGGAAAACGGCGTGACGGCGGACGGAGTTCTGCTGCGCACGATCGACCGTGTCCATGCCGGTCAGCAAGTGGTCATTCGTCTGCCGCAGGAAAAAGAGCGCCCGCAGCAGGCAGTGGAAATGCAAGTCCCGGTGCTTTATGAGGACGACGATGTGCTGGCGTTTGACAAACCGCCGTTTATGCCGGTGCATCCTTCGGCGGGGCATGCCGCCGACACCCTTGCCAATGCCGCCGCGGCATATCTGCAGCAAAAGGGCGAATGCGCAACGTTTCGCCCGGTCAACCGGCTGGACCGCAACACCTCCGGCATTGTGGTGACCGCAAAGCATGCCCATGCGGCCTATGCGCTGAGCGGGGCGGTTGAGAAGGCATATCTTGCCGTGGTACAGGGAATCCTGACAGGGAAGGGAACCGTCGATGCTCCGCTGCGCCGGATGGAGGGGCATGGGATCCGGCGGGAGATCGGCGAAGGAGGCGAACGTGCGCTGACGCACTGGCGGGCGCTGGCGTGCGGAAAAGATCATACGCTGCTTGCCGTCCGGCTGGAAACAGGGCGCACCCATCAGATTCGGGCGCATTTTTCGTCGCTCGGTTTTCCGTTGGCCGGGGACGATATGTACGACGGCTCCACGGAGCTGATAACGCGCCATGCGCTCCACTGCGGCCGGGCGGCCTTTTCACAGCCGGTGAGCGGAGAGAAGATCTGCCTGCACAGCCCTCTGCCAAAGGATTTTCGCATACTGCTGCTGCGGTGCGGGATGGATCCGCAGGCGGCAGAGGATGGCTTGAGGGAATATTTTGATACAGCTGAACGAAAAGAGGAATCAGAATGGAATTAAAACGGATCAAAAGTTTCTGCGTCAATCATGACTTGTTGGAACGCGGAATTTACACTTCCCGAATCGATGGCGATGTGACTACCTATGATATCCGCATGCGCGTGCCGAACAAGCCGCCGTTTCTGGAAAACGCCGCGATCCATACGATTGAACACCTGTTTGCCACTTTAGCGCGCAATTCGGAATATTCCGACAGAATTATCTACTTTGGCCCCATGGGCTGCCGCACAGGGTTTTATTTTCTGACGCGGAATCTGCCGGAAAAAGAAGTGATTGCGCTGGTTCTCCGCATTTTTGAGCAGATCGCGGATTACGAGGGCGAAATTCCCGGAATAACGGCAGTGGAGTGCGGAAATTACAAAGAACATGATCTTGCGGGAGCAAAACGGGAAGCAAGCGGCTTTTTGCCCGTCATCCGCGGCTGGCAGCCGGAAAATTTGAGTTACCGCACCGAATAGTTTGCCCCGCGGGCACGGGGATAAGGCTGCAAAAAAACGCATAAGACCGGGGATTCTTTTGTTTTTTGCAATATGACGAATCTTTGCCTTCATATATTGTTTACATTTTCCTCTTGAAATTTGGCCTCAAATTTTGTATACTATAAAAAGGTTACAAATTGTAACCTTTTCGGTCGCCAAGTCACGGTTGGCTTTGTGCCGTCCGGAAAGGAGGAACGACGCATTTGAATCGCAAGTTACACGTTGGCGCCGCAATCGGCGGCGCTGTAAAATATGGCGTGAGAAAAACCTGGCGTTTTCTTTATTTTGTCGGCATTCAGTCGGTGCGCATCAATCATCGCATCCGCCGGCGCTGTGCAAGGTTTTTTGCACCTGTCACCAGTTTTCTGGCCAAAGTTTACGATTGGAGCATCGGTCGCCGGCTGCGCAGTGCCAAACGCGAATGGAGCAGCCTGAAGGAGGGCTTTGCCCATTCCTGCGGCAAAATCCATTCCGCCAAAGGTTTTGGCGGCAAGGTTAAGGAGTTTTTCCGCGCAACCGGTCGTGCGCTTGTTGCGCATCATGGTATTTTAGGGGGGATCGTAAACGTGGCGGCTCCGGCGGCGGCAATTGCGCTGCTGGTGGTCACTGCACAGAATCTTTCCAAAGCACAATATGGTCTGGAAATTTCCTATAATGGGACGTCCATCGGCTACGTTCAGAACGAAAATGTGGTGGGCGAGGCTGTGGACATGGCTTCGGCCCGCGTTTCCGGTGCGGCGGAAGCTGTCGCTGTCGATGTTGTTCCGACCTATACTTTTACTGAAATCAGCGAAGACCAGTATTATGTTACCGCCAGCAATGTGTGCGATAAAATTATTGCCGCTTCCGACGGCGTGATTGAAGAGGCAACCGGTCTTTATATTGACAGTTCCTTTGTGGGAGCGGTTAAAAGCGAAACCGATCTGCGCTTTATTTTGCAGTCGATTTTGAAGGAAAACAAAGCTGATGACGATACTATGGACGTTGCATTTGTGCAGGACGTTCAGCTGGTGGAAGGAATGTATCCCACCAGCGGTATTATGAGTTCGGAGACGATGCAGGCCAAACTCACCGCCACAGAAGAGGTCAGTCAGACATATGTGGTAAAGGAGGGCGACGCCCCTCTCTCCATTACAGCAAAGCTTGGTATTTCGCTGAAGCAGCTGCAGGACCTGAATCCTGACGTCGATCTGGAAAACGGGTCGATTCATGTGGGTGACAAGCTTACGATTTCCGGTGAAAAAGGGTTTTTGACCATTAAAACCGTTAAGCGTGAAACGTATACGGCCTCCATTCCGTACGCCACAGTGAAGGAGAAATCGTCGAAGCTGTACATTGGGTCGTCAAAAGTGGCCGTCAAAGGGCAGAACGGTGTGGAGCAGATGGTCGACGAGGTGACCTATGTGGACGGCGTTGAGGTGGACCGGCAGAATATCAGCACGGTGACACTGCAGGCAGCTGTGGATCAAAAGGTACTGGTCGGCACCAAACAGAAACCGACTTATACAATGTCTTATTCCAACGCCAGCACCAGCGTACAGTCCACGGGAAAACTGATGTGGCCGGTACCGGCTTCTCGCGTTATCTCTCAGGGTTACGGCGTGTGGGGAGTGACAGGCAGCATTCATCAGGCAATTGATATTCAGGCTCCGTCCGGTACGACTATTTATGCGGTCGACTCCGGAACAGTGGTCAGCGCCGGATGGCATCCCGGTTACGGTTACAATTTGACCATCCAGCATTCCAACGGTATGAGAACCTTTTACGCGCACTGTTCCCGCTTGTATGTCGGGAGCGGAGCGGTTGTTTCCAAGGGTACCGCAATTGCCGCGGTCGGTCGAACCGGTTACTGGGCAACCGGCAACCATCTGCATTTCGGCGTGATGGTAAACGGTGTTTATGTCAACCCGTTCCGTTATGTCAGCTGACGGAGGAATGAATTGTAAGAACGGCTGCTGCCGGGCGCGAGAATGTCTCACGTTCGACAGCAGTTTTTTGTGCGGATATGGCGGGAAACGCACTTCCCTTTGCAAAAACCACGAATCCGTGATAAACTATTCTTTGGTATTCTATAGAAACGAAAGCCTCGTGTTTGGCTTTGGGGAAGGAATGATCGGTCGCTTTGAAATATGAAATGGAACTTGGCGCGTGGAATCAGGTGTTTGCGGTTCCGGCGGCAGTGGTGGACCGCCACCTGAAGATGGCCGGATCGGCACAGCTAAAGGTGCTTTTGTGGCTGCTGCGCCGGGCAGGACAGGAAAACGACCCTGAAGCGATCGGCACAGCGCTGGGGCTTTCTCGCGCAGATGTCTGCGATGCCATGCAATACTGGATTGAGGCGGGATTGATCCGTGAAAACAACGGCGAGCTGACACCGGCGGCGCCGGAGCAGGCGGGAAACGCCTCCGCAGAGCCTGAACAGAAAGCGGAAACGCCGCAGTCCACGCATGCAAAAGAAGAAAAAACGCCGCGCCGGCCAACCAGACCGCGTCAGCTGGATTCCGCGGAAGTAGCGGCGCGCATTAACAGCGACGAGGAGATTCGCTGCATGATGGATACGGTGCAGTCAATTTTTGCGCGCCCGATTTCCACGCCGGAGATGGGAACGCTGCTGAGTGTTCACGACTGGGACGGGTTGCCGGCGGACGTTATTGTTATGCTGGTGCAATACGCCGTCGGCACCGGGAAAAGCAATATGGCCTATATCGAAAAGATGGCAATCAGCTGGGCTTCGGACGGAATTGATACACACGAGAAGGCGGAGCGAAAAATCTGCGAGCTGGATGAACGGCGCAAGGCGTGGAACCGTATCAGTCGGCTGTTCGGCATTGAAAAACGCCCTCCCAGTGCGGCGGAAAGTGAAGCGGTTTCCCGCTGGATTAATCTCTGGCAGTTTGAGGACGATATGATCCGCGAGGCGTATGACCGCTGTGTGGACAGCACCGGAAAAGTCCGCTTTTCGTACATCAATAAAATTTTGGAACGCTGGAATGCACAGGGTGTGCGCACGCTGGCGGAGGCCCGCGGAGAAAAAAGCGAAAAGAAGCAGGAAAAACCGCCCGTTGCCGAAAATAAAAGAAAAACATCCTATGATATCAATGAATTTGAAAAAATGGCGCTCAACGGCGACCTGATGATGAAATAACGGGATTCTGTTTTCCGATGGGAACCTGAAGATGGGAGTCACGCTTGCAATGGGATATGACCGTGAGATTTATGACAGTGCTATGGCCGTAATGTCCGACAGACGCAGCACGGCGAACCGAACCGCGCGGCAGCACCGTGAGGAGGTTCGGCAGAAATGCCCGCGCGCGCTGGAAATTGAACGCGAAATTTCCGGAGCGGGGTTGCGCGCCGCCAGACTGATTATGACCGGAAAAGATGCGCAGCAGCAGATTGCCGCGCTTGCAGAAGAGAATCTGCGCCAGCAGCGCGAATTTGCCGAGGTGCTGCGCGAAGCGGGATTCGCGGAGGACTATATGGAGCCGCACTTTGCGTGCCAGGCGTGCCGCGACGAAGGCTACATCGACGGCAGAATGTGCGAATGCCTGAAGCTTTTGCTGCGGGAAACCGCCCAACAGAAGCTCAATCGTCTGACGCCGCTCTCGCTCAGCTCTTTTGAGCGCTTTGATTTGTCGTATTATCCATCGGAGCCGGACGAGAAAACAGGCCTTTCGCCACGGCGGAAAATGGAGGATATTTTTCGTTTTTGCACCGGATATGCGCAGCGCTTTTCCTTGCATTCGCCGAGTATTCTGATGACTGGCGCCACAGGCTTGGGAAAAACGCACCTTTCGCTTGCCATCGCCCGCGAGGTCATTGAAAAAGGGTACGGCGTGATTTACGGCTCGGCGCAGAATTTTATGCTGCAGATCGAACGGGAGCGTTTTGGAAGATCGGACAGCAGCGAGAGCGAACGTCAGCTTCAGGAGTGCGATTTGCTGATTCTGGATGATCTCGGTGTGGAATTTTTGACGCAGTTTGTCAGCGCAGCAGTCTATAACCTGATCAACACCAGACTGATGGCGGAGCGTCCTACCATTATCAGCACCAATCTTTCCATTTCAGAGCTGGAAAACCGTTATTCCGAACGGGTCGTATCCCGAATTATTGCAAACTACCGCATCCTGCCGTTTATCGGCCGAGACGTGCGCCAGCTTAAGCGCATGCGCGAGGCAGGTGTAAATTATCAATAAAAAACAGTGCGTTCGGCGGCTATGGTTACCGAATGCACTGTTTTGTTTTTATTGGCAACATGGGCTGTGCAGAAAAGGCTTTCGGTGGCAAAACAGCAAAAACGTTTTTTAACAGGCGGCTGTTTGTTCACCGACAGAAATGCCGGAAGCACGCTGCTGTTGACGGCGCAGACGATTGCGGCAGCGCAGCAGGCGAAATCGGTTATAACGCTGAATCATAATGTACGGCAGATGAACGACGGCGTTGAGTATGGCGCTGAGCATACGAAGCTCCCGGGGAGCCACCAACAGCAGCGCGGCGGAAAGCAGAAGATTCCCGGAATGAATCCATTCTCCACGACAGGTTTCCGTCAAAAACGTATCCAGATATTCCGGCGTAACGGTGTCTAAGTGTTCTTTTGAAAAGCCATCCTCCGGAATCCGCTGCGGCAGCTTGTCTTTCCAGGATTTGATATGAAAGCATCGCTGATAAAATTTTCCGCCCTCCTCCCAGGAAAAGGCGCAGTAACGGCGGCGATCTGGCGAAAAACGCTCATCGGTTCCGCGGCAGCCCAAACGGAAAACAATATAGTACCAAACGGCTGTAAAAAGAATGACAAATAAAAATTTCCAAAGCATGGAGTTCGGTTCAAACATGTAACGCACCCTTTCTCAAGATTCCTGTTCTTTTTCTTCAGTATATCGTTCTTTTTTGAACAGAGCATTAACATACCGGAAAAAATCTGATAATTCACCCGGCCTGTGAAAAGGCAGGGGACGAAGAAGCAAATATTCTGTAAAGAAACCACCGGAAAGCACCTTTCGGTGGTTTCATGACTCTAAAAGCCTTTTCCGTTCGCGCCAGTCCGGCATCAATTCAGAAAGAAGGCGGTAAAAGGCCTGCGAATGATTGGGGTGCACAAAATGGATCAGCTCGTGCAGAACAACAAAATCAATGCAAACAGCGGGATGTTCCAACAGGCGAAGGTTGAGGGTAATCGCCTGCTTTTGCGGGCGACAGCTGCCCCACCGGCTTGTCATGCGGCGCACGGTGATGGACGGACGGAGAACACCGCTGCCTTGCAGCAAAGACAGCATTCTGCTGCAGGATTGGTCGAAGAAAGTTTTGCACATTTCCATGTTCCATTGTTGAAAAAGTCTTGCTCGCAGAGCGGCGTTTTCCGGTTCACAGAGCGTTAACAGCAGTTCGTTTTCTGCCAACTGCGCGCGGTTTTGTGTGCCAATGAGCACGCGGATACGAATTGGTTGTCCAAGCAGAGGAAAAGTTTCGCCGTCAGCAAACAAAATCAGCTGTGGCGGCGGCGCAGCAGCAAACCGTTCCAACGCACTGAGAATCCGGCCGGACTGGGAACGTAAAAAAGCCTCCACCGCGGAAACAGGCACGTTTTTTGCCGCGGAGACCCGTATGCTGCCGTTTGGGTGGATACGAAGGTTGATATTTTTCACTTTTTTCCGTAAAAAATCATAGACGACGGTGCGTCCGTTCAGTTCAATGGTACGCAGCAATTGATCGGCCCCCTATTTTTTATCATCATACAAAATCCGTTTTGCCGCTATATCAGTTCACCATATCACGTTAATTATAGCATAAAAAATCCCGCAAATCGCATTCTGTCGCGATCTACGGGATTTTTTCAATTGGCCCACCCGGAGGGACTCGAACCCCCGCCCTTCAGAATCGGAATCTGCTATTATATCCATCTTAACTACGGGTGGATGTGCCGTCAGAATTGCTAACATAGTATAGCACAATTGCCCGGACAAATCAATGTTTTTTTCCCGTGAGAAACGCAAAAACCTTTTTTGAAGGTTTTTTGAGTGCGGAGAAGGCCGGAAAAATCAAAAATCCGGCAAGATTCCCGTGCAAATCCGGTGAAAAAGTTGTATAATTAACAATTATGAAACCGTGGGCGTGATGATGAGAACGAATCGGAGATGTTTCAGCAAAAATTTCACCACGGCGAAAGGATTTCAGAATGAAAAAATCACCGGTTGAATTTACCAGCGCGGAGCTGCCGCAGGCGCTCTTGCCCAAAGCATTGGACGGGCTGCGCATCTGTCATATGAGCGATTTTCATTCGTCGCGCTTTGCCGACCACGGGGAGCTGATTGCGCGGCGGGTTCGGGAGTTTTCCCCGGAACTGATCCTTGTGACAGGGGATATGGCCGACTGCTCAAAGGACCGCTGTGCGAAGTACTTTTTCTCCGTGGCAGACAGGCTTGCCGGTTTTCCGATGGTTTGCAGCCCAGGGAACCACGAGCTGCGCATCGGCAGGCAGAAAATGCCGGAGGAACTGGAGACTGCCCTTGTCGCAAGAGGCATCCCGCTGCTTTACAATGCGCAGGCGGAGCTTTGCATCCGGGGAGAACAGTTGCCTTTGTTTGGTTATCTGCAGGGATTCCGCTGGTTTACGGAGCGCGGCGAAAAGCACGCCAGACTTCGGCAGGATATTACCGAAAGAGATGTCGCACTTGCGCTGGGACAATGTCCGCGCAGCCGCTTTTCCATCCTGCTTGCGCATGATCCGGCTCCGTTTGCCGCATATGCCGATTGGGGTGCGCCGTTGGTGTTGTCCGGCCATATTCACGGCGGACAGATCCGACTGCCCCGGCTGGGCGGAGTGCTTTCCCCGGCGCACCGCTTTTTCCCGGAATATTCTGCGGGAATTTACCGCCGGGGAGGCAGCACACTGGTGGTGTCGCGTGGGCTGAGCGTCAGCGAAATGCCCCGGATTAACAACCGTCCGGAGGTTGCGTTTTTGACACTCAGAAACAAGGAGCTTGCGAAAAAAACTCCTGTGGCAGAAAGTTTTGTTTGAAAGCGGACAAACGAAGGGAAGGATGACTGCTATGCTGAAGCGACAGAATTTCTCTGCGCCAAAAGGGGCGGTGATTCTGCGCGCAGCGATTGCGCTGACGGCGGTGGGAATGATCGTCTGGGCTTTGCTGCCCGCCGTTTGGTTTTCTATTTTTAATCTGGGGACAGCCGCGCTGCTGGCGGCGTTTTCCCCGGTTTTTCTTGCGGCTGTTTTCTGGCCTCAGGTACGCCGGGCAGGCTCCCGGTTGTATCGAAAAAAGGTGGGGAAATGGCTGATGCGCTTTGCAGCGCTGTTGCTTGTTGCAGGGGCAGGTTTTGGAGCTGCTGCTGCCGGAATGATGATCGCGGCGGCGCACACCGGGCCCGAAAACGACCGCACCCTGCCGGTGATTGTGCTCGGCTGCCAGACCAACGGCTATGAACCGTCGCCGATGCTGCTTTCTCGGCTGCAAAAGGCAAAGGAATATCTGGATGCGCATCCGGAGGCGATCGCAATTGTCTCCGGGGGAAAGGGAGAAAACGAAGGCGTTTCCGAAGCGGAATCCATGCGGGCGTGGCTCGAACAGAACGGGGTCGAACCGGGAAGGATTCTGAAGGAAGAGGAGTCAGTCAGCACAGAGGAAAATATCCGATTTTCGGCGCAGCTGATGAACAGGGAACGACTTGGTGCGCAGGCGCTGATTGTGACCGACTGGTGGCACGAATTGCGCGCGGCTTACTGGGCGCGGCAAAACGGCATTTTGGCTGCGGCAGAGCCTTGCGCAACCTGGGCGCCGCTGCTTCCGGTCTTTTTTGCGCGCGAGCTTTGCGGCGTTGCCCGGCTGCTGTTGGCGGGATATTGAGAATGCACCCAAAAACGATGGAAGCGCCCGGTCGGGCGTTGACCTTTTTGCCATGTTGCTATAAAATAAAAACAGACAGCCCGCAAGGCGCTGCACTGCCGGAACCGCCGTGCGCGGTTCGCGAAAAAGGAATGATACTCAGCATGATTCAAATTGCCCCTTCTATTCTTTCCGCCGACTTTGCATCTCTCGGCAATGACATCCGCCGCGTTGAACAGGCGGGGGCGGATGTCGTTCATATCGACGTCATGGACGGCGTGTTTGTGCCGAACCTTTCGATTGGATTACCGGTAGTGAAATGTGTGCGTCCGGTCTCCGCTCTTCCGTTTGATGTTCATCTGATGATTGTCGAGCCGTGGAAATATCTTGAGGCGTTTGCCAAAGCGGGCGCCGACTGGCTAACCTTTCATCTGGAAACTTCATCGGATCCCGGCGTGATTCACGCGGCGCTGCAGAAGATTCAAAGCCTTGGGATGAAGGCGGGGCTTTCCGTCAAACCGGCGACTCCGCCCGAGGCAATTTTTCCGTTTCTCGGCGGGCTTGATCTTGTGCTGGTAATGACGGTGGAACCGGGCTTCGGTAATCAGAAAATGATTCCGGAATGCCTGGAAAAAGTCCGAGTGATCCGGCAGGAGGCCGAACGCCGGGGGGTATCGCCTCTGATTTCCATCGATGGCGGCGTCAATGCTGCCACAGCGGAGGCCGCGCGTGCCAGCGGTTGTGATATTATGGTGGCAGGCAGCGCGGTTTTTGGCGCGGAAGAACCTGCGCAGATGATTCGTTTGCTGCGCGGCGGAAATCGGAACGGATGATTTTCAAAATTTGATTTGGAAAGGCGTGATTGCGATGACCCATCTGCTGCTTCATCCCGGCGTTCGCATTGACGATATGCGCGCGGCTGCCTTTAAGCGGCCGCTGTTGAGTCTGCCGGAGGGCGAAGAACTGCTGCTGCCGGTCTGCTCGGCAAAGGAACGCGGCACGGCTCAGGTGATTTCCAAGGGCGAACGGGTTCGTCGCTTTGAACCGCTTGCCCGCGACGGAGATGGCCTTCCGCTGTGCTATGCGCCGACGGCGGGAACCGTTGACGGATGTGTGGCAAAAGATATTCCCGGCCGGGGGAAGATGATCTGTGTCCGCCTGATTCCGGGCAGCGGAGAGCATGCGGCCCGCACGCTTTCCCGGCCCAGCCGCACGGAAGCGACGCCGCAGAAGATTCTGCGAGCGGCCGGGCTTTTGCGTCTGGATGACGAAACAGACGGCGAGCCACTGCAGGAAAAGTTGGAGCGTTATCGCAGCGAGGAAATTGATACGCTGGTCTGTGATGCGTTGTGTGACGATCCGTTTATGGCGGACGGGCTTTGCGCGCTGACCGAAATGACGGAAGAGGTCTGTGACGGTTTGCAGCTGGCGGCAAAGGCCTGTGGATGCGGTAGGATGCTGATCGCCGTTTTTCGTGCACAGGCCGCCGGTTTTGGAGCGGTTCAGCGTCTGAAGAGCAGTCTGGACGGCTGCGAGCTGCTGAACATTAACGGGAAATATCCGGTCTGGCCGGCGCTGAAAAGGCTGCGTCGTTTTGCAGATCAAAAACTGGGTCGAATCGGCGTGCAGGCTTGTCTTCAGCTCAGCCGTGCCGTTCGTCTGGGGCGGCCTGCAGAACGTTGTGTGATTACGGTTTCCGGGGACGGTGTGCAGAAACCGCAAAATCTCAGTGTGCTGATCGGCACACCGGTTTCCGAAGTTCTTGCACATACAGCACTTTCGGAAGAGGATGACATTGCTGCGGTCGTCGTGCATGGTGCTTTTGCCGGGCATGCGGTTGCGGATTTGGAGACGCCGGTGCTTGCCGATACCCGGTGTGTTTTGGCAATGACGCGCCGCGCCGGCAGAAGAAAAAGCGGTTGTATCGGCTGCGGCCGGTGCAACGAGGTTTGCGGAGAAAATGTATTCGTCAGCGAGGCTGGCCGCGCGGTAAGGCGAGGCCGGCCGGAGGAGGCGCTGCTGTACGGAGCAGAGCGTTGTATTGGCTGCCGCGCATGCGACGTGGTGTGCCCCGGGGGGACCAATCCGTCGGAGCTGGTGCTTGGCACATTGCCGCCCAAGGCGAAACGGCTGGTTTTTTCCGAAAAAAAAGCGTGCGAAAGGAATGGCGGAAATCATGATTAAGCTTACCGAACAACATGCGCCGTTCTGGAGGCATGGCGAATCTGCCCGCAGCATGGCCGCCGACCGGTTGGCGGCCTGTGCGGTGTTGTTGGTGCTGCCGGTTGTGCGCTATGGGCTTCGGCCTCTGTTGATGACGCTGGCCGTTATGCTGACCGCGGTGTTGACCGAAATGCTGATGTGCCTTTTTTTGCGGCGGGAGGTGCGAGTCGCCGATTTGGATTCGCTTGTGATCGGTGCAATGATCGCGCTGTTGATGCCGGTAAACGTCGCCTATTATGTGCCGGCGTTTGCGGCTGTTTTTGCGGTTGCCGTCGCAAAGATGCCGTTTGGTGGTACAGGCCGCGCCCCGTTTGAACCGGTGGCGGCGGGTGTGGCGTTTTCCGTGCTCTGTTTTCCGTCACTGATTTTCGCCTATTGTTCCCCCGCAGCCGGCCGGCTCGACCTGAACATTTTCGCGGCGGCCGAAGCGGCAGCGGCTCAGTCCCCGGCGGCCATGCTCCGCGCAGGCGCCCGCCCGGTATTGCTGCTCTCCGAAATGTTCACCGGCAACGTGGCGGCACCGGTCGGCGCGGCAACGGTGGTGGTTGTGGCGGCAGCGGCACTCTTCCTTTATTTTCGCCATGCGGCCCGTTGGGAAATCACAGTGTGCTTTATGGGCGCGGCAGCACTGGTGGCAGCGCTGTTTCCGCGGATTTCTACCGGCAGGGCGGATTCCGTAGTCATCGAGCTTTCCGCAGGTTCGCTGGCGTTCTGCGCCGCGTTTTTGGCGACCAACACGACGAATGCGCCCAAGCTGCCGCTGGCACGCTGCTTTTACGGATTTTTAGGCGGGCTGGTTACGATGCTGTTTCGCTATTTCGGTGCCTATGAACAGGGCGCTGTTTTTGCAATTCTTCTGGTGAATACGACGGCGGCCCCGTTGGACCGTTTGGCGTGGAAGCTGACCGGAGAGGAGAGAAAAAACGATGACGGAGAAAAACGAACCGACCCGGCAAAGGAATCTGCGTGATGAAGTGGTGCAGAGCCTTCGCACCAACGGGCTTTATGCAGCGCCGGTTCTTTCCGGAGCAATGGGTATTTGCGTTCCGGTAATTGCAGCCACAACCCTCCGCAGCGGCGTGATCCTTTCGCTGATTTTTTCGTTGCTGCTGGTGCCGGTGTGTGTGCTGTCAAGCCTTTGCTTTGCTTATCTGCCGAAGTATCTGAGAATTGCGGCGGTTGTGTTGACGGCGTCGGTGGTCTTTGCCGGGGCGTCGGGGTTGGTGCAGATCTTTTTCGGTCGCGCCGCGTCACTGTATCAGATTTATGCGCCGCTGCTGATCGTCAGCTCGCTGCTGATCAGCCGTGCCGATCAGTTTGCCGTGCGGCAGAGCATCGGTATCGCCGCCGCGGATAGCGCTGCCTGCGCCATCGGCTTTGCGTTGGTCAGCTGTACGGTAGGCGCTGTGCGCGAACTGCTTGGCAGCGGAACGCTCTACGGAACTGCCGTTTTGCCTACGCTTGTTCCGAACCGGATGGCGGGAGCGCCGTTCTTTGGGTTTATTGTGCTCGGTTTTCTTGCGGCGGCGGCGAAATCACTCCGGCTGCGCGCAGAGGAGAAACACCAGCGCTGACGTTCAAGAGGGAGGATCGTTGCAATGAGACAAATGATGCAGCTCATGATCTATGCGTTGCTGGCCACCTTTGCCCAGAATATGATTTTTACAGCGGGGATCGGCGCCGACCGGGCGATTCGTGCGGCGGCAAAGCCAAAGCAGATTTTGCCAAGCGCCGGTCTTGTGGCAATTTTTTCGTTGGTCGGGCTGCTCGGCTCCGTTGTTTCGCGCAGACTGCTGCAGGCAATACCGGCGCTTGAAACTGTTCGCATGTTGCCGCCGATTCTGTTTCTCGCCGCGGCGTACCTGTTGATCCTGCTGTTTGCAAATTTGGTGCACAAGCCGCTTTTTATCTATTTAAAAGAGATCTTGTCCGGTTGTGCTTTCAACAGCATCGTCATGTTGCTGGGGACCGCCGGCAGCGTTTATACGGTCAGTTTTTCCAAAATGATTGGGTTTTCCATCGGTACCGGTGTCGGTTTTCTGCTGGCGACGCTGCTGATTGCCGAAGGAATCCGCCGGATCGGCAATCCCGATATGGATCGCTGTTTTCTCGGCTTGCCTTCCCTGCTGATCTATATCGGTATTCTGGCGATGGCGTTCGTCGGTTTTACAGGCGGCGCGGGCATCACCATGTGACCGCCGCTAATCTGCCCGAATTCTGATTCCCCGAAAGGATGCATTTTTTTCGAATGATTATCGATTTTCATACCCATGCCTTTCCGCAAAAAATTGTCGCCGGCGCCATTGCCTCGCTCGGGTTGGTTATTGTTCTGCACGCGGGGATGGATCCGTCTTTTCCGTCGGTGCATCACTGTACGCCGGAACGGATTGCCCGGGTGGCAGGGCAGTTGCCGAGAGCCAGAATTGTTGCGGCACATTGCGGAGGCTTTGGTTATCTGGACGACGTGGAACGGCATCTGGTCGGCAGCGGAGTGTATCTGGATACCAGCCTGCTGGGGCATTACCCACAGGCGCAGATTTTGCGCATTCTGCAAAATCATGATCCGGAGCGGCTGCTGTTTGCGACAGATACTCCGTGGGATGACCAGAAGGCGGCACTGGAACGTTTTTGCGCACTCCCGCTTTCTTCGCGGCTGCAGCAAAAAATTTTCGGCGAAAACGCCGTCCGGCTGCTGGGGCTTGAAAAGCTGTGAGCGGCGTCAGGCGGATTCTGGTGGATGCCGACGAAGCCTTTTGCGCGGCGCTTTGCCGACTGTTGCGGCAGGGCTGAATTTCAGAATTGTCATATTTCAGAATTGTCATCTTTGTTGCTTTTTTGACGGTTGTGGATTACAATGAAACAGGCGGAAGCGAGAGGAGCGGTAAACCGATGTTCCGTGCGCATTCCGCTTTTAATTTCCGGGATTCCGGGTTATTTTGAATCAACAAAGGGGGAATTGTTATGGCTCAGATCACACCGTTTTGCGCGCTGCGCTATCAGACAGAAAACGCGGGGAACATTGAAACACTGACTTGCCCGCCATACGATATCATCAGCGAGGAACAGCGCGAAGCTTTTTTGCGCGAAAATCCGTATAACGTGATCCGGCTGGAGCTGCCGCGCGGGGAAGAACCCTATGTGCAGGCGGGCAACACGCTGGAGGATTGGCTGCAGAAGGGGATTCTCAAGCAGGATGAAACGCCCGCTGTTTATATTTACGAAGAGGAATTTACCGCACGCGGCAGGCGGATGAGCTTCCGCGGTTTTATCTGCAGGGTACACCTTGAGGAATTTTCCAAAGGAATCGTTTTGCCGCATGAGGAAACACTTTCCAAGGCGAAGGCAGACCGTTTTGCGCTGATGCAGCATACTTTCTGCAATTTCAGCCAGATCTATTCGCTTTATATGGACGAGCAGCGCACCAGCGCGGCGCTGATCGCAGAGCTTTCCGCCGGAGCGCCGGATGTGGAAATGACCGACGGCGAAGGCGTGACGCACCGGTTGTGGGTTGCAGAACAGTCGGAACGGGTGGATGCGCTCTGCCGGTCGTTTGCGGACAAAAAGCTTTATATTGCCGACGGTCACCACCGCTATGAAACTGCGCTGAATTTCCGCAACTGGTGCCGTGAACAGGGGATCGCTGTCCCGGGTGACGACGTGGACTCCGTCATGATGATGCTGGTGGATATGGCCGACCCCGGTCTGGTGGTGTTCCCGACGCACCGTCTGGTGCGCGGATTGGAGTCGTTCGACGCAGAAGACGTAAAACGCCGCTGTGCAGAGTTTTTTGATGTGACCGAGATGGACGATGCTGCTTCGATGGAAGACGCACTGGAAAAGCTGTATCAGCAGGGGAAAAAGGCGTTCGGTTTTTATACGGGCGGGGCCGGCTGGACCCAACTGGTGTTGCGGGACGTTTCGGTGATGAAACAGATGCTGCCGGGCAAAAGCAAGGCGCTGCGGGAACTGGATGTTTCCGTGCTGCACACGCTGGTGCTGGAACGCGTGATGGGCATTGACCGTGAAAATATGGCGCAGCAGATCAATCTGACGTATACAAAAATTTTTGACGAGGCGCTTTCCAGCGTGCGTCAGGGAGCGGCGCAGTGCTCTTTTGTGCTGAACCCCACCCGTGTGGAAGAAATTCGTGATGTTGCCGCCGCGGGCGAAAAAATGCCGCAGAAATCGACCTATTTTTATCCCAAGCTGATTACCGGTCTTGTGATGAACCGGCTGAAATAAAATGTGCCTTCTGCAGGGCGACCGACCGATTTCCAAAGAAAAGTGAACGTTCGCGGAAATTTAAAAAGGGATTTCCATGAACCGGACAGAAGAAAGGGTTTTTGATATGAAACAAAAGATAGCGATCATTCTTGCGGCCGCACTTTGCGTCGGAATGCTCAGTGGCTGCGATTCCATTTTCGGCACCACCTCAAAATCGGCGCAAAGCGGGCAGAATATGTCCTCTGCGGTGACGGCTTCCGAAGGAACCGTCTCCAGCGGAGAAGTTTCCAGCGAACCGGTTTCCAGCGCGCCGCTAGCCCCGGTCGGTGACGTGACCGATACTGTGGCAGGAGGGCATTACAACAACAATACACCCGCCTATTATTCGCAGTATGTGCTCGTTTGCGGCGATTACGCGCTGGAAATTTTCAGTTCGGCGGCGAACGCGGCCTATGCGAAAACGGTCTCGGATTTTGCAACAAAATACCCCAAGCTCAATGTTTCCTGTGCCATTGTTCCGAAAAGCTCCGCGTTCAATATTCCCACCAGCTTTTCAAATTTGAAGGAAGCAAGCAAGAATACCATTGCCAAGCAGTATGAGATCCAGAAAAAGTTTATTGACGGAACGTATCAGCTGATGAGCGACAGCGTCAACACTGTTGATGTGATGGGCGAAATGACGCCGCATACGGGCGAATATATGTATTACCGCACCGACCATCACTGGACCTCGCTCGGCGCCTATTACGCTTCGGCGGCTTACTGCAAGGCGAACGGCATCGCTCCGCGATCCATCAATGAGTATAAAACGGTTCGCACCGACGGCTATATCGGTTCCATGTATTCCTTCTGCGGCAAGCCGAAGCCGGAATGTCTGAAAACGAATCCCGACAGCACCATCGGCCGTTTGCCCGCCGTATCCTATACCATGACCTATACGCGTGACGGAACTGATTACGCCGGTTCGGCAATCAATGATAAGGCCTCCGGCTATATGATGTTTATCTGCGGCGACCAGCCGTATACCAAAATCATTACGCAGAACAAAACCGGCAAAAAGCTGCTGATCTTCAAGGAATCGTTCGGAAACGCATTCGTGCCATATATGATCGATTATTATGATGAAATTTATGTGGTGGATATTCGTGAAACCACGCCGAATACTTCCGCTATCATTGCCGATAAGGGAATTACGGATGTGCTGTTTATCAACAATGTGTTTGCTGCGGCGGATGCAAACCAGATCAAGCGCGTTGCCGCCAAGGCAGCTTCCTGATCCGGAGTGCAGGAGAATGAGGAGAGTTGAATGTTGAGAAAGATCGCAGCGCTTTGTTTGCTGCTGACCGTGTTTACAGCCTGCGGTTGTTCCGCCGGTCCGGCAATATCTGTGGGCAGGCAGGATTCTTCGCAGGCAGTTTCGTCACAGATGGTTTCGTTGCAGGCAGTTTCGTCACAACCGGATTCCTCGCAGCAGGCCTCATCGCAACCGGTTTCGTCACAGATTGTTTCCTCGCAGCCGGTTTCCTCACAGGCCGCTTCGTCACAGCCTGTTTCGTCGCAGAAGCCTTCTCCCGGAGCGGCGGCGACCTTCCCGGAGGTTGCGGAAACGGTTTCCGGCGGACACTATCACAACAATATTGCAGCGCAATATTCAGGGAATGTTCTGATCTGCGGCGACTATGCGCTGGAATATTTCAGCGTGTCTGCGGCAGGAAATGCCGGGTATGCCGCAATGGTGAGCGCTTTTGCGGCAAAGTATCCCACGCTGAATGTCAGCTGTGCGCTGGTGCCGAAAAGCTGTGCGTTTCACGCGCCGAAGGGTTATACCGACTGCAGTGCAAACCAGCAGAAATATATTGCCAACACTTATGCGGCGTTGGCTGCCACGGTGAAGCGCGTGGATGCGTTTGGAACGATGGCAGCGCACCGGGACGAGTATCTGTATTACCGTACCGATCACCACTGGACTTCGCTGGGCGCTTATTACGCCTCGGCGGCTTACTGCAGCGCCAACGGAATCGTTCCGCGCGGGATCGAAAGCTATACCACTGTGATCAACCGCGGGTATCTCGGCTCGCTTTACTCTTTTGCAACGACTTCACTCAAGGAAAAGCTCAGGCAAAATCTGGATTATACCGTTGGGCATCTGCCGCAGACTGCCTATACCATGACATATCAGAACGGCGGAAAAACCTATACCGGCACGGCGATCAACAAAAACGCCAATTCCTACGCCGGAATGTTTCTTTGCGGCGATCAGCCGTTTACGGATATTGTAACAGCCAATAAAAACGGAAGGCGCCTGATGGTTTTCAAGGAATCGTACGGAAATGCCTTTGTGCCGTATATGATCGATTATTATGAGGAGATCATTGTGGTGGATATCCGTTCCGACCAACACTCCGTCGCCGCGCTGATCCCGCAGTACGGCATTACGGATGTGCTGATTTTGAACAATGTGCAGGCGTCGGTCAGTCTGGCAAAAACGCTGCAGGCCCGGCTGAACAGCTGAGCAGCCGGCCGTTACATAATTGCCGCAAGAGTCATCATCTCTTCCAGCCGGCGGTAAATTGCGTCCAGGTCGGTGATTGGAAGAGGATTTTCTCCTTTGCCGATTTCAATGGTGAAACCCGGGCGGCGGAATTCGTGAATAAACCAGTCCTTGAATCCGCCGTGGGACGCAAGGCCCTCCGCCATCGAGGGAGTATAGCCGCTGGTAACGGCGAAAATGCGCGTCATCAACAGCGAACGGTGGGGAGTGACGGCGCCGTACTTCCAGTAAATTTCTTCCCCCTGACTGTGGAACGCAAGCACATGACGGAACGGTACGGTGCGGCAAAGCATCGTCAGCAGCTGCGTTTCAGGCTCGCTTTCCGGCGCGGGGCCTCCGTAACGGGTGGGAGCCGGTCCGGTGATCCCGCTGTTGTTTTCCAGCTGGCGCAGAATGTACCATCCCGCATCGTAATTATGGTTCAAATCGACACCGCGTGCGTTTGCCTGCCAACGGCGCGTGTCGCCGCCGGAAATGGCAAGCACGCTTTCCCGCAGTTCCAGCGCGGCATCCGGTCCGTGGAGGGAAATTTCAACCCCGTCCGGATTGACGCACGGAACCACCATTACCCCACGGCCAAGCAGCGCCCGTCGAACGTCAATTTCGGCGAGAGCTTCACCCGTATCCAGCGCATGGCAAAGATTCTGCACAAAGCGCAGCAGCAGCGAGCAGGTGAGCCATTCCATGCCGTGAAATGCGCCGCAGAACAAAACGCGCTCGCGCGGTTCTCCAAGCTGCAGCGCGTAAATCGGTCTTCCAAGCACGCTGTGTCCCAGCTCGGTCGTCCGCAGAAACGGGTATTTTACCCGCAGCGAACGGATAAAGGACGAAACGGATGCTTCGTCCGGCGGAAAAGAAAAAAACGGTCTGTCGCGGTCAGCGCTCATCCGGCATCCTAACCTTTCTGCGTAAAGTGGAACGCGCTTTGCAGCGGCGAGGCTTTCAGGCGCGCTGTTTATTCATATGTAAAAGCGGTAAAAAAAAGCACCCAAAAGGAAGGAATCAGGCGAAATGAAACTCATCGAAAAAACCGTTTCTCAGGAAATGATTTATCAGGGGAAAATTATTAACCTTCGCCGCGACAAGGCTGAACTGGAAAACGGTCGCATCGCGACGCGCGAGGTGGTGGAGCATCCGGGCGGCGTGTGTGTTGCCGCCCTGACGCCGGAAAACGAGCTGCTTTTTGTGCGTCAGTTCCGTTATCCGTACAGCGAAGTGCTGCTGGAGCTGCCGGCCGGCAAGCGTGACCGCACCGAAACGCCGCTGGAATGCGGCAAGCGCGAGCTGCGGGAGGAAACCGGCGCCATCGGAACCGGCTATCTTTCTCTCGGCAAGCTGTATCCGTCCCCCGGCTATTGCGGCGAAATTATTCATCTGTACGTTTGCCGGGTGGAATCTTTCGGGAGCCAGAACCCCGATGAGGATGAGTTTTTAAAGGTAGAGCGCATCCCGCTGAACCGCGCGGCCGAAATGGTACTCAACAATGAGATTCCGGATGCAAAAACACAGGTGGCGGTTTTAAAAACGCGGGCGCTTGTCGCCGCGGGAAAATATTAAGCAAAAACATTAAAACAAACGGAGGAAAGAAAAATGAATTACCGCAGATTTGGGAACACCGGCGTTTCGGTTTCGGCTCTTGGATTCGGCTGTATGCGATTGCCCACCAAAGAGGATGGAACGATCGACCGCCTGCGCGCGACTGCGATACTGCGCAGTGCGATCGATCAGGGGCTGAATTATGTGGACACCGCGTATGGCTATCACAACGGAGAAAGCGAGTCGGCGGTGGGAGAGGCATTATTGGACGGATACCGTGAAAAGGTCAATCTTGCCACCAAGATGCCGGTCTGGAAAGTGGAAAAGCCGGAGGACTTCGACACGATTTTTGCCGAGCAGTTGGCAAGACTGCAGACAGACCACGTTGATTTTTACCTTCTGCACGCGCTCAACCGCGACACCTGGGAAAACAAGGTGCTCAAGTTCGGGCTGATTGAAAAGATGCAGCAGGCCAAGGCCGATGGCCGCGCAAAGCATATCGGCTTTTCCTTCCACGATGATTTTGATACGTTCAAAGAGATTGTTGATACATACCAGGGCTGCGAATTCTGCCAGATCCAGTACAATTATATTGACACCGATCATCAGGCGACGCAGCAGGGGCTTGATTATGCCGCGGCAAAAGGACTCGGCGTCATCGTGATGGAACCGTTGCTCGGCGGCAAACTGGCCAATCCGCCAAAAATGGTGGCGGGCGTGCTTTCCAGAGAAAAAACGCCGGTCGAATGGGCGCTCGATTTTGTCTGGAACCAGCCGGGTGTTTCGCTGCTGCTTTCCGGCATGAGCACAGAGCAGCAGGCGGAAGATAATCTGGCCTATGCGTCTCGCAGCAGCGCCGGAATGCTCGATGCCGCTGCGCTTGCCATGTTTGACGAGGCAAAGTGCGTTTACGACAAAATGCCGCTGGTTCCGTGCACGCACTGCGAATACTGCATGCCGTGCCCGTTTGGCGTCAATATTCCGGAAACCTTTGTCTGCTATAACAAGACCGTTTCGCAGGGAATGAAGTCTGCCGCGGCGGATTATACCGCGCTGCAGGGAAAGGCTGAGTTTTGCCGCGCGTGCCGCCGCTGCGAATCGCTCTGCCCGCAGCATATCAAAATCAGCGAGGAAATGCCTGCCATCCGTAAGCTGTTTGCAGACTACAAGCCGGAAGCTGACGATTGATTTACCGCCGCAAGGCCATAAAATAAGTAAAAACAGCCCGCTGCATTTCAAAAGCAGCGGGCTGTTTTTACTGCGAAAAAGCCTTAGCAGGTTTCCGGTTCTTCAAAGGTTTCGCCAAAGGTTTCAACGGTCACCTTTGCCATGCGCTGATCCTCGTGCGGTTTGTCGCGGCGGTCGCGTTTGGCGGAAACGATGCGGTCAACCTCGTCCATCCCGTCGGTTACTTTGCCGAACGCGGCATATTGGCCGTCCAGATGGGGCGCTTTTTCGGTCATGATAAAGAACTGGGAACCGGCACTGTCGGGATCCATTGCGCGCGCCATGGAAAGAACGCCGCGGTCGTGCTTCAGATCGTTCGGAAAGCGGTTGGCGGAAAATTCGCCCTTAATGCAGTAGCCGGGGCCGCCGATTCCGGTGCCCTTGGGGTCGCCGCCCTGAATCATAAAGCCGGGGATGACACGGTGAAAAATCAGGCCGTCATAAAAGCCCTTTTGCACAAGCGAAACAAAGTTGCGCACCGTGTTTGGAGCAATTTCGGGATAAAGCTCCGCGGTGATTTTGTTTCCGCTTTCCATTTCGATGGTTACAACTGGGTTTTTCATAAGAAGTTCCTCCAAAATGTAATTTTTTGATTTATTAATACGCAATGTAACAAAATTCGACACAGCCTGCAGCCTATTCCAGATTGCCCGTAGCATACATCACTGCGGCAAGAGCGGCAAGCGGGGCGGTTTCCGTGCGCAAAATCCGGTTGCCAAGTGTGACAACCCCAGCGCCGAGCGATTGCAGCGTTGCAACCTCGTCCGGGTCAAATCCGCCTTCGGGGCCGACAAACAGCGCCAAATTCCGGAGTTTTTCCGGCAAAAGTTCACGCAGGGGTCTGCCGCCGCCTTCGTAAAGGAGAAGAACCTGCCCGCAGCCAAAGGCTTCCCGAACGGCCTGTTCAAAGGAAACGGGCGCGTCTACCTGCGGCAAAGAACCTCTTTGTGACTGTTTGGCGGCTTCGTCTGCAATTTTTTGCCAGCGCTGCGCTTTTTTCTTCGCCGCTGCGCTATCCGGGCGGGAGATGCTCCGCGCGGCAAGGTAAGGAACAATGCGTGCTGCGCCAAGCTCGACCGCTTTTTGAATAATCCATTCCATTTTTTCGCCCTTCGGCAGGCCCTGAAACAGGGTGACAGCCACATCCGGTTCACTGCGGCTGGGTTCGCTGCGTTCCACCCGCAGCTGAATTTCATCGGGAGCAACCGATGTGATCACGCAAAGATAGTCGGTTCCGGCGCCGTCGCAAAGGGTCAGCGTTTCGCCGGGCGTCATCCGCAGAGAGCGCGCCACATGGGCGGCATCCTCGCCGATCAGGGAAACGGCGTCTGCAATGGTTCCGGGTACAAAAAAGCGCGGCATGCGCATCTTCCTTTCTGTAGGCATGTCCTTCCGGATTATTGTATCAGATTTTTGTGCCCCATGCAAGGGAGAGACGGTGAACTGCCTCGGGAATTTCCTCCTGCGCGATTCCGGAAAAACCGAGCAGAACCCGACCGGGGCGCTGATTTTCCCCGAACGGCAAAACCAACACATCTTGTTTGGCAGCAAGAGCGCAAAGCTGAGCCGTGTCTTCGTCGATTCCGGGTGAAACGACGGCACGCAGTGCCGTTTCCTGCATGGCGATCTGTATCGTATTTCCGAATTCTTTTTGCAGGCTGCGAATCAGCAGTTCGCCTTTGGCAGAATAAAGCTTGCGAAGGCGGCGCAGCTGTTTTTCAAGCTCGCCTTCCCGAATCATACGAGCCAAAGCCAGCTGCTCAATGCGGGACGCAGTCTGGTTATAAGCTGCCGAGCGTTCGTGGTAGACCGACGCAAGCGACGGCGGCAGAACAAGGTATCCCATCCGCACCGACGGCAGCAGTACTTTGGAAAACGTGCCGAGGTAAACGACGTTGTCGCCGCTGCCGATGGACTGCATGGCGGGGATGGGACGGGCAGAATAGCGGAGTTCGCCGTTGTAATCATCCTCCAGGATCAACGCGCCGCGGCGGTTTGCCCAATCGATCAGCTCGACCCGCCGCGCCATAGGAATCGGTGA
This sequence comes from Acutalibacteraceae bacterium, assembly GCA_050947015.1. Classification (GTDB taxonomy): domain Bacteria; phylum Bacillota; class Clostridia; order Oscillospirales; family Acutalibacteraceae; genus CAKXIK01. The sequence continues at coordinate 71,468 of JBMNVT010000012.1, forward strand.
TCCGGATCCGAGCCGATTAGATGGGTTGACATAAATAATTCGTACGCCGGATTCTTCCAGCGCATCGAGCCGAATTCCGCTTTCGTCGCCCGGCAGCCGGCAAATTTCCAGTCCACAGTCGGCGAAGACCTGCTCGGCCTGTGCAAAACCCGGGCTTTCCATGCCGATCATGCGGTCGTTTCGGCGCAGCATGCCGCTGAGCATAAAAAGAAGCGGCTGCGTTCCGGCGCCGACAACGATTCGTTCCGGCAAAGCCGTAACGCCGCGCACGCTGTGGCTGTATTCCGCCAAAGCGGAACGCAGCTCCGGTTCGCCCTGATGGTCGCCGTACGAGGTGATGATTTCCTGATGTGTGAGAACCTCGCGGATATATTTTTGCCAGAGTTCTACCCGAAAAGCGCGGCGGTCGATGGAATCCGTCGAAAAGCGATAGCGAAGCTTCGGTGCAGCCGTGACCGGGAATGCATGCCGTGCGGCAGCGCTTTTCTGGGGTGCCAACGGCAGTGCAAGCGCGTAGTAGCCGCGCTGCGGCCGGCTTTCCACATAGCCTTCCACACAAAGCTGCTGATATGCAGTTTCCACCGTGGTGCGGCTGACATTCAGATCCTCCGCAAGCCGCCGGATGGACGGAAGATGCTCTCCGGCCAAAATTTGTCCGTGCGCAATTGCATCACAAAAAAAGTGGTAAAGCTGTTGATAAAGCGGTTCTTCCCCTGCTTCATTTAAATTCAGATAGTCCAAAAGCACATACAGCCCTCCGATTCAGACGACAGCACAACAAAAATAAACTGTCCTGATGAAAATAATTGAAACTGTGCATTTTAAAAGGTACAGTTATCTGATATGATTGTAACACAGAATTTGAAAAACACAAGGGCTTCAGAGAAAATTCGGTGTTTTTCGTTTGGCAGCAAAAATGCGCCCCGACGCCGCGGGTCTGCGGCGCTGTATGCTGCGGGAATTGATGATTGATTCCGGTTTGTTCGGAGAGGAGACTTTACAATGAGTGAGAAAAACCAGAAAAATAGAGTGGTATTCATTTGCTTTGTCGGCCTGATGGCAGCGCTGTGCATGGTGAGCAATTACCTGCAGATTCGTATTCCGATCGGCGGCGACGCGGGAACCCGAATTCATTTCGGCAACATTTTCTGCCTGCTTTCCGGCTTTTTGCTCGGCGGCGTCGGCGGCGGACTGGCGGCCGGTATTGGTGCGGCGGTGTTCGATCTGACCGACCCGACTTTTGCGCCCGAATTTTACATAACGTTTATCTTCAAGTTCTTAATGGCTTTTGTTTGCGGAATCATTGCTTATGCAGGCAAAAAACAGGGCAAAAATTTCGGCCGGAACGTGGTTGCAGGCATTGCAGGCCAATTGACGTACATTGTGCTTTATCTTTCCAAAACCTTTGTGGTGAAATACTGGATTGAGAAGAACGATATTGCGACCGTTTGGACGATGATGATTCCGAAAGCGGCTACATCGCTGACAAATGGTGCAATAGCTGTTATCGTGGCGATTCCGCTTACGTTTGCGCTGCGCAAGGCGTTGGAAGCGGCGCATTTGGATCAATATCTTTCCCTCCGCGGAGAATGACTCCGTTTCGAAAGATGCATTCTGTGAAGAAGTGTGTTCAGGCAGCCGAAGGGGTCTTCCGTTTCAAACAGAAACAACACAAATAAACAGGACAGATTTCTGACTGCAGCATGAGCCGGCAGAGAAATCTGTCCTGTTTTTATGTGCCTACGGCAAAACAGCCGCAGAAATCCAAAGCTTATTTTTGTCCATCTGCGCGAATCACATCGTCAAACAGCGCGTGGTATCGGGTGGAGATACGCTTGTTCTGATGAATGCTGCCAAAGTACCAGCAGGAAAATTCCACATGGCGAGCAGTTTCATCAAAAAAAGCCTCCAGCGTGCTGACAGAATCAACACGATTGTTGTGCAGCCCTTTGGCGGCAACAGGCGCCTCATGCGTAATAATATAATCCACTTTGCGCCCGCAGCGGTTCAAATTGCTTACCGCACGCTCCATTTCCACAGCGGTGGGCATTTCATCATCCCAAAAACAGTCCTGTTCGCGGCGGAACTCCTTTTCGCTGCTTTCGCCGCCGCCGAACACAAAGATGCGCTTGCCTTCCAGATCATAAATTTCACCGCGCAGCAGATGATATACATTTCCGCCGAGCGATTGCACTCTACCGCCAAACGCCTCGCTTTCAGGGAACTTGTGCAGCAGGTCGTAATTTTCATGCTTGCCGTCCAGAAACAGAACGTTGTATTTTCTTTTTTGCAGCCACTTGAGTGTTTTTTTCTCTTTAGCGCTTCCGTCCCAGATGAAACCGAAGTCTCCGCAGACAATCAGGGAATCCCCTGAACGGAGCCTGCGGACTTCTTTTGTTTGAAACCGGGCCAAATCCCCGTGCGTGTCTCCCGTGATCCAGATCATACCTGCAAAAACCTTGCCTTTCCGGTGTTCAGGAAAAAGAATTTCCAACCTGATTTTTTGCGTTCTCTCTTTTACTTTGCGCAGTAAAATGATATACTGTATTCATCATACCACATCGGAGGAGAAAGTTCCATGAAAAAAACAGCAAAATTTTTACTGGCCTTTGTTTTGTTAGCGGCGGTGATGCTTTCTCCTTTGCAGGTGTTTGCGGCGGATTTTACGGAGGACTTTCTGCAGAAGGCGCAGGACTCGGGTTCTGCAGAAGGCTCGGAACTTCATTCCAAAACCGCGGTCTTGGTTAATTTAGATACAGGCGAAACGGTTTTTTCCTATCATGCGGACGACGCGATGGAGCCCGCGTCCGTCACAAAGATTCTTGTGGCGCTGCTGTTGATGGAGAGTGTGCCGGATTTGAATACACCAATTACCGCCCCGGCTTATGCGCTCGACCTGCTCGGCGGGACGAATTCCTCGCTGGCAGGCGTTCTTCGGGGTGAAACGCTTACCGCAGAGCAATTGCTTTACTGTCTGATGGTTCCGTCCGGCAACGATGCGGCAATGGTGATTGCAGATTATTTGGGCGGTGGCGTGCAGGGAGAGGCAATTCCCAAATTTGTGGACATGATGAATCAGCGCGCAAAGGAACTTGGCTGCACCAATACGCATTTCGTCAATCCACACGGCCTGCATGACCCCCAGCATTACACCACTGCCAATGATATGGCCAAAATTGTTCAGTATATTCTTTCTTCACCGTATGCCGATCTTTTTATGCGGGTCTGCAAAACCACCCGGTACACCATCCCTGCAGATAACGTTCGTACGACGGCTACCACGCTTTCGACCACCAACTACATGCAGGATAGTGTCAGCGGCGGGAGCTACTATTACAAATATGTGGAAGGCGTCAAAACCGGCAGCACGGAGGAAGCGGGCTATTGCCTTGTGACCACAGCCTACAATGCATCAAAAAAAGCCAGATATCTGTGTGTGTCGTTTGGCGCGCCGCTGAAGGATGCCGAGGGGAAAAAAGCGAAAAATGGCGCGATGCTTGATGCAAGAGCGCTTTACGGCTGGGCGTTTTCCACGCTGAGCTATAAAACGCTTGTTACATCTTCCGCAGCGGTCAAACAGGTAGCGCTGAACTTTGCGTGGAACAAGGATAGCCTGCTGCTGGTGCCGGAAAGTGATTTTGCCACGATGGTTCCGACGGAAATTGACGCTGCCAGTGTGCTTGTAACGCCGAACGACGACATACCGGAATCGGTTAACGCGCCGGTGAAAAAAGGTGATGTGCTGGGTACCGCAACGGTTTCCTACGGTTACGGCGACAATAAAATTGTGCTCGGTACCATTCGTCTGGTTGCGGACGAAAGCGTCGAGAGCTCGCAGTTGCTGGTGCTTTTGGACAAAGCCAAATCGATTCTCGGCTCCAAATGGATTAAAATCGGGTTTGCGGTGCTGGTTGTGCTTCTGGCGGTCTATATTGCGGTGTCGATCGCTTATAATATCAAAAAGAAAAAGCAGCAGCGCAAAAACGGCGGCACAAATTCCAGAAATTACAAAAATTACAGATAAACCGAAGTGTAATTTTCGGCTTGCTCATGAATAGCGGAATGCATTTCGCGCAAACTACTGTTACGCACGCCGAAGCAAACGACCGGCGTTGCGCGGAAAATGCGTTCATCATGAAAGGAGCTGTCTTAAAAATGGATTGTAACTGCCAGGCGAATCACAGCATCAAATGCCATGTAGATCAGTGCAAGAACCACTGCTCTTCTGAGGATTACTGCAGCCTGAACTGCATCACCGTTGGTACGCACGAAGCAAATCCGACGATGGATCAGTGCACCGACTGCCAGTCCTTTATGGCGAAATAAGTAAAAAACAGCCCGCAGCCCGCTTCGGCTTTTGTCGGAGCGGGCTTTCTTTGATTTTTTTTGCCGAATGACAATTTAGTTATTGAGAAATGTTTGGTTTGCGGTTATAATAATACAATAACAGTTCGATTTGCAAAGATTTTGCATCCCGCCCCGGCGGAGATGTTGAACAAGCGTTTTCCGCCGATACTGGAAAGGAGTCAAAAAGGAATGTTTACCAAAGAAATCGGAATAGATCTCGGTACCGCAAACACACTTGTTTATATGAAGGGAAAAGGAATTGTCATCCGCGAACCGTCAGTGGTTGCGGTCGACGTTCGTACCGATAATGTTCTTGCCGTTGGCGCACAGGCCAAAGAGATGATCGGCCGTACCCCGGGTTCCATTGTCGCTGTTCGCCCGCTGAAGGACGGCGTGATTGCGGACTTTGACATTACCGCGACGATGCTGAAGCATTTTATTACCAAAGCAGTCAAAGGCGGCCCATTCCATCGTGCCAAAGTGGTAATCTGCATCCCGTCCGGCGTCACCGAGGTGGAACGCCGTGCCGTGCGCGACGCCGCAACCAAGGCGGGCGCCGTGGATGTTGATCTGATCGAAGAACCGATGGCGGCTGCGATCGGCGCCGGTTTGCCGGTGGACGAGCCGACCGGCAGCATGGTGGTCGATATCGGCGGGGGTACGTCCGAGGTTGCCGTAATTTCGCTTGGTGACATTGTCACGGCTGTTTCCGCCCGTGTTGCAGGCGATAAGTTCGATGAATCCATTATTTCCTATGTTAAAAAGAAATTTAATCTTCTGATCGGCGAGCGTACCGCAGAGGATATCAAAGTGCGTATCGGCTCTGCAATGCCCTATGAGGATGAGGGAACGTTTGAAATCAAGGGCCGCAATTTGGTGGATGGCTTGCCGAAAAACGTGGTTCTTTCTGCCGCCGAGGTGCGGGAGGCGCTTTCCGACCCGCTGCAGACGATTGTTGAGGTTGTGAAGAGCACGCTGGAAAAAACGCCGCCGGAGCTTTCTGCCGACATCATTGACCACGGTATTATGCTGACGGGCGGCGGTGCGCTGCTGCGCGGACTGGATACGTTGATTTCACAGGAAACCGGTATGCCGGTACACGTTGCGGAACGTCCGCTGGATTGTGTTGCAGACGGTACGGGCAAGCGGCTGGACGTTAATCTGCCAAGCTCCTATTACAAGGCGCGCCGCTGAGCCGTGCATTCCTTTTTCAAAACAATAGGTTTTGCCGGTCTGGTTTTTTTCGGAGGTTTTCCGGGCAAGCCAGACCTGCTTTTGTTTTGCGCTGCCGCGCATCAATCGGTTCCGACGGGCATGTTTTTCTGTGTGCCGTGCAGAACCGAAGAACCGGGAAAGGAGCAGGCGCATGAAGGAGTTTTTTCACACCAAAGGATTTAAAATGCTGGTTGTAGCCGTAGTGGTGCTGTTGGGCGCCATCGGTTACACAGCGAGCATTGGCGGGTTTTCGTCGCTAACTTCGTCGATTGTCGGGCTGTTTTCCACTCCGATGCAGGATATTGCAGGGGAGGGAGGAGACAAGGTGCAGGATGCGATTGATCGCAATGATCCCAGAACGCTGCAGGAGCTTCGCGACCGGATCGGCGAACTGGAAAAACAGCTTGCAGAAAAAAATACACAGCTGGTTGATTATTATTCCATTAAAAAAGAGAATGAGCAGCTGAAAAAATATCTGGATCTCAAAGATTTGAATCCGGACTGGGAGTTTGTTTCCGCGTCGGTGGCGGGTCGTGATCCCAACGAAGAGTTTTACGGCTTTACCATTAATAAGGGATCGCTTGCAGGGGTGCAGGCCGGCGATCCGGTTATTACGGAAAGCGGGCTGGTCGGCCGTGTGACAAAGGTCGGCGCCACTTATGCAAAGGTTGCGACCATCTTCAATCCGGACGTTCAGGTTGCGGCGATCAGCGCCAAGACGGGCGACACCGGAATCCTGACCGGGGACAAAAAACTGGCGGATCAAAATCTGGTGCAGCTGACATCGCTCGATCCGAAAGCGGCAGCGCAAAAGGGCGAGTTGATTGTTACCTCCGGCATGGGCGGTGTTTTTCCGGCCAATATTGTGATCGGAACCGTGCAGAGTATCGGTACCGGGTCGCTGGATATTTCTCTTACGGCGGTGCTGCAGCCCGCGTCGGCGATTCAAAATGTCAAGGACGTTTTCGTCATCACTTCCTTTTTGGGGCAGGGTGAAACCATGAATTCGCTCAACGGAGACTAAACAATCGGGATGCTGCATTGCGCGGTAAAGGAGGGCAGGCTGTTGTCAGGCAGACGTGTGTTTCGATGGGTTTTATATTTTTTGGAGCTGATTGTATTTTATGTGCTCCAAACTACACCGGGCATCATTCCGGCTGTTTCCGGCGCAAGACCGGTGCTGCTGATTCCGGTTGCGCTGACAATCGCCATCTTTGAAGGCGATATCGGCGGAATGGTTGTCGGAATTGCCGCCGGTCTGCTGATTGATATGGGCGGCAGCGATATTCTGGGTTTTCATGCCATTCTTCTGGCGATTCTCTGTTTTGTGCTGGGTTCCATGACGATGCAGATTTTTCGCACGAATTTGCTGGTGGCGCTGCTTGCGGCGCTGGTGGTGATTCCGCTGGTGACAGTTCTGCAGTGGGTGTTCTTTTACATTTTGCCGGGGTACGGAGATTTGCGGTATGTGTTTATGAGCAGCATCCTGCCGAAAATGATTTATACTTTTGCCGTCACCCCTCTGTTTTATCTGTTCAACCGAGTGATTGCATTGCGGCTTAGCGAAGCTGCTTAAATCGATTGTGCCGTATCGGCCGGGGGACTTTGAAATGAAAAAACGATTCCACTTTCCGCGTGCGTTCTTTATGATGGCGCTGACACTGATTATTTTTCTTGCCTATGCGGGTGAATTGTTCAACCTGCAGGTTGTGAACGGCGAATACTACCGCGATTATGCTGAAAAAACCGGTACTCGTACCGTTTCTATTCAGGCGGCGCGCGGTGAAATTCTGGATCGCAACGGCGTTGAACTGGCGGTGAATGGGCTTGGCCGGAATATTGTCTTTGACAAGGCGTACATGCGCGACGGCAATGAAAACGAGATTATTCTCAAGCTCTGCCGCTTGCTGGAAAGCAACGAAGAGGAATGGACGGATAATCTGCCGATCATTGTCAATGAAAACGGGGAGTATCAGTTTGAGGAAGGAAAAGAAGCTGCAATTGCCTCCATTATTACGGAATGCCGGCTGCAGCAATATGCTACCGCGCAGAACTGCATGGACGCGCTGATTGAAAAATACGAGTGCCAGAATTACAGTGCGCAGGATGCCCGAATGATTGTCAGCGTACGCAATGAGATGCGCCGTCAGAACTACTCTTTTGCCTACCCCTATACGTTTGCGCAGAATGTCTCCGACGAAACCGTCGCGGTCATTATGGAGAACCGCGATGCGTTTGGTGGTGTTTCAGTGCAGAACACCACCGTGCGCAATTATGTTTCGGGTGAAATTGCGCCGCATGTGATTGGTCGCGTGGGTGCCATTACGGAAGGACAGTACAAAGCCAACAAGGAAAACGGCTATAAGCTGACCGACCAGTTTGGCCAGTTTGGCGTGGAGAACTCTCAGGAAAAGTATCTGCACGGAACGGATGGTGTCCGCACCATTGAAATCGACAAGAACGGCAATGTTGTTGCAGTTGAGGAAACCTCTCTGCCAACAAACGGGAACACCGTATATCTGACAATTGACACCAAGCTGCAAAAGGTTGCTCAGGACGCGCTCAAGGCCAATGTGGAAGCAGTTCTGGCCAATGCATCCAGTGATTCAAGATATAATTTCGGCGATTGCAGCGGCGGAGCCGCCGTTGTAATGAACGTTAATACCGGCGAGGTTCTCACCGCGGCGACCTATCCGTCCTATAATCTTTCCACTTACGTGGAGGATTTGGCGACGCTTGCTTCAGACGATATCGGAACGCCGTTGGTCAACCGCTGCACTACTGGCATCTATCCTCCCGGTTCTGTCATGAAGCCGGCTGTGGCGATTGCCGGTCTGCAGGAAGGAAAAATTTCGGCAACTGAAACCATTAAATGCAACCATATCTATTCCCGGTTCCTGCCGCAGTGGAGGTTCCAATGCCTCGGCTGGCACGGCAATACGAACGTCCGCTATGCACTGCAGGTCTCGTGCAATATCTTTTTTTATGAAACAGGTTTTCGGCTGGGTATCGATAAAATGAACGAATACCAGACAGCGCTCGGACTGGGCCAGAAGACCGGTATTGAGCTTCCGGAAGCGACTGGCACGCTTGCAGGCCGCAAGGAGCGAGAAAAGGCCGGAGGCACCTGGGAGGCCGGCGATACCATTCAGGCTGCGATCGGGCAATCTGACAATCTGTTTACGCCAATCCAGATCGCAAGCTATATTTCCACCATAGCAAACGGCGGAACGCGCTATCAGGCGCATGTTGTCAAAAAGATCACAGATTATTCGCGCACCGGCGAGGTCGTGGCCGACGTGGCGGAGAATCCGACTGCGTTGAATACGCTCAATGTGGATGAAGCAAATCTGAAGGCGGTGCAGCAGGGCATGCGCCAGGCGATTACCGGTGGATCGGTCAGTTCCACGCTTGGAAATTACCCCATCGCACTCGCCGGCAAAACGGGTACTGCAACCACACAGACCGGATCGGCACACGGTGTGTTTGCCTGTTATGCGCCTTACGAAAATCCGGAAATTGCCATTGTAGTCGTTCTGGAGCACGGTGCGCATGGTTACTCGGGAGCCTCCACCGCCAAGGCGATTTTGGATCAGTATTTTGGACTGAACACTGAAACGGTGCAGAATGCGGCAGAGGGAGACTCAACAACCGATTAATTCCGATTTTTCTGCAATATTCACAAGAATTTCAGAACGCTTTTGTTGGTGTTTTATTGGAAAAACTTTTGACGAATTTGCTCTTTTGTGATAACATTATAAATAGGAAATCTGTCGGCGAATGTTTGCGGTGTGACCGAAGCAGGAGCTGTGCTTTTCCATCAGTGGAGAAAGGATCGTTTTTGATGGCAGTGGTGACAGTGGTTGTGTCCGGCAAGGGCGGCGTTGGCAAATCGACGCTTTGCGCCGGGCTTGGCTCTGCGCTTTGCCGGACAGGGAAACGGGTTCTGCTGGTAGACGGCGACGCTGGACTGCGCAGCCTTGATGTGCTACTTGGAATCACCGAAATGCTGGCCTATGATTTAGGAGATATCGTTCAGGGGCGGTGTGCCCCGCAGGAAGCCGTATATCCCACGGTTCTGCCGCAGCTTTTTCTGTTGCCGGCACAACAGGGCAGGCCGTTTGCCCCGTGTGTGATGCGCGCGGTTGTTGATTCGCTTTCCACACAGTTCGACCATATTTTGATCGATGGCCCTGCGGGGTTGGGCGCTGGTTTTCTCTCGGCTTGTGCTCCCGCTGACAGGGCGATTCTTGCGGCAACAGCAGATTCTGTCAGCGTTCGTGCCGCGTCGGCTGCGCGGCGGACGTTGGATGAATACCATTTGGAATGCAGGCTGGTGCTGACAAGATTCCGGGAGGAATTTTTTCGCAGAGCGGGCAGCTTTGCCGATCTGGATGAAATCATTGACCGTGTGGGCGCGCAGCTGCTTGGCGTTGTTCCCGAAGACGATCTGGTTGCCGTCCGTGCGGCAAACGGACGGCCGCTTTCGGAAAAAGGCGCTGCCGCCGCTGCTTTTCACCGGATTTCCCAGCGAATGGAGGGCAGGATTGTTCCGCTTTCTGTTTGCTGAAGCTACTATGTCGGTGCTCCATTGCTTTTGAAAGGATTGATAATAAATGAATATCGGACTGATCGCGCACGACGCAAAAAAAGAACTGATGGTACAGTTTTGTATCGCTTACTGTGGCATTTTGAGCCGCCATACCCTGTGTGCAACCGGAACCACCGGTAAGCTTGTTTCTGAGGCCACCGGGCTGACAATCAAACGTTTTCTGGCAGGTCCTCAGGGAGGCGACCAGCAGCTGGCGGCGCTGATCGGTTGTGAGGAGATTGATCTGCTCCTGTTCTTCCGTGATCCGCTGACACCCAAGCCTGATGAACCTAACGACATGAATTTGCTGCGCCTTTGCGACTCGCACAATATTCCGGTGGCAACCAATATTGCAACCGGTGAGGTGTTGATTCACGGTTTGGAGCGCGGCGATCTGGACTGGAGAAATATTCTCCGTTCGGGTGGGTCATTTTGACTGTGCAGAAATTTAATGCGGCGGAGAACATAGACAATAACTGAAGCGACGGGCTGCGTCCAACAGGATGCAGGCCCGCCGCTTTTTTTAATCAGATTAAACCGGTTTTCGTTTTCAGCTTTCCAGAATTGCCATCAGTTCACCGAACGATTTTTCAGCTAATTCATCGGTGGAGTTATAATAAAGGATCAGGTCATCCTGTACCGCCGGGTCGTTCAGCGCTTCCGGCACGTCAAAATTGACGGTCTTGATGTATTCGTCCCAATGGGAAAGCTTCCAGGTATCACGATCGGAATTGCGGTGGAGCATGCGCTGATGACATACCTCCGGGTCGGTGACAATCCAGACAATCGAGAGGCGGGCACCTGCATCGGCCAGCTTGGCGCGCAGCCCCGCAATATATTCCGGCTGCCTGATCTCCCGCGTAAAGGGCGCATTAATCAGCACAATATTGTCATATTTCAATGCTTCCAGTCCCATATCGACAATGACTTCGTACTCATAATTGCGAATTTCGCGCTCAAAAAAATCAGAACTCCGATTGTAAGGTTCTCCGGCCACCGTAAAAATCTGTTTGGAAAGAGGAATCAGGCTGTCTTTGTCCAGATAAACCACATGCTCAAGCCGTGAAGCCAGCTTTTTGGAAAGTCTGGTTTTTCCGCACGCCGGGGGTGAGGTGACAAGAATCATTCGTTTCGCAGCCATTATGCATCCTGCCTTCCGTTTTATTTTTGTTTTCTGCAGAAATATTCCGGAGAATGCTATTTCATTTATGATAACACAGAAAACGGTAGAAATCCACAGAAGCGGCTCAAAACGATCCCGAAGGGAAGCAAATAATTTGTGGCTTTCTTTGTGCATGTTGCAATAAGCGTCATCCTTCTCTGTGCAGGCCCGGGCTTCGACGGAGTCCCATAGGAAAACAACCTTTGGGAGAGAAATGTATCAGCGTGCACTTTCTGCAAAAGAGCTTACAGCGCGAATCAATACCTTCTGCATACGGAATCGGCAAATTCTATTCTGCTTTTGATCCATCCGTTCTCAAAATAATCCAAGATCCTTGCGCTTTGATCACATATAGGGTGGACCTGCAAAAATTCTCCCAGATAAAAGAAATACATATGGTAACAATAGAAAGCCAAACGTTCCGGCTGCAGCCGGTATGAAATGTTGTTTTGTTTCAGCGTATCATTGAACAAATTCCGTGCCCAGTCATAGCATCCCATCACCCAGGCATCGCGCTCAAGAGGCGCATACATTACCTCGTCCCAGTCAAAAATGTAGTTTCGCCCGTTTCCGGTAAAAAAATTTCCTCCGGCATCCCCATGAGTCAGATAAAAATCACTGTCATTTGCCTGACAACGCCGTGCAATCAGCGAAAGCTGCGAGGCACAGTGTGATATTTCTTCCCGGAAGCGTTCAAAGACCGAGAGAACGGAACAATTGGTGTGATTTTTGGGAGATTTCCTGAGTGATTCCCACTGTTCATAAAAATGCACGGCTGCGCCGTCAGAAAATGATGCAGAGGGAATTTGCAGACCCGGTTTTGTTAGGGAATATATTCTGCACAGCATTTAATATTCCGGACCTTTGGTGTCATCTGTTTCAATATTTTCACCGTCCACCCACTCAAACAGCCCGGCTACCGCAGTGTCAAAATTGGAATAGAGCTTACCGTCCTTGGTTTTGATGATTCGTCCAATAAAATCGATCCCCTTCTCACAGAGGTATTCTATTACAGATAGACTGTTCTGAAATTTTTTTGGTGAAACGGAAGGTAATCTAATTTTAAAAAATAGCAGCCGACCGTTCCTGTTACTTTCCAGGTCTCACCGTAATAGCCGCGCTTTGCAGGTTTTATCTTGATGGATGCAATGCCATACTGCTGATATATGGCGTCTTTTAACCGATGGATGTATTCCTCGTCCCGTAAAACATTATTGTACACCATGTTCCGACCTTTCAAATAAGCAGTCAAGTGCAGCTGCTTCCGGAGAAGCAGGCAAAAGAAGGAATAGCAGTATTTTCAGAATAAGCAAAATGCCGGAAAAATCCGGCAGGCAAAGAGCAAAATATCCGAACGGGTTTATTTAAACAGATTCAGACGATTTTATATTGAAACATTTTCTTTGCAGGAGCGATACAATGCGGGGAAAGCCCGGTGCACAAAAAATACGACTGCGGATTTCACAGTCGTATTTTCAGTTATGGCTGCGGAATAGGGATTTGAACCCCAACAAACAGAGTCAGAGTCTGTCGTGCTACCGTTACACCATTCCGCAATATAAAATTTTCAGAAACTTGACAGCGAAAATTATTATACAGGACAAGCGCCTGTTTGTCAAGAAAAAATTTAATTTTTTTATCATTTGGTTTGCAGGTTTTGTAACCCTCGAATTTGCCTTTGTGTTGAAGAACTTGTGCGGTCGGCATAATATAGCGTTAGAATAGCAGAGAAAATTGCACACAAAATAAAAATGGAGTAAAAATTATATTTTGAACCGGTTTTAAAAATAAATCAACGTAATAAAGTTGAAAAGATAGGTAAAATATGCTATGATAAGTACGCCGTATCCATTGACGCTTTTTGAGAGGGTTTATCGGGATTTTCACTCCGAATGGTATTTGAGCCGCATCAGAATCGTTGAAAAAGACGGCGCCCTCTTTGCAGGGCAAAAAATTTATTTCGGATAGAAGGTGAAATCATGGAAAAGCTTCAGATCGAAGCGCTTTTTGATCTTTCCCGCACAATCGCGGCCCCATTGTTTGCCGGTTGCCGTTATCCGTGGGAGGTTCTGCCGCGGATTCACGATTACATTCTCGCTTTGGGGAGAACACTTCCGGCGGACAAATTTGATTCTCCCGCCGAAAACGTCTGGATTGCCAAAAGCGCGTCCGTCGCGCCGAGCGCCAGCCTTACCGGTCCCTGCATTATTGATGAGAACGCCGAGGTACGCCACTGCGCATTCATCCGCGGCAGTGCGATCGTCGGGAAAAACGCGGTAGTGGGGAATTCCACCGAGTTGAAAAATGCTGTACTGTTCGATAACGTGCAGGTGCCGCACTATAATTATGTTGGTGATTCTATTTTGGGCTACGGGGCGCATATGGGGGCCGGTTCCATCACATCCAATGTGAAAAGTGATAAAACGCCCGTCGAAATCGGCAACTTTGGCAGCCGCATCGTAACAGGAATGAAAAAGGTCGGCGCAATGCTGGGAGACGGGGCAGAAATCGGCTGCAACAGCGTGCTGAATCCCGGTACGGTGATCGGCCGGCACAGCACAGTTTACCCAACCTCATGCGTGCGCGGTGTAGTGGAGGAAAATTGTATTTACAAGGGCTCCAACGCCGTAATCCCCAAAACAAATCAAGAATAAAGGAGAACCTTCATGGGAAGACTTTTTGGAACCGACGGAGTGCGTGGAATTGCCAACACGGATCTCAGCTGTGAGCTTGCGTTAGGAATTGGTCGCGCGGCTGCGTTTGTGCTGGCAAACGGAAATCGCCGCCGCCCGGTGTTTATTGTTGGCAGCGACACGCGAATTTCCTCCGACATGCTTTGCTCGGCAATTACGGCGGGGCTTTGCTCGGTGGGCGCCGACGTTATCGCGCTCGGCGTGGTGCCAACACCGGCTGTCGCCTATCTGGTGGGAAAATACAAGGCGGATGCAGGAATCATGCTCTCGGCGTCGCACAACCCGGCGGAATACAACGGTATTAAAATCTTCAGCGGAGACGGCTATAAGCTGCCGGATGCGTTGGAGGAACAAATTGAGGCAATTGTGCTGGATCATGCTCCCGTCCCGGCGCTGCAGCCGGGCGACGGCGTTGGCAAGGTAACCTATTGCCGCACCGCAGTAAAGGATTATGTGGATCATCTGAAAAGCACGGTGGCTTATTCACTTGACGGGCTGCATATCGCGGTGGACTGCGCAAACGGCTCTGCCAGTGAGACGGCGGAAAAATTGTTTCAGGAGCTGGGCGCAGACTGCTGCTTTTTAAGCAAGGATCCCGACGGCCTCAACATTAACAGAGAGTGCGGTTCTACGCATATTGATGCGCTGGCAGATTATGTAAAGGAACATCACCTGGACGCCGGAGTTGCGTTTGACGGAGACGCCGACCGCTGTCTGTGCGTGGACGATCAGGGAAATCTGGTCGACGGCGATTTCATCATGGCCATCTGCGCGAAGGATATGCACGAGCGCGGCAAGCTGCCGAAAGACACGGTTGTGGGAACCATTATGACAAACTTTGGGTTTGGAAAATTTTGCGAAGAAAACGGACTGCATTTTGTTGCGACAAAGGTGGGAGACCGCTTTGTGCTGGAGGAGATGCTGCTGGAGGAATACGGATTCGGCGGCGAACAGTCCGGTCATGTCATTTTTCTCGATTTCGCCACCACAGGGGACGGTCAGCTGACGGCGATCCAGTTGCTTTCGCTGATGCGGCGCAGCGGGAAAAAGCTTTCAGAGCTTGCAAAGGTGATGACGCGGTATCCACAGGTCATGATAAATCTTAATGTTTCGGCGGAAGGCAAACTGTTGTTTTACACCGATAAAGAAATCAAAGCTGTGGTCGAATCCGCAAAAAAAGCGCTCGGAAAGGAAGGACGCATTGTGGTACGCCCGTCCGGCACAGAACCGCTGATTCGCGTGATGGCGGAAGGGAGCGATGAAGCGCTGATCCGCGAACAGGCACAGGCGGTTGCCAATGTCATTCAGAACCGTCTGGGAGGAAAACAATAAAAGCGCCAGACCGCTCCGGTGGTTGACGAGGGGAGAGAAGCATCGAACTTTTCGGCGGATGTCTCTCGCGGCAGAGAAAACTGCCGTCGTCGGCAAACAAATATGCGGGTGACCGCAAAACAATTAGTCGATATTCAAATCAAAACCGGAAGCCGTCGAGCAGTATTGCAAGGCGGACTTCCGGTTTCTTTGTTTGTCATTTTTTCATTCTCCAGAGATGAAGAAAACTTCCCAAAATTAACAGAATACAAATTGTACCAAAAGCATGTAAAGCGCGATTGCAGTTATTCTATAAACACCGTCGCAATATCCCACCCTCTTAAGAAAGGAGGCAGCGTTATCTGAACCCCGTTTTCGCTATCAACAGCGCACAATTGCTGTATCATCTCTGCGTTTTGAAAAATAAACTGTCTGCCAGCGGGTCGGTGAATCTGTAATTCCAAAGGCGGCGTTGGGCTGATTGAAATATTTACTACCGAAACCGCTGCCGTTCTTCCGCAGCTGTCTACACGTGCAATTGTTGTCACCTGCGCCGCCGTCTTTATATAGGCAGGAATGACCGCAATGCGGTTGATAGCATCCAAAATTTGGTTTCGCTTAGCTGTGCTGATAATATCATTCCAAATAGAATACCCAAAAATTGCCCATTTTGCTTTTTCAAACGAAACAACGGCAGCAGATACGCCGTAATCCTCTTTGGTTACACCATTAATCAGTCGGCCCAGAGGCTCGCTCTTACCCTCTATCACATACGGAAGGGGTGCCTCTCTTCCAAACGCAAGAGTAGACCATATTTTTCCTCCCGGCAGTTGTTCCCGGAACGAAAGGGCCTCTATTTTCTTTACTGTGATTGGAAGACGCCCGCCAAAACCACGCTTTTCCAACTTGTCGACTGCCATTGCATCTGTAATTACCGGCTTTTGAAATAGTTGTTCGATTTCTTCGTCGGTCATATTGTCTACGACCTTATGAAAAAGCGCAAAAACGGGTGCGTGTGTCTGCTCGTGCGATTCCGCCAGACCAATGCGCGTTAGCGATGTCCCTTGAAGCACGGAGATATCTCCGTAATGAAATTCACCGGTTGGGTCTTTGCTTTGGCGCCAGCTTCCGCTGACAATTCCAATATTTCCTGAATATGTTACTCGATTGGTTTCAATCAATCGCCGCCAATATCGTCTGTGTTGGCTCATCAAACTCAGCTGCTCCTCAAAAAAGGAGTCCTCTTCATAGGGCTGCATCATCGTGGCATAACTTAACCCCACGCTGCCATATGCCAGTGCAAGGCTTGATTCCAGCATGGTTCCGTAATTTGATTTGCCAAATATCACATAGGGAAGATTTTCGATTTCAGGAACCCGGTATTCCACATAGGGTGGCAGACAGTCGGATGCCAGGGTCAGAGTAATTTGTTTTTCAAGCAAAGCGTATGGCGCTTTATCGTGATAAGCGCCGGCTCCTGCTCTGCTTGCCGGAGCACGGTGCGCACGATTTAATTCGTCAAAAACAAAATCGCGTCCTCTGCCGCATAAATTGGAAAACAACCCATGCTGCAATGCCATGCGGCTGTTCGGAGATATGGCGAGTACGGCGTCGGTAATCACTCCGGCAAGCCTGCGAATTCCTGCACGAGTAAACTGAATCCATCGCTCACGCCATTCAGGAGAGCCCATATTGATTTCCTCGACAAGCTCTTTCCGCGTAAACGTGCAGCCATATATCCTGCAAAATTCCGCTATACAGTTATCGCAAAAACAGCCTACCGTAACAGGATAGTGGTTGTCGGGACGCAGGTCGTCATCAATCCAGACCGTATCCGGCATCAGCTGCTGTACATAAATCGATACCATTTGCTGAATATACTTGAGGAACTTTTCTCCTCTCCAGCAAAAGCAGTATTCCGCCACTGCAGCGTCGTGTCCCACCAATGGCTCCAAATCATAAGCCTTTAGGCCGGAATTGTCACGATTTTTCATATATTCCCCATGACCGATCGTATTCGAAATCTGCAGATCGACCGTAATCTTATTTTTTCGATATTCCTGCGCCGCAGATCTCGCCTCTTCGGCAGCTTGCTGGTGCGTTTCGAGCAACGGATAACCGTAGAGGGTCGAAAACCATACTCTATCGCAGCACCCCGGATACTTTCGGATTTGTTCCAGCAATCGTTCGGTCCCCGCGGTGTTTTGATGGTGCGTGCCTAACCTCAAATTGATCATCGCTATCACCCTATCTCATGTTTTTGGGAAGACATCAATGTTCTGCTCTCAGAGACTTCTGTTCCACTGTACCAATGCAAAAACACTTTTTGATCTTTTGTCTAATGGGAATCTAATGGGAAATTATTTATTGTAATAGTATCATTTATTTTGCCTGAATGCAATAGATGAATAGACTTTTTATTACCTGTTTTTGGATTACAAAGAAAGATTTGTGCAATCGCAAGGTGCTGTCGTTTATTTTGAAATTCGAACGCCCGTGTTAGAAGCTCTGCATTCTGAAGGTATTCAATAAAAAAACCGGCTCACCAGAAATGGTGAGCCGGTTTGGCAGAGTGTCGAACAGAAAACCCTGCCTGTTGTCAGAAAATCAGCCGAAATACCGTTCCAGCAGGCCCTTGAATGCCTTGCCGTGACGGGCTTCGTCCTTGCACATCTCGTGGACAGTGTCGTGAATGGCGTCCAGATTCTGTGCTTTGGCGCGTTTTGCAAGATCAAGCTTGCCTTCGGTTGCGCCGTATTCGGCATCTACGCGCATTTTAAGATTGGTCTTGGTATCGGCGACGACAACTTCGCCCAAAAGTTCGGCAAACTTGGCGGCGTGTTCAGCTTCTTCAAAGGCAATGCGCTTGTAAGCCTCGGCAACCTCGGGATAGCCTTCGCGGTCAGCTTGACGGCTCATGGCGAGATACATGCCGACTTCGGTGCATTCGCCAGTGAAGTTGGCGCGAAGATCGTTTACAATGGCTTCGTCAACGCCCTTGGCAACGCCGATGCGATGTTCGTCGGCCCAAACCATTTCACCTTTCATCTCTTCAAATTTTTCTTTCGGGGCTTTGCACACAGGGCAGAACTCAGGAGCCTCGGCTCCTTCGGCAACATAACCACAGACAGTACATTTGAACTTTTTCATTGTTCATTACCTCCCAAATTATAATTCATATTTTGTGAAGAAGCATCCTGCTTCAGTTCGGCAGTTCTTTCGCCCGGCACTCCGGGCATTTACCATAATAATACAAATCTTTTGCGTTCACCTTAAAGCCATCAAGCCCGGTGACTGCGCCGACTTCAAAATCAGCGGAAAAATCGAATACTTTGCCGCATACGGTGCACTTAAAATGACCATGATTATGTGTGTTAGCGTCATAACGGATACATCCGCCGTCAATTACGACCGGGTGAATCAGTCCGCAGCCGATTAACACTTTGATGGTGTTGTAAATCGTGGTTTTTGAAAACGAAGGGTTTTCCGGTGCAAGGGCTTCATAGATGATGTCGGCTGTCGCATGAACTGGGTGCTCCGCCAGAAAGCGATAAACCTCAATACGCTGCGGCGTGGGGCGAACCCCGCAGTCTTTCAGCTTGGCAGAAATCTCCGTGGTTGTCATTGCGGGAGCGGCTCCTTCCTTTACTTCGTAATCGATACAAATTTGTATCGATTACAATATTAATTATAACATTCAATTTTTAAATGTCAAGCATAAATTAAAAAAATAACGATATTTTTTTGCCCTTATTTTTTATGCAAAGACCAAAATAAAAAATGGTAAAACCATCGCGGAATTCCGGCGTTGTAGGTTTGTCAATGATGTGTTACACATTAGGGAAAGAAAATAGGACAGCTTTGGGAGAGATCCAGTTGAGAGGACGCATGGGAAAATTGTTGTAATGCCTTTGCCAGACAGCGAGCTGTCTGGC
>JBMNVT010000013.1:0-60640 GCA_050947015.1 Acutalibacteraceae bacterium
GACAGCTCGCTGTCTGGCAAAGGCATTACAACAATTTTCCCATGCGTCCTCTCAACTGGATCTCTCCCAAAGCTGTCCTATTTTCTTTCCCTAATGTGTAACACATCATTGACAAACCTACACCTGAAACGTACCATGGCGTGAATTAAAGGTTGCTTTTTTTCCCGGCATGTGATAAACTTGTTAAGTAATTTTGTGCCGCTATGGCGGAATAGGCAGACGCAAGGGACTTAAAATCCCTCGGTGGCAACACCGTACCGGTTCGACCCCGGTTAGCGGCACCAAATTGGAAAGCCTCTTTTATCTTTCTGGATAAGAGAGGTTTTTTCTTTTGTAATCCGGGTATCGCTGGCAGGAAAGCGCATGTAAAAGAGAGTTTTTTGGGACAGATAAAAATATATAATGATCTCAGAAAGAAAAATTGCATTTCAGTAGTGACGTCTTTATATAATGAATAGTGTTTTATTTTAAAAATTCTGCAAATGAGGTTGATGCGATGAAAGAAGTAAAAATAGCAAACGGATGGATATTGCAAAAAATCTCTCTTCGATACCAATACTTTGCATTTTTTGATACTTCTCATTATTTGGCAGATAGTTTGTTTGTAAAACACCAAGTGACGGTCCGATTTCTGCAGGAATATGCGCATGACGATTTTAATTATTTTATTATTTTTGCTAAATGCCGCAAAAAAGACATAGATAAGGTAGTGACAGCTCTTGAAGAATTGCAAAATAAAATGCTGATTTGTGGCTATCTTGATTATCAGAAATGCTGTGAAATGTTTATGGCAAAAATGCAGAAGAACAGAGAAGATTCCTGACTGAATAAAATGTTTGGCAAACAGGCAAATTGATGATTATAAAGGCGGCGAGGCATACGAGGTGGAATTTGAATACCGCAACGGTGAGATCAGCAGCCTCGTCTGCTCCTGTTTCTGCAGTTACAACTGCAAACATGAGTTTGCGGCAATGCTGCAACTGAGGGAAACGCTGAAACTGATAGAACAGCACTATGCGGTGGAGTACGAGCAGAGCGGTTACTTTGCTGCAGTCAGCAAAGGAGCGCTGTTTACCTTTATGCGGTACAAACGAATCGTCTTCTGAGGGTTGAAAACGGAATTGCTGGAGATCAAAAAAAGCCATACTGTTTTGACAGTGACAAATCCCTTCGGATCAGATATAGTGAACGTAGACGTTGCAATACGCCAAATTTATCTGAGTGTAGGAGGGATTGTTTTGAATTGGAGTGCAAAATGGATTCAGCCTCCCGTTCCAACGGGAGATCTCTGCCCGGAATTTGTGCGCAGCTTTTCCGCTGAAAAACGGGTGAAAAGCGCGGGGCTGCAAATTACGGCAATGGGTGTCTACCGGGTGTCGATCAATGAAAAACCGGTAACAGATGCGGTTTTGATGCCCGGTTGGACCTCATATCAAAAGCGTCTGCAGTATCAGCAGTATGATGTGACCGGCCTGCTGCAGGAGAAGAATGAAATCCGGATCGCGGTCGGCAAGGGATGGTACCGCAGCCCCATGCCAGGGTGGATTTCAGAGGAAGGCAGGAAGGAAAGGCAAGAACTTCCTGCCGGTCTGTTGGCGCAGCTGACCGTGTTGTATGATGACGGAACACAGGAAACGGTCTCGACGGGTTCCGATTGGAGCGTGTTCTCCAGTATGATTCAGTTCAGCGAAATTTACGACGGCGAAACGGCGGATGCCTCTGCGCGACAAATTGAGTTTGGACGTGCAAAAGAGTTTGACGGTCCCACAAATACGTTGATTGAGCAGCAGGGTGAGCTGATCCGGGAACATGAACATATTTCGCCGGTCAGGATCTTTCGCACCCCGGCAGGGGAGACGGTTGTGGATTTCGGCCAGGAGGTCACAGGATATGTTTCTTTGTCTCTGGAGGCGCAGGCCGGGGATATTGTAGAGCTTTCGCATGGAGAAATGCTGGATCATGACGGCAATTTTTATAATGAAAATTATCGCAGCGCAAAAGCAAAGCTTCGTTATGTCTGTCGTCAGGGAAAACAGGCCTACCGTCCGTGGTTCACTTTTTTCGGTTTTCGTTATGTCCGGGTTGACCGATTTTCCGGGCAGCCGAAGCCGGAAAATTTTACGGCGATCGCGGTTTATTCCGACCTGCAGCGCACCGGTTCGGTTCGTTGTTCCAATTCAATGCTGAATCGTTTGTTTGAAAATGTGAGCTGGGGGCAAAAAGGCAATTATCTGGATGTGCCGACGGATTGTCCGCAGCGCGACGAACGAATGGGATGGACGGGCGACGCGCAGGCATTTGTGAAAACCGCTTGCTATCAGTTTGACGTAGAGCGTTTTTTCACTAAATGGCTTGCGGATATGGCGGCGGATCAGCTGCCAAGCGGTGCGATCCCGCATGTGATTCCCGCGGCCAGTATCGGCAGCGGCAGCGCCGCGTGGGACGATGCCGCCACCATTTGCCCGTGGCAGATTTACCTTTCCTATGGCAATCGTGAAATTCTGCGAAGTCAGTTTGATTGTATGAAAAGGTACATCGGGTTTATCACCAATACTACAAAGGATCGGTTTTTGTGGACCGGCGGAACGCATTACGGTGACTGGCTTGGGCTGGATGCGGCTTCCGGCAGCTACAAGGGTGCGTCCAGAGAAGACTTCATTGCCTCCGCGTTTTACGCCTATTCCACTTCACTGGTTATCAAAGCCGGAGAGGTGCTGGGCGAAGACGTGACGGAATACCGCGAGCTTTATCAAAATATTATCCATACGTTCCGCCAGGTGTTTCCAGATTATCGTACACAGACGGAACTTGTACTGGCGGTGCATTTTGCTTTGACGGAGGATAAGCAAAAAACAGCGGACAAATTGGCGGAAAAGATTCGACAAGACGGCTGCAAGCTGCAGACCGGTTTTGTCGGTACGCCGTATCTGCTGCACGTGCTCAGCGATTACGGCCATGCCGATCTCGCATACACGCTTCTGCTCCGTACGGAATATCCGTCTTGGCTGTATCCGGTCACAAAGGGTGCGACGACTGTCTGGGAGCATTGGGACGGCGTTATGCAGGACGGCTCATTTTGGAGCGCCGATATGAATTCTTTCAATCATTATGCTTATGGCGCTGTTCTGGACTGGGTTTATGAAAAAGCAGCAGGTATCCGAACAGTAGAGGAATATCCGGGGTTTGAACGCGTGTGTATTGCGCCGCTGCCGGATGCCCGCTTAGAGTGGCTGGAAGCAACGCTGCAGACGCGGCACGGCGCTGTGCGTTCCTTTTGGAGCTGTCGGGAGGGCGTCGTCCGATATGAAATTACGGTGCCCGTTCCCGCACATTTAATTCTGAACGGTGTGCATCGTGATGTCGCGCCGGGCAGCTATGTTTTTTTTGCCGGCAAACCTAAAAAATAACGTCCGATTGATCAAAAACGCATCAGATCGCTGCTTCTGCAGTCTGATGCGTTTTTATTTATGCGGTGGGCAAAGCTTTGCAGAGCGGAAAAGAAGATTATTTGCCATGTTCTATTTTGTTGAAGAAGCGGAAGAAAAACTTTTCGTCAGCGCCGAAAGCGGTAGAAAACGATAGCCCATTTCCTCCCACTTGCTCAGCAGCTCATCAAGAATTTCGCCGTTTGTTTTTGAAGTATTATGCAGCAGAACCACTGCGCCCGGGTGAATTCGTTTCGTCAGCTTACTGAGGGCTTCTTCCCGCGTCGGTTGACTGTCTTGGTTCCAGTCAACATAGGCGAGACTCCAAAAAAATGTTTTGTATCCCAGCTGTTGAGCCATTTTCAGATTGGCCAGATTATATTTTCCTTGGGGCGGCCGGTAGTCCATAGGCATTTCGGTTCCTGTAATTTCTTTGAATTTGGTGCGCACATCGCTTAATTCTTTGGCAAAGGACGCTTCGTCAGAGATGGAGGCCATGTTGGGGTGATGGTAAGTGTGGTTCCCGACCGTGTGACCTTCAGCAATCATTCGCTTGACCAGATCGGGCGCGCTTTCCAGATAATGCCCCACCACAAAGAAGGTCGCCGGTGCCCGGTGTTTTTTTAAAGCGTCCAGAATTGCGGGCGTATTTCCGTTTTCATATCCGCAGTCAAAGGTCAGATAAATCACCTTTTCGTCCTTGCTTCCCATGTAATAGGCGTCATATTGCAGCAACTCTGCAACAGATGCGTTGCCAGTGGGCTGTTCGCTCTCCTTGCCGAAACCGAGTCCCCAATCCTTGGTTGCCGCGGCGTTTCCCGCAGCGGCCTCTGCCGGAATGTTGCCAGTCAGCCAAATGCCGGTCAGGGCGGCCGCAGGAGCCAGCAACACGGCAAGCAGCGTGAAAAAAAGCATCCGCAGGGTTTTGCGCGCTGGGTGCGTCATAATAATTTTCATTTTGAAGACCATTCCTTTCCGCTATGCCGCAAATTTGTTGGAGCGTCATTGTTTGACTTTTATCGCCTGTTTCATATCTATTCAGCGGGCGGTTTGTCTTATGAACAAAAAATCCCGCAGACCGAAAACGTTCGGGCGGCGGGGTTGCAAAAAGAAAATTTTTAACTGTTAGAGAAATATCTTTTGACGTATGCTTTAAAACTGCACGTTTCCTTTGCAGCCGCAGCCTGTTATTTACGGCTGCCGCCAAGCATTTTGATGGTTCCAAACACACCGATGCCGACCGAAACCGCAACCACCGAAAGCACCACGGCAGTTGAAACAAGATGCTGCTTATGCAGGTGTTTTGCAAGCTTGTAATATTTCTGCGAAAGGTCGTCTTCTGCAAGAGGATGGGGAGCGTCGTTCTGACGCGCCATGTCGGCAGAATACTGCGAATACGCCCGGCGGCATTCCGGGCAGTTTTTCAAATGTGCCTGCACGGCTTTTTTGCTGTCGTCGCTGGCGAGTCCGTCCTTGTAAAGCGCCATTAAATCCATTGCCATGTCACAAGTAATGTTCATGCTTCAATTCCTCCGTTAACATTTTTTTAGCCCGATGAAAAATCACCTTGGCCGAATTTTCGCTGATTTTAAGTGCGGCAGCGACCTGCGAGAACGGAAGCTCCGCGTAAAGCCGCAGCATCACCACGTCGCGGTATTTTTTCGGAATCTTGCGGATGATCGTACGAACTCTTTCGGCGGTCATCTTTTTTTGTACCGATTCCTCCGGCCCCCGGTCTGCATCCTCACATAGAACCCCGGTTACCAGATCGATATTAATGCACTCCAGCTGCGCTTTATTTTTTCGCATATAGGAAAAAAACGCGTGTTTGGCAATCGAGGCCAGCCAGGTAAACAGCTCGCTGTCGCCGCGAAAACGGTAAAAAGACCGGAACGCCTGGAAAAAAGTTTCCTGTGTTAGCTCTTCAGCAAGGCTTTCATCCTTGCAAAGACGAAATAGGAACGCATAAACACGGGGAAAATTTGCTTCATATATCGTTTCAAACGTCTCCATGATAAATATCACCCGTGAAGTTAGATGCAGCTTTTTTAAAAAAAGTTACATCAAATCTCGTCAGTTTACAAAAAAATTATAATAATTCATGTTTAAAAATTTTTTTCTTTTTCCTGTAACAAAATCAAAGATTTGCGTTACTTACTATATGTAGCGCAAAAAATCCTGAAGGAGGATATCCATGAGTTTTTCGATCCTTGGAACAGGGATGTATGTTCCGGAAAATATCGTGACGAATGATGATTTGTCAAAACTGGTTGAAACCAGCGACGAATGGATCTCGCAGCGGGTTGGTGTTCGGGAAAGGCGAATTGCCACGACGGAAACAGCGGCGGATATGGCTTGTGAGGCCGCCCAAAAGGCGCTGGAGAACAGCGGTTGCCGTGCAGAAGAGTTGGACCTGATTCTGGCGGCAACCGTCAGCGGCGAAACGGTTTCTCCGTCGGTTGCCTGCATGGTGCAGCATCGGCTGGGCGCTGATTGTATGGCGTACGACATCAATGCAGCCTGTTCTGCATTCATTTTTCTGTTGGAAACAGCGGCAGGTTACTTTGCCCGCAAAAAGGTAAAAAAAGTGCTGGTTATCGGCGCCGAACGTCTGAGCAGAATTCTTGACTGGACAGACCGCGGCACCTGTGTGATTTTCGGCGACGGCGCGGGCGCCGCAGTACTCGGAGAAGGGAAAAACTATCTGGATTCCACCGTTACTGTCAAGGGCGGAGACGACGTCATCAAAATTCCAAACTATATCGGTTCGTCGCCGTTCTTCCAAAATGAGGCCGAAAAACCATATATCCATATGAACGGTCAGGAAACCTTTAAATACGCGGTTAACGCAATCTGCACTGATATTTGCGGGCTGTTGAACAGCTCCGCCCTTACAGCAGAGGAAATTAAATATATTATACCACATCAGGCAAACAAACGCATCATCGATTCTGCGGCAAAGCGGCTCGGATTTCCGAAAGAAAAGTTCTATGTCAATATCGAGCGCTACGGCAACACTTCGAGTGCAAGCATTCCGATTGCACTTGACGAAATGAACCGCACAGGAATGCTGCAGCGGGGAGATAAGCTGATTCTTACGGCATTTGGCGGTGGGCTTGCCAACGCAGCCTGCCTGATTATCTGGTAAAAAACAATGATTCAACAGAAAAGAAAGAAGGACAAGAACATGATTCATGAGAGACTTGCGGAGATGATTGCGGAACATATTGACTGTGACCCTTCTGAAATTCAGCCGGATACCAGGTTTGAAGATCTTGGCATTGATTCGCTGGACATTACCGAAATTATTATGAGCGTGGAAGACGCATTTGGCATTACAGTCGAAGTTTCTTCCCAACTGGCCTGCGTTTCGGATCTGGCGGCGAAAATCGAAGAATTGACCGCAAACGGATAAGCAGAATCCGAATGATGAAAACCAGGAGGAAAAAAGATGCTCAAAACCAAAATTACAGAACTGCTTTCCATCGAATATCCGATTTTTCAGGGAGGAATGGCGTGGATTGCCGACGGAAAGCTTGCCGCAGCGGTTTCCAACGGCGGCGGGCTCGGCATTATTTCGGCAATGAATGCCGGAGGAGAGTTTCTGCGCGAACAGATTCGGATCGCCCGGCAGCTGACCGACCGCCCGTTCGGCGTCAATATTATGCTGATGAACCCGCACGCAGACGAGGTTGCGCAGATTATCGCCGAGGAAAAGATTCCCGTTGTCACGACGGGCGCCGGCAGCCCGGCCAAATATATGCCTCAGTGGCTGGAATCCGGCACTCGTGTAATCCCGGTGGTCGCCTCTGTTGCAATGGCAAAAAAAATGCAGTCTGCCGGTGCGGCTGCCGTTGTTGCCGAAGGCCAGGAATCCGGCGGCCATATCGGCGAGGCGACAACAATGGCGCTGGTTCCGCAGGTTGTGGATGCCGTTTCCATTCCGGTGATTGCGGCAGGCGGAATCGGGGACGGCCGCGGCATTGCGGCGGCGTTGATGCTCGGCGCAGAAGGGGTGCAGCTCGGCACACGCTTTCTGGTGGCAAAGGAGTGCCCGGTACACCAGAACTACAAGAATATGGTGCTCAAGGCGGGCGATACCGCTACCATCACAACCGGTCGGCGGTTCGGCGGCAACACGTGCCGCAGCCTGAAAAACGGTTTCAGTCGGCATTTTTCGATTTATGAATATTCTCAGGAGGCAACGGCCGAGTCTGTTGCAGAGCTGGGCGTGGGTGCGCTGCGCAAAGCCGCAGTGGAAGGCGATACCCGCAACGGCTGTTTCCTTGCGGGGCAGATTTCCGGAATGGTCAGCAAAGAACAGCCTGCCGCCGAGATAATTGCCGAAATGTTTGCACAGGCGGAGGATATTTTGAAAGGAGCCGCAAAATGGATCAGATAGCATTTGTTTTTTCCGGTCAGGGCGCGCAGCATCCCGGTATGGCGAAGGATTTTTACCGGAATAATGCAAGGGTGCGCGAACTGTTTGAAGAGGCGGAAGCCATCCGCCCCGGTGTGACGGAGCTTTGTTTTCACGGGGACGCGTCTGTGATCAGGCAGACGGAGAACACGCAGCCTTGCCTTTATCTTGCCGATCTTGCCGCGGCGCTGGCACTGCAGGATGCGGGGCTTTCGCCGTCCGTGCTGGCCGGTTTTTCGTTGGGGGAAATCCCGGCGCTGGCGTTTGGCGGGGCGTTCAGCTTTGCGCAGGGCTTTCAAATTACCTGTAAGCGCGGCGAGCTGATGGCGGAAGCGTCGGCAAAAAGGCAAACCGCAATGCTTGCCGTGCTGAAAATGAAAAACGAAGCGGTGGAAGAGATTTGCAGCCGTTATCCGCATGTATATCCTGTTAATTACAACGCCCCCGGGCAGTTGGTGGTTGCGGGGCTGTGCGGAGAACTGGAACAGGCGAAGGTGGATTTTGCGGCGGCGGGCGGCCGGATGGTTCCCCTTGCCGTCAGTGGCGCGTTCCATTCTCCGTTTATGGACGAAGCATCACGCAGGTTTGGTGAGTTTCTGCAGACAATTCCGCTGCAGCTTCCCACGATTCCGGTCTATTCCAATTTTACGGCTTCGCCCTACGAGGAGCCGATTGCCGAACGTATGGAGCGGCAGATCAATCACCCGGTGCGTTGGGAAACAATCATTCGTTCCATGTGCGGGGTGGGCGTCAGGCTTTTTGTGGAAGCTGGCGTGGGCAGCACATTGCAGAAGCTGATTGCAAAGATTGCGCCGGAATGCCGTGTTTTCCGTGCGGAAACAACGGCGGATGTGACTGAAATTATGAAAGAGGTGCTGTAAATGCTGAACGGAAAAGTTGCCGTTGTTACAGGCGGCTCCCGCGGAATCGGTCGCGCTGTCTGCATCAGGCTCGCACAGGCAGGTGCCGATGTGGCGCTGCTTTATGCCAGCAGCGCCGAAAAGGCGGAATCCGTCGTGCGGGAGCTCTGCGCGTACGGCGTTCGGGCGAAGGCGTATACCTGCCGGGTGGAAGACCGGCAGGAGACCGTTGATACGGTTGCCTCCGTCGTCAGTGATTTTGGAAAAATCGATATTCTCGTCAACAATGCGGGTATTACGCGCGACAAACTGATGCTTTCCATGAAGGAAGCAGACTTTGAAGATGTGCTTAACGTCAATCTCAAGGGCGTATACCATATGATCCGCCAGATTTATCCTCTGTTTGCCCGACAGAAATCCGGAAAAATCGTTAATATCAGCTCTGTTTCCGGTTTGATCGGAAACGCAGGGCAGGTCAACTATTCCGCATCAAAAGCGGGGGTTGTCGGCCTGACCAAATCAGTCGCGCGCGAGCTTGCCAGCCGTGGAATCTGCTGCAATGCGGTTGCACCCGGATTTATTGAGACGGATATGACAGAAAAATTTGCGGACAACGAATCGCTGCTCGGCAGCATTCCGATGAAGCGCATGGGGCGGCCGGAGGAGGTTGCCGAGCTGGTGCTTTTCCTTGCATCTGCGCAGTCGGACTATATTACCGGTGAGGTCATCCGCATAGACGGCGGGCTTGCCATGTAAACAGGAAAGGATTGGTTTTTATCATGAAGCGCGTTGTAGTTACGGGTATGGGCGCAGTAACGCCGGTCGGCAATACGGTCGGTGAATTCTGGGATGCTCTGGTGCAGGGTCAAAACGGAATCGATACCATTACCTGCTTTGATGTCAGCGAATCCAAATATACTTTGGCCGCCGAGGTAAAGAATTTTGATCCGGCAGCAAGGCTTGATAAAGTGACCGCCCGCAAGACCGACCGTTTTGTGCAGTTCGCGCTTTGTGCGGCGCAGGAGGCGGTGGAACAGAGCGGTATTGTCGGCGCCGTGACTCCTGGGGAGCTTGGCGTTTACGTCGGTTCCGGCATCGGCGGATTCAACACCTTCTGTCATGAATACGAAGCATTGCTCAACAGCGGTCCACGCAAGGTTTCGCCGCTGTTTATTCCGAAAATGATCAGCAATATCGCGGCCGGCAACATTGCCATCCGGTTTCAGGCAAAAGGCCCGAACATGTCGCACGCAACGGCATGCGCAACGGCCGGTACCTCCCTCGGCGAAGCGTATCGCGCTATCCGCCACGAATATGCCACGGCGATGATCTGCGGCGGAAGCGAAGCTGCCATTACCCCGCTGGCAGTTGCAGGTTTCGGCAATTGTATGGCGCTTTCCGCCGCGGCGGACAAAAACGAGGCTTCGCTCCCGTTCGACCGGCGCCGCGGCGGCTTTATTATGGGTGAGGGAGCGGCTGTTCTGGTGTTAGAGGAATATGAGCATGCGGTCGCGCGCGGCGCCAGAATTTTTGCCGAGGTTGCCGGATACGGGGCAACCTGCGACGCACACCATGTTACAGCGCCGGATCCGGAAGGAGCGGAGGTTGCTCGCGCTATCCGCCTTTCGCTGCCGGCTCAGCTGCCGGCGCCGGAAAAAATTTATCTGAATGCGCACGGAACAGGAACGCCGCTGAATGACAAAACGGAAACAACTGCCGTAAAACGGGCGTTCGGCAAGGATGCGGCGCAAATCCACATCAGCTCGACCAAGTCAATGACAGGCCATATGCTTGGCGCTGCAGGCGCCGCCGAAGCAATCGCCTCAATTCTTGCGCTGCAAAACAGCGTAATTCCGCCGACAATCAACCTTCTGGAGCAGGATCCGGAGTGCGACTTGGACTATACGCCGAATCAGGCGCTGCGCACGCCGCTGGAGCTGGCGCTCTCCACCTCTCTCGGTTTTGGCGGGCACAACGCCTGCCTTGCATTTTGTCCGGTGAACGAATAACAAGCTGAAAAGGGATGCAGACAGATGACACAAGAAGAATTAAAGAAGTTTTTACCGCATCGCGATAATATGTTGCTGATCGGCGAGGCGTCGATTCTCAATGACGGGGACGGTACGCTCGCTGCGGTGGGGCACACGCAGATTCGCGGTGACGAATGGTTTTTGCAGGGACATTTTCCGGGTAATCCTGTTGTTCCGGGGGTTATCCTTTGCGAAATCATGGCGCAGTCGGTTTGTGTGCTGATTATGAAAGAAAATACTACACCCTATTTTACGGGAATGAACAATGTAAAATGGAAACGAGTTGTGAGACCGGGGGATCTCCTTGTGACGGAATGCAGAATTACACGGAACCGCGGTCATTTTTACTGGGCAAAAGGCGTTGGAAAAGTGAACGGGGAACTGTGTGTTTCGGCAGAGTTTTCGTTCGCCATGATGACGCCCGAAGAATGATGATTTGGAAGGGAGGAAAACCAGAATGCTGGATCTGATTAAAGACAAGGTTAAATCGGTCATTAGCCCGGAAACGGCACAGTGTCCCGGCTGCAAGACGGAATTTGCAAAGACGCGCTTGCGCAGAAACCTGATGGTCTGTCCGGAATGCGGGTGTTGTCTGCGTGTGGATGCCCGCAGCAGAATTGCCATGATTGCCGACCCGCGTTCCTTTGAAGAACTGTTTGTCGGTTTGGAAAGCAGCGACTTTTTTCATTTTCCGGGCTACTCTGAAAAGCTGGAAAAAGCAGCCCAAATCAGCGGGGAAAAGGAAGCTGTTGTTTGTGGTTTGGTAAAAATCGGCGGCGTGCCGGCTGCGCTTTTCGTTATGGATCCGCGCTTTATCATGGCGAGCATGGGTTCCGTTGTAGGGGAAAAAATTACCCGGCTGTTTGAAGCGGCCATTGAAAAACAGCTGCCGGTCGTCGGCTTTACGGCTTCGGGCGGCGCCAGAATGCAGGAAGGCATTGTCTCGCTGATGCAGATGGCAAAGGTCAGCGGTGCAGTCAAGCGCCACAGCGATGCGGGGAATCTTTATATCACCGTGCTTACCGACCCGACAACCGGCGGCGTAACCGCAAGCTTTGCCATGCAGGGCGATATTCTGTTGGCAGAGCCGGGTGCGTTGATCGGGTTTGCCGGCCGCCGCGTTGTGGAGCAGACGACAAAAAGCAAACTGCCGGATAATTTTCAAACGGCCGAATTCCTGCTGGAACACGGATTTATTGATCAGATTGTTCCGCGCAGCGAACTGACAAAAACTCTCGGTGCGCTTTTGCGCCTGCATCAGAAAAAGGAGTTGCCGGCAATGACGGCGTACGAAAAACTCAAAGCCGCACGGCATAACCGCCGCCCCACCGGCGCTGCGTATGTGGAACAGATTTTTCATGACCGGATGGAACTGCACGGCGACCGCCGTTTTGGCGACGACGATGCAATCCTCGGCGGAATTGGCTGGCTGGAAGACCTTCCGGTCACTTATCTGGCCATCGACAAAGGTACAAACATCCAGTCGCGGATGAAGAAAAATTTTGGCTGTCCAAAGCCGGAAGGCTACCGCAAGGCGCTCCGGCTGATGAAGCAGGCGGAAAAATTTTTGCGTCCGGTCGTCTGCTTTGTGGATACGCAGGGTGCGTTCTGCGGTGCGGACGCTGAAGAACGCGGGCAGGGCGAAGCCATTGCCGAAAACATTCTTGAAATGATGGGGCTGCGGGTTCCGGTGGTTTCTATTGTGATCGGAGAAGGCGGCAGTGGAGGAGCTTTGGCGCTGGCTTCGGCCAATCGTGTTTATATGTTGGAAAACTCCGTCTATTCCGTCATCAGCCCGGAGGGATGTGCAAGCATTCTCTGGAAAGATTCTGCCAGGGTGGAAGAAGCGGCGGATGTGCTGCATATCACTGCGGAGGATATGAAACAGCTGAAGGTTGCCGAAGACGTTATTGAGGAAGATTTCGAGCATTTTGACCGCATGTGCCGGAATATCCGCCGGCTGATCTGCCGCGACCTGCGCAGCCTCGCGGAGCTTTCTCCGCAGCAGCTGCAGAAGGATCGTTATGATAGATTTCGCCGGTTCGGAGTATTTCAGGAAAACGCTTGACGATTTCGAAAAAAAGCTTTTTGGAGCGATGCCGGTGTTTGGGGCGGCGCGCTCCCTGATTTTGAAAGGAAAGGTTTTATGAAACCTCTTTATCACAAATTCAGCCGTTCCGAATATGACGAAAAGGGTGTACTTTGCCGCTTTGCGGTAGAATGCCCGGAACATTTCAATTTCGCTTACGATGTGGTCGATGCCATTGCGGAGGAAGAACCGGAGAAAACGGCACTGGTCTGGTGCAATGCGGAGGGCGAGGAGAAAATTCTTTCCTTTGCCCGGCTGAGCGAGCTTTCCAGCCGGGCAGCAAATTATCTTGCCAGTTCCGGAATCGGGCGGGGAGACCGTGTGATGCTGATGTTGAAGCGTCATTTTGAGTATTGGTACCTGCTGCTTGCCCTGCATAAGCTGGGCGCCGTGGCGGTCCCGGCCACGCATATGCTCAAAAAGAACGACATCGTTTACCGTCTCGGAACCGCCGGAATCAGCGCTGTGATTTGTGCCGAAGATGAGGAAATCACGGAGAACATTCTTGCGGCTGCCCGGGTATGCCCGGAGCTGACAGGGCTGTTCTGCGTGCGCCGCAACAGAACCGGTTTTCGTAGAATAGATGTTGAGATGATGGCGGAAAGCCCAAAGCTTACCCGGGTGGAAACCGTATCCACAGAACCGTTTATGCTCTATTTTACTTCCGGTACAACAGGAGAACCAAAACCTGTGCTGCATGACTACGCCTATCCGCTGGCACATATTGTAACGGCAAAAGACTGGCAGGGCGTTCGGGATGGGGGACTTCACCTTTCCGTAGCGGACACGGGATGGGGAAAGGCCTCCTGGGGAAAAATTTATGGGCAATGGCTTTGCGGCGCGGCGGTTATGGTATACGATTATGACCGTTTCAGTGCACGGGAGCTGTTGAAAGTTCTGAAAAAATACCGCGTGACCTCATTTTGCGCACCGCCAACCGTTTATCGTCTGCTGATGAAGAGCGGGCTGTATCAGTCTGACTTTTGCGGTGTGGAACAGGTGACGACAGCCGGCGAAGCAATGAATCCGGAGCTGATTCACCGTTTCCGGCATGATACTGGGCTGACCATTCGTGAAGGTTATGGCCAAACGGAGACGACTATGCTGGTGGGAACATTGGTCGGCAGTCAGGTACGCCCCGGCTCCATGGGCAAAGCGTCTCCGCTGTACTGTCTCAGCGTTGCAGACGAGCAGGGGCGACCCGTGCCGGACGGAACAGAGGGAGAAATTGTTGTGGTGCCGACCGACAAACGCCGTGCAGGACTCTGCATTTTCGGAACCGATATCACTTCTCAACTCCGCGCATGGAAAAACGGTGTGTACCACACAGGCGATCTGGCATGGAAGGATTCCGACGGATATTTCTGGTATGTTGGCCGCAAGGACGATATTATCAAATCAAGCGGATACCGGATTTCACCGTTTGAGGTGGAAAACGTGCTGGTACAGCACCCTGCGGTGTTTGAGTGTGCCGTAACCGGAGTGCCGGACGAAGAGCGTGGTTTTCTGGTCAAGGCGTCCATTGTGCTCAACGGCGGTTTCGTTCCCTGTGAAATGCTGGCAGAAGAATTAAAGGCATTTGTCAAGAAAAACACGGCGCCTTATAAATATCCGCGTATAATTGAATTTGTTTCGGTGCTTCCCAAAACAATCAGCGGAAAAATCAAGCGTCACGAAATTCGAAAAACGGATGAAAAGCGCCTGATGTTCGCTGTCATACAACCTTGAACATAGAAAGACCGGCGCTGAACAAGCGCCGGTTTTTCTATGTTCATCAGACTCTCTCTGCAAACGGTGCGGTTACAGGAATCTTTATTGCATTTTAATATATAATATGATATAATAAATTAACAAAGTGTTCAATTGGTTAAAGTAGATTTGTTTTAACCGAACACGGGAGGTGAGTATCATGTCTGAACGGGACGCTTTAGTCTGGCTCGGTGTAGTGGTTGTATGCGTAATCGTGGAGGCGTTGACGGCTCAGCTGATTTCCATCTGGTTTGTCGCAGGGGGAATCGCGGCGCTGATCGCATGTCTCTGCGGCGTCAGCTTCTGGTGGCAGTTGGTATGTTTTCTTGTTGTTTCCACTGTTGCGCTGGCGACGACGCGGCCGCTTGTTAAGAAACTCCTTGTCAGGAAAAGGGTTTGTACCAATGCGGATCGTGTGATTGGAATGACCGCGGTGGTGACAGAGGAAATCAACAACAGTCTCGGGCTGGGGCAGGTCAATGTTTCAGGAAGTATATGGTCTGCGCGTTCTGTGGATCAGTCGGTCATTGTGGCCGGCAGCAATGTGCAGGTTCAGGCAATTCAAGGTGTTAAGCTGATGGTTCTGCCGCTTTCCGGCGCAGAAAATGACGCTTGATTTCAACAAACATTTCAGCAGAAAAGGGGAGATTGTTATGTGGGCGTATATTATCGCCGGGCTTGTCGTGTTGTTTCTGATTATTCTGATTGCAAATATCAAGATTGTTCCGCAGGCAAACGCATACGTCGTGGAACGGTTGGGCGCGTATTCCGCAACATGGGAAACGGGTTTGCACTGGAAGATTCCGTTTATTGAAAAAATATCGCGCAAGGTGTCTCGCAAGGAGCAGGTCATCGATTTTCCGCCGCAGCCTGTTATTACGAAGGATAATGTTACGATGCAGATCGATACCGTGGTCTATTTTCAGATTACCGATCCGAAGCTTTACACCTATGGTGTGGAACGTCCGGTTTCGGCCATTGAAAACCTGACGGCTACCACGCTGCGCAACATTATCGGCGATCTGGAGCTTGACCATACGCTGACTTCGCGTGATGTCATCAACACTAAAATCCGCGTTATTCTGGACGAAGCGACCGATGCGTGGGGTATTAAGATCAATCGTGTCGAATTGAAAAACATTATGCCCCCGCGTGAAATTCAGGAAGCGATGGAGAAGCAGATGAAAGCGGAGCGGGAACGCCGTGAAGCAATTCTTCGCGCAGAGGGCGAAAAGCGCAGTGAAATTCTTGTTGCCGAAGGCCACAAGGAAGCAGCTATTCTTCGTGCGGACGCTGTAAAGGAATCCAAAATCCGCGAAGCAGCCGGTGAAGCGGAGGCTATCATGTCGATTCAGAGCGCTATGGCGGACAGCATCAAGCTTTTGAATGCAGCTTCTCCCTCCGAACAGGTGATTGCGCTCAAGAGTTTGGAGGCGTTTGCAAAAGCTGCCGACGGAAAGGCGACCAAAATTATTATCCCGTCCGAAATTCAGTCTCTTGCCGGGCTTGCCACTTCGCTGAAGGAATTGATGACCACGCCGGAAAAAGTGCCTGAGACAGCGGAAGCCGCCGCAAAAAAAATTCAGTAACAAGATAAAGTTATACAAATAATAAATAGCCGTGTGCGCGTTATTTTTTCAGACTTACAAAAAAACTGAAAGGCGTGCCGCGGCTATTGCATTTTGCGCCGGAATCCCGTAAACTGTATATATATTGTGGATATTATGGAAAAACGCATCTGCCCGGAAAGGAATGGTTGTCGGTTTGAAAAGAACAATTTTCAAGCGCCGCGCCCTAACTGAGTTTTCGGGGAGTTTTGCGCAATTTTTCAGCTGAAAAACGACCGTTCTGTGCGTTCCGGTCGTTTTTTATTTTTTGATTTCTGCTTTTGTAGTCCGGCAAAGGGAAAGGATGGTCATTTCGATGAAAAAGGTTGCAGTAATTATGGGGAGCGACAGCGATTTTCCTGTTGTTTCAAAAGCAATTCAAACGTTAAAAAGCTTTTCTGTTCCGGTCGAAGCTCACGTCATGTCTGCTCACCGAACCCCGGAGGCCGCCGCGGAGTTTTCGAAGAACGCCGCAGCGAACGAATTTGGGGTTATCATTGCCGCAGCGGGTAAAGCGGCGCATCTGGCCGGTGTTCTTGCCGCGCACACCACGCTGCCTGTCATTGGAATTCCGATCAAATCCTCTACATTTGACGGGCTTGACGCGTTGCTTGCCACGGTGCAGATGCCCAGCGGAATACCGGTTGCCACGGTTGCAGTGGACGGCGCCGAGAATGCTGCGTTGCTTGCAGTGCAGATGCTTGCACTTTCCGATAAAGCACTGGCTTCAAAGCTTGCGGAAAAGAAAGTCGCCATGAAAAAAGGCGTAGAGGAAAAAGATGCCAGACTGCAGAAAGCAGTGGAGGAACTTTGAGAGACTGCGCAGGTTCCCGCGAAAAAGAAAGGCGATTCGGTATGGATATGGACAAGCCGCACGAGGAATGCGGTGTTTTCGGGGTTTATAACGCTACGCAGTGTGATGTTGTGCGGGAAACATTTCTGGCTCTTCATGCCTGCAGCACCGCGGGCAGGAAAGCTGCGGTATTGCGGTTAGCGACGACGGCGTTTTCCGTGCTTTTTCGGTACCGATATCCGTTCCGCGGAGAATCTGATTGCCTGCCGACTGAGCAGGGAAGAAATGGTTCGTTTTGTCGGTGCTGATTCCATCGGATTCCTCAGTCTGCAGAGTGCCCGGCGCATTGCGGGCGATCAGACGGGGCTGTGCGATGCGTACTTTACCGGTGAATACCCGATTCCTGTGCCGAAAAAACTGCCTACCAGTAAATACGAACAAAAAATTGTTCAGCTTGAAGTCACTCCACGGAACAATTGATTCCGAATTAATATACGAAAGGAAGTTATCTTTCATGAACAGCTACAGCAACAGCTACCGCGAAGCAGGTGTTGATGTAACCGCAGGTTATCAGGCGGTCGATCTGATGAAAAAGCACGTAGCCCGTACAGTGATTCCCGGTGTCGTTTCCGGAATCGGCGGTTTTGGAGGCCTTTTTGAACCGGATCTGACCGGCATGGCTCGGCCGACGCTTGTTTCCGGTACCGATGGCGTCGGAACAAAGGTGAAGGTAGCCTTTTTGCTTGACAAGCATGATACCGTAGGAATCGATTGTGTTGCCATGTGCGTTAACGACGTTATCTGCTCCGGTGCAAAGCCGCTTTTCTTTCTGGATTATATTGCCTGCGGAAAGAATTATCCGGAGAAAATAGCTGCAATCGTTTCCGGTGTTGCCGAAGGGTGTGTGCAGTCCGGCTGCGCGCTGATCGGCGGTGAAACGGCGGAACATCCCGGCTTGATGCCGGCGGATGAATATGATATTGCAGGTTTCAGCGTCGGGATTGTCGATCAGGAAAAGATTATTGACGGTTCCGGGCTCAAAAAAGGCGACGCACTGATCGGCCTGCATTCCAGCGGAGTGCATTCCAACGGCTTTTCTCTTGTGCGCAGGGTACTCGACCTGAACCGGAAGAATGTCAACGCCCGCGTGGACGACCTTTCCGAAACTCTGGGCGAAACGCTGCTGACGCCGACAAAGATTTACGTCAAGCCGATGCAGGCGCTGCAGAGCCAATGTGACGTCCACGCAATTTCACACATTACCGGCGGCGGCTTTTACGAAAATATTCCGCGTATGATGAAAAACGGATTGTCCGCGAAGATCAGAAAGGGTTCCTGGCCGGAACTCCCGATTTTCAGCCTGATTGAGCATGTGGGCAACATTTCCGAGCATGACATGTATAATACCTTCAATATGGGAATCGGCATGTGCGTCGCGATGCCGGCCGAACAGGCGGATGAGGCGCTGCGGATTCTGCACGACTGCGGAACCGGTGCGTCCATCATCGGAGAAATAACCGAAGGAAACGGCGGGATTGAATTATGCTGAATATTGCCGTGCTGGTTTCAGGCGGCGGTACCAATCTGCAGGCGTTGATCGATGCACAGGCTGCCGGAAGAATTCCCAACGGGCGGATCGCCTGTGTTGTTTCCAGCAAAACCGATGCCTTTGCGTTAGAACGGGCAAAAAATGCGCAGATTCCTACTGAGGTTCTGCTGCGGAAATCATTTGAGAGTGGAGAGGAATACGACGCTGCGCTGATTGCCTTGCTGCAGCGGTACCGGATCGACCTTGTTGTGCTTGCAGGTTTTATGACGATTATCGGGACGTCTGTGATTCGTGCGTTTGAAAACCACATCATCAATGTACATCCGTCGCTGATTCCGTCTTTTTGCGGTGAAGGCTTTTACGGCCTTCGTGTCCACGAGGCGGCGCTGAAACGCGGTGTAAAGGTGACAGGAGCGACGGTTCATTTTGTCAACGAGGTCTGCGACGGTGGGCCGATCATTCTGCAAAAGGCGGTGGCGGTGCAGCCGGGCGACACACCGGAGCTTTTGCAGCGCCGCGTGATGGAGCAGGCAGAATGGGAACTGCTGCCGCGTGCGGTTACGCTTTTCTGTGACGGTAAGATTACCGTGCAGGAAGGAATTGCTTCGATTGCTCAATAAAAAAGCAAAATAATCTGAAGGAGATGTTTTTATGACAGAATTGCTTGATCTGAAACAGGTTTTGTCCGATAACGAATATCCTGGTCGCGGCATCATTATGGGTAAAAGCGCCGACGGCAAGCATGCGGTATTTGCCTATTTCATTATGGGACGCAGCGAAAACAGCCGCAACCGCATTTTTGTGGAAGACGGAAACGGCATCCGCACCGAAGCATTTGACCCTTCCAAAATGACCGATCCGTCTCTGGTTATCTATGCGCCGGTTCGTGTGCTGGAGGATAAAACAATTGTCACGAATGGCGACCAGACCGATACGATTTACGACTATCTGCAAAAGGGCAGAAGCATGCGTCAGGCGCTGAAAACCCGCACCTTTGAGCCGGACGGACCCAACTTTACACCGCGCATTTCTGCCGTTGCCAAAATTAAAAAAGGCCGCTTCTCCTACAGAATGTCAATTCTCAAAAGTTCTTTCGGCCGTGAAGAATCCTGCGAGCGCTTTTATTACGATTATGACCAGCCGGTTGCGGGCGAAGGCCGTTTTATCCATACCTACCGCTGCAATGGCAATCCGATCCCGTCTTTTTCCGGTGAGCCGGAAGCTGTTGCCATCAACGGATCAGTTGATGAGTTTACAAAGCTGGTATGGGATTCGCTCAATGGAAAAAACAAGGTCTCGCTCTTTGTTCGTTTTGTCAACCTGCAGACTGGCAAAACGGAAACCCGCATTGTGAATAAGAATGTGAAATAACAGTTGAATCCGGAAAGGAATGTTTGAAATGGCAAACGAACTTCTTTTGAAATACGGCTGCAATCCCAACCAGAAACCGGCGCGCGTTTTTATGAAGAACGGTGGAGAACTGCCGATGACCGTTCTCAACGGCAAGCCCGGCTATATCAATCTGATGGACGCTTTCAACAGCTGGCAGCTGGTCAAGGAGCTGAAAGAAGCGACCGGCCTTCCTGCAGCTGCATCGTTCAAACACGTCAGCCCGGCAGGCGCCGCGGTTGCCGCACCGCTGAGCGATACGCTGAAAAAAATCTATTTCGTAGAAGACCTGGAGCTTTCGCCAATCGCGTCGGCTTATGCCCGTGCGCGTGGTGCCGACCGTATGTCGTCCTACGGTGATTTTGTCGCGCTTTCGGACGTGTGCGACGAGCAAACCGCGACGCTTCTTGCCCGAGAGGTTTCCGACGGAATCATTGCGCCCGGTTATACCGAGCGCGCACTGGAAATTTTGAAGGGAAAGCGCAAGGGGACCTATACCGTTCTGCAGATGGATCCGGCATATACACCGGCTCCGGTGGAGCAGCGTGATATTTTCGGCATTACGTTTGAGCAGGGAAAGAACAATCTGCAGATCGACGAAACGATGCTGGAAAATCTGGTGACCGAAAATAAGCAGCTGCCGGAGACGGCGAAACGTGACCTGCTGATCGCGTTGATTACCCTGAAATATACGCAGTCCAACTCCGTCTGTTATGCCAAGGACGGCCAGGCGATCGGTGTCGGTGCCGGTCAGCAGTCCCGCATCCACTGCACGCGCCTTGCCGGCAACAAAGCAGACATCTGGCATCTGCGCCAGCATCCGAAGGTGCTCGGTCTGCAGTTTAAGGAAGGCATTCGCCGCCCCGACCGCGACAACACCATTGACGTTTATATTTCGGACGATTATGAGGATGTTTTGGCAGATGGAATCTGGCAGAAATTCTTCGCCGTCAGACCCGAACCGCTGACAAGGGAAGAAAAGCGCGCCTATCTGAATACCGTTACCGGTGTTTCGCTTGGTTCCGATGCGTTTTTTCCGTTTGGAGATAACATCGAGCGTGCAAAACGCAGTGGCGTTCAGTATATTGCCCAGCCTGGCGGTTCCATCCGGGACGACAATGTTATTGATACCTGCAACAAATACGGTATGGCAATGGCGTTTACCGGCATTCGCCTGTTCCATCATTAACGAAAGCGGCTGTCTCCGCCAAAAAAATTTGCGGGACAGCCTGTCTTTTTATATTCTGGATGAATCGGAAGGGAAGTTGTTCTCATGAAAATTCTGATGATTGGTTCCGGCGGACGTGAACACGCCTTGGTGCGCAAATTAAAAGAAAGCCCCCGCGCCGAAAAGATTTATTGTGCTCCCGGCAATGGAGGAATCTCCTGCGACGCAGTGTGTGAGCCAATCGGCGCGATGGATATCGACGGCACTGTTGCGTTTGCGAAGCAGAACGCGATTGATCTGGTGTTTGTTGCTCCCGACGATCCTCTTGCAGCCGGAATGGTCGACGCTATGCAAAAGGAGGGTATCCGTGCGTTTGGCCCATCCGCCGCGGCGGCACGGATCGAAAGCAGCAAAGTCTTTTCAAAAAATCTGATGAAAAAGTACGGTATTCCCACGGCAGGCTACGAAGTGTTTGAAAATCCGGCCGATGTGCTGACCTATATCCGGCAGCAAAACACGTTTCCCGCGGTCATCAAAGCGGATGGGTTGGCGCTCGGCAAAGGAGTCGTCATTGCCCAGAATCTGCAGGAAGCGGAAGATGCCGTTCATTCCATTATGGAAGATAAAATTTTCGGCGCTTCGGGAAACCGTGTTGTAGTCGAAGAATTTCTGACAGGCCCCGAGGTTTCCGTTTTGGCGTTTACCGATGGAAAAACAGTAAAGCCGATGGTTTCCTCCAAAGATCACAAACGCGTGGGGGACGGTGACAAAGGGCCCAACACCGGCGGTATGGGTACGATCAGCCCGAATCCCTATTACACTGATGAGATCGCAGAAACCTGTATGCAGACCATCTTTTTGCCGACGATCCGCGCAATGCAGCAGGAGGGCTGCCCGTTCAAGGGCTGTCTCTATTTTGGCCTGATGCTTACTCCGAACGGACCGAAGGTGATCGAATACAACGCACGTTTCGGAGACCCGGAAACACAGGTCGTCCTGCCGCGCTTAAAAACCGATCTGATCGACATTATTGACGCGGTAATTGACGAGAAACTCGATGCCTGCAACATCGAATGGTCAGACGGTGCCTGCGCCTGCGTGGTTCTCGCCTCCGGCGGGTATCCAGGCAAATATGCCAAAGGACTCGAAATTTCCGGTCTGGATCAAAACGGACAGGTAAGCGGTGCTACGGTTTATCATGCCGGAACCGTTCGAAAGGACGGAAAGTTTCTGACGAGCGGCGGCCGCGTGCTCGGTGTGACTGCAACGGGCGCAACGCTGGACGAGGCGCTTGAAAAAGCGTATTCCTCCGCTAAAAAGATTTATTTTGACGGTATGCAGTACCGTCACGATATTGGCAGAACACGCTGACTTTTTTCTTTCTTTTGTGCAATTTCAGCTCCTGCGGTGCATATGCTTTGTACCGTGGGAGCTTTGTTTTTTTTGCGCAGCACTTTCATAACGGATGAAACGGCGGAGCGGCTGATTGAAAATCAGTGCGAAAGGGAGGATATCGGGAATGATCTGTCGTCTTGCGGACCTGCGGAATAAAGAAGTGATCAATATTAAGGACGGAATGCGCCTTGGGTGCGTCTGCGACGCCGAACTGGATACCTGTACTGCAAAGCTGCTGTCGATCATTGTCTATGGTCGGCCGCGCTTTTTCGGAATCCTTGGCCGTGAGGAGGATATTATTATTAAATGGTGCGACATTGAGGTGATTGGAGAAGATACGATTCTGGTCAGCTGCTGCCTGCCATCCTCGCCGGCACACCGCAGTTTTTTCAGAAACCTGTGGGGCGGCTGATTATCCGGAAATATGGAATTTTGCTGATGTAGGAAATATGGAATTTTGCTGAAAACTTGTCTTTCCGCCTGACTTCTGTTATAATTATTTCATTATCGACATTTCGGGCAGCCTGGCGGAAAGGAAGAAACAGCATGAGACGATCGTCACTTTATCGGCTTATATGTGCATTTTTGTGCTGTGCCGTTATTTTTACGTTGATTCCGGCCGCGCATGCCTCTTCAGCAGCAACGGCGGTAGCTTCGGAAGGCGGGTTTGCCTCAGTTTCAATGAAGCCGGGAAAAGTTTGCCAGCTGGTTTTGTCGCAATCTGACAGCAAAGCGCAGTGGGTGTCCAGTGCGCCGTCAATTGCGTCGGTGGATTCCACGGGCAAGGTTACGGCCAAAGCTCTTGGTTCGGCTGTTATTTACGCGGTTTCCAGCAAGGACACAGGACTGTTTGAAAGCTGGATTATCACGGTTGAAGAAACTGCGCCGATTTCTTCTCTGCAGATTAATCTTCGCGCGGCAGGAATGAAAGTGGGACAGACGGTGCAGCTTTCTGCATCCGGCGTCGAAAATTTAATCTGGAGCAGCAGCGACAGCGCCGTTGCTTCGGTTAGCGGCAGCGGCACTGTTTCGGCAAAGGCCAAGGGCAGCGCGGTAATTTATGCCAAAACCGAAGACGGCCGGTATGCGGCCTCCTGTGCGGTTATGGTGATTGATCCGACTCTGACAATGAAGGTTGCATCAAAAACCTTGCCAAAAGGTATGACGCTTTATAATTCAGCAGGAACCTCCTCTGTAATTTGGACAACCAGTAACCCCAATGTTGCGACGGTCAAGCGCGGGTTTATTGAGGCTGTCGGTACCGGTACGGCGGTCATTACCGCTTACAGGCTCGATGGAAGCGGGACACAGTGTGCTGTAACGGTAACGAATGAAACCGCGGTGAAATCCGCTTATCTGGATCCTTTCAATGTAACGATCGGCGAACAAACGGAGGCGGTTGTCATTACATCGCCCGCGTGTGCCTCCGTCAAGGTCAATGTACTGGATTCGTCAGGGGCGTCGGCGGCCTCGTTTGCGGCTTCAAGCGGTTATACCGATAAAACCTCCGGAGGACGGAAAGTCAGAATCTGGAAGGTGCCGGTTACGTTTGCTGTTTCGGGAACCATTACATTGCAGGCGTCTGCTTCGGCAGCGGGTTGCGCGACAAACAGCTATACATTTTACGGCTCGGTTTCACCGGCTGCAGGTACCGACGGCACGCAGCCGCGCGGAGAAGCAAGCGACAAATTACTGCGTTTTATGGCAACCTACGAGGGATTATGTTCCACCGTTCAGTATGACGTTGTCAATTATCCGACGATCGGCAACGGAATTGTTTTGAGTACTGGCGACACCTTTTACAACAATCAGACCGCAGAGGAAGCATACGGCTCCATGAGTGCCTACGTTCACCGTCTTTTCAGCGTGCAGCTGAATGCGTTCGTTAAAAAGAATGGTCTGATTCTTACGCAGAACCAGTACGACGCAATGATTAGCTTCGCATACAATATGGGTGCCTATTGCTGGTCGGCTGTTCACTTTACCCTCAGAGAGCTCTTGGAGGAAACCCCCGATGCCTCGGCGATTGATACGATGCAGCTGAAGTATGCCTTTGGGCAACTGAGCACAACCGGAGGCTATTTTTACACCGGCCTCTGGCGCCGCAGAATTGATGAGTGGGAAATGTTCACCAAGGGAGATTATAACGTGCATCCGGTCGTCACCAGTGCCACCACAGGTGATTTTGCGCTTCCAACGGCGGAGGAACGCGCCGATCCGGAGAAATATAAACCATATTGGCAGTATTGATTTTAAATCGGCAAATTTTCAGAGTATCGCAGAGGCTATCTCTGCGATATTTTTTTGCTTTTTTAAAGCGTTTCTTGACATTTCAGTATCAAATAGTATAATTAGAAATAGAAATCATACTTTTCATACTATCCAAACTAATTAGTAAAGGGCGGGACAACTTGAAAAGTTTTCTCGCAAACGCT
Organism: Acutalibacteraceae bacterium; assembly: GCA_050947015.1. Taxonomy (GTDB): domain Bacteria; phylum Bacillota; class Clostridia; order Oscillospirales; family Acutalibacteraceae; genus CAKXIK01. Next base: position 24,910 of record JBMNVT010000013.1, read on the forward strand.
GAGCGTGCAGTTTCACAGAAGGAGAGGATGATCAATATGAAAGGTCCGGAAGGAAAATGTGCCTGGACGGTAAAAATCGGCGAAAAAGGCCAGTTTGTCATTCCAAAAGAAGCAAGAGAAATGTTTGACCTGAAACCCGGCGATTCCATTATTGTGCTTGCAGACCCAAAACGCGGCATTGCCATTCCTCCAAAATCGCATTTTGTCAGGCTGATGGAATCAATTTTTGATACCGGCGGGTCGTCAGAGAACGACGATTGATAATATGCAGCTTATGGAAAGAGATGTGCTTTGATGAATATATTGACAGTCGAGAATCTTTGCAAGAGCTATCCGGCGTTCGAACTGAAAAACGTTTCGTTTCAGCTCGAACAAGGAAAGATTACCGGATTTATCGGCAGAAACGGGGCGGGAAAAACCACGACGTTGAAATCGCTGTTTGATTTTGTACATCCTGACAGCGGCCTGATTCGCTTTTTTGGTATGGAATTTGCGAAACATCAATTGGAAATCAAGCAGCGTGTAGGTTTTGTTTCCGGCGGGATCGATTTTTATCCCAACAAGCGGCTTCGGGCAATCACCGCGGCAACACGTCCGTTTTATTCGCAGTGGGACGATGCGGAATATCGAAAATATCTTGAACTTTTTCAGCTGGATGAAGCAAAAACGCCATCCCAGCTTTCGGCGGGAATGAAGGTGAAATATTCTTTGGCGATGGCACTTTCCTATCGTGCGGAACTGCTCATTCTGGACGAACCGACCAGCGGACTGGACCCGGTTTCCCGTGATGAATTGCTTGATATTTTTATGGATCTTGGCGAAGAAGGCGTAACCATTCTTTTTTCAACGCATATCACGTCCGACCTTGAGAAGTGTGCCGACGAGATCATTTATATCAAAAACGGGTCCGTTCTTGCACAGAACGGGCTGCGGCAGTTCGTTTCCGACTACCGGATTTATACTCTGCAAAAGGAACAGCTTACACCGGAGCTGCAGGCCAGGTCGCTGGGGACGGCGCGCGGCAAGTACGGTTATTCTGTTTTGCTGAAAGCCAACGAACCGTTGGGGCTCGACGCGCCGGAACGGGAGGTTACGCTGGAGGAGATTATGGTGCATCTAGAGAAATGAGTCTCGGATCAAAGCGGTTTGCCTCAGTTTTTTCGGGACGATCCTGCAGAGCAGAGGAATGATCCTGTTTTCCCGCGCACGTTTGAAAGGATGAAATAGTTCATGAAAAATCTTCTGAAAAAAGAATTTGCTTTGGCCATGCATCCCACAGCACCGGTTTTTCTTATGCTTTCGGCGATGCTTCTGATTCCGAATTATCCGTATTACGTTGTTTTCTTTTACACGGGGCTGGCAGTTTTTTTCACTTGCCTGAACGGGCGCGAAAATCATGATATTGCTTATACGGTTCAGCTGCCGGTGGCAAAACGGGATGTTGTAAAAGCCCGCTTTGCGTTTGTGCTGATTCTGGAAGGTGCACAGATGGTAATTGCCGTTCCGTTTGCGCTGCTGCGGCAAAGCTTTCCAATGCCCGGAAACGAGGTTGGGATGGATGCAAATCTTTCGCTGTTTGCTTTCTCGTTTGTTTTGCTCGGTCTGTTTAATCTGATCTTTTTTTCAATCTATTATAAAAATGTCCGTCAGGTCGGAAAGGCCTTTGTAGCCTCCAGCTCCGCAGTTTTTCTTTACATGGCTGTTATGGAGGTCCTTACACACATGATTCCATTTCTGCGTGACCAAATGGATACGCGGGATCCACAATATCTGCCGCAAAAGCTGTTGGTTCTTGCGGCGGGTGTTCTGATTTTTGCGCTGTTGACGTGGGCAGCTTATCAACAATCTGTTCGCAGTTTTGAGGCGCAGGATCTGTAAATCGTTTATAATCATACAAAATGAAAAAAAGGCGGGTAGTCTGCAACTCTGCAGATTACCCGCCTTTTTTCACTTGGATCGGTCAGATAACGCCTTCCGAAAGCATTGCGTCGGCAACCTTGCTGAAACCGGCAATATTGGCGCCGATAACAAAATTGTTGCGGAAGCCATACTGCTCGCAGGCATTGGAAATTTGCTCGCAGATATTGACCATAATCTGCTTGAGGCGGGTATCCACCTCTTCAAAGCTCCAGGAAAGGCGCATGCTGCCCTGGCTCATTTCCAGAGCTGAAACCGCCACGCCGCCTGCGTTTGCCGCTTTGCCGGGCGCAAAGAGCACTCCGCTGTCAAGGAAGAAATGCGTTGCTTCCAGCGTGGAGGGCATGTTGGCGCCCTCAGCAACGGCAATGCAGCCGTTTTGAATCAGAATTTTGGCGTCCTCTGCGCCAAGTTCATTCTGAGTGGCACACGGCAGCGCGATATCCACAGGTACGTTCCACACGCCTTTGCCTGCGTGATATTCGCTGTTCGGGCGATACTTTTTATATTCTGTCAGGCGCTGACGGTTAACTTCCTTAATCTGTTTGATAGCCTCGATATCGATTCCGTCCTTGTCGTAAATCCAGCCGGTCGAATCGCTCATCGTCAGAACCTTGGCGCCCAATGCCTCAGCCTTTTCCGCGGCGTAAATGGCAACGTTGCCGGATCCCGAAATGGAGCATTTCAGTCCGCGAATGTCGCGACCGTTACGGCGCAGCATTTCCTGTGTCAGGTAAAGAAGGCCATAGCCGGTGGCTTCCGTGCGTGCAAGCGATCCGCCGAAGGTAATGCCCTTGCCGGTCAGCACACCCTCAAATCGGTTGGTAATGCGTTTATACTGGCCAAACATGTAACCAATCTCGCGGCCGCCAACGCCGATATCTCCGGCGGGCACGTCGGTGGAAGCGCCGATATGACGATAAAGCTCCGTCATAAAGCTCTGACAGAACGCCATAATTTCCCGGTCGGATTTTCCTTTCGGGTCAAAATCCGATCCGCCTTTGCCGCCGCCAATCGGAAGACCAGTCAGCGAGTTTTTAAAAATCTGCTCAAATCCGAGAAATTTGATAATACCGAGGTTAACAGAGGGATGAAGCCGCAGGCCGCCTTTATAGGGGCCAATCGCGCTGCTGAATTCCACGCGGTATCCTCGGTTTACATGAACTTTGCCGTTGTCGTCCATCCACGGCACACGAAACATCAGCTGCCGTTCCGGTTCTACAAGGCGTTCCAGAATTCCGGCTTCCTCATATCGTGGGTTAGCGGCGAATACAGGAGCAAGCGACTCTAAAACCTCGGTTGCTGCCTGAATAAACTCTGGTTCGTGCGGATTTTTTTTCAAGAGTTCATCAAGTATTTGGCTGACATAGGGCATCTGCGTAATTCCTCCTTGAATTTGCAGCGGGAGCATAATGCAAAATGCATTATATCCAAAACCGGGCTGCATATTTTCAGTCTGACAGATTCACCATGAATGCGACAAAACCAGAAACGGTCGCTGTTTTGTGTTTCCCCAAACCCCAAAATCTGCGGCAAAAAGCTTTTCCCAAAGCGGAAAAACCGGATCATTCTTGTAATAAACAAAAGAATTATCAGACATAAAGCCAAAAAAAGACCGGAAAAGCCTTGGACGTATTTGTTTTTGAAAGTACATCATGACGAAGGAATCAGCTGTTAGCATTGTAGCACCAATGGGGTAACGATGCAAGAAAAAAATTATCAATTTTCAATAATCTTGCAAGTTTACAGATAAAAATTGCAAAAAGGCCTTGCTTTTTGGAAGATTGTTGATATAATAATAGCAAAGAGAAACGAGGTTGCGTGATGAAAGCTTCCGGCAATGTTTTCAGAATGAAAGCTGAAACCCCGTTCCCGTCAAATCGAATGCTTTAGAACGAAGACGTTCTCCAAGGGGGATGTCTTCGTTTTTTGCATATAAAGGTAATATTAATTTTGGAGGGAATTACTTATGAGCAAGTATACCAGGGAAGACATTATCCGGCTTGTCAAGGAAAATGACGTCAGCTTTATCCGCCTCCAGTTTACCGATATTCTCGGTACACTCAAGAATGTGGCGATCACCCCAAGTCAGCTGGAAAAAGCGCTGGATAATAAATGCATGTTTGACGGTTCTTCGATTGAAGGGTTTGTCCGCATTGAAGAATCCGACATGTATCTCTATCCGGATTACGATTCGTTTGCAATCATTCCGTGGCGTCCGCAGCAGGATCGCGTTGCGCGTCTGATCTGCGATGTTTACAAGCCGGACGGAACCCCGTTTGAAGGCGACCCGCGCTATGTTCTGAAAAAGACCATTCAGGGAGCTGCCGACATGGGGCTTTCGTTCAACGTGGGGCCGGAATGTGAATTTTTCCTCTTCCATACCGATGACACCGGCCACGCTACAACCGAAACCTATGACGAAGCCGGATATTTTGATTTGGGCGGAACGGAGAATGGCGAAAATGCCCGCCGCGATATGGTTCTTGCTTTGGAGGAAATGGGATTTGAAATTGAAGCTTCCCATCATGAGGTTGCCGTTGCCCAGCATGAAATTGATTTTAAATACAGCGATGCGCTCGATGCTGCCGACCACATCATGACATTTAAAATGGCAGTCAAGGCAATTGCGCGTCAGCACGGCATGTGTGCAACGTTCATGCCTAAGCCTATTTTCGGCATCAACGGTTCGGGTATGCACACCAATATGTCCCTGTTTACCAAAGACGGCAAAAACGCTTTTTACGATCCGGACGACTCCATTGGTCTGAGCAAGATGGCGTACAGCTTTATTGCTGGTATCATGAAGCATATGAGAAGCATGACTGCAATTACCAATCCTCTGGTTAATTCTTACAAACGTCTGGTTCCCGGTTATGAGGCTCCCTGCTATATTGCATGGACGGCCAGCAACCGCAGCGCGCTGATTCGTGTTCCGGCAAGCCGCGGCATGGGCACCCGCGTGGAGCTTCGCTGCCCGGATCCGGCATGCAATCCGTATCTGGAGCTTGCTGTTTTGCTTGCCGCCGGTCTTGACGGTATCAAGCAGAATCTGCAGCCCGTCGATGCTGTAAGCGAAAATATTTTTCATATGACTCCCGATGAACGCGAAGCCCGCGGAATCGAAAGTCTGCCGGGCAATCTGCACGAGGCAATTCGCGAAATGAGAAGCAGCCAGTTTGTAAAGGAAGTTCTCGGTGAGCACGTATTTACAAAATATCTGGAAGCAAAGCGTGCCGAGTGGGACGCATTCCGTACAGTTGTTACTCAGTGGGAGCTGGATGAATATCTTGAAAAGTACTAATTAATTTTCAGCCCGGCAATGAGGATTGTCGGGCTGTTTAATAAAATGGAGTACGAGGTGGCTGAACCACGCTGAAAGGGGAGGTCGGCAATGCAAAATGTCATTATCGCATATTCCAACCTGCAGGCTGCGCAGAAAATTCGAGCGGTGTTGGCGGCAAACGGTTTTACGGTTACCGGCGTTTGCGGTTCGGCCGCGCAGGCGCTTGCCCGCGCCAGCGAACAGGAGGAAGGCGGAATTATTGTCAGTGGGTACCGGTTTCCCGATATGACGGCAGTCACAATGGCCTCCATGCTGCCTTCCAGTTATGCGGTTCTGTTGCTTTTGACTCCTTCACAGGCGGATGTCCGCACCGTTACAAGGTTACCCTGCGTTAATCTGCCGGTTAATAAAGAAGCGTTGGTGGAGCAGTTAAGGCGGATGATGGATGTTCACCGGCACAAAACGGCGGAGCGCAGAAGAAAAGAAGAACGCAAGCCGGTGGAAAAAAGCGAGGAAGCGCGCGCGTTGATTGTTCAGGCCAAGGAATTATTAATGCAGTGGGATCATCTTTCAGAAGCGCAGGCTCACCGCTATATTCAGAAAAAGAGCATGGACGCCGGAAAGAAGATGGAAGATACCGCACAGGAAATTCTTAACAAGTTTACGGGTAATTTACTGCAGAATTAAAAAATTGTATTTTTTTTCATTTTGCTCTTTAAAAATCCGAAAGATTGTATTATAATGTTTTCCGAAAAGCGTGAGCTGGGGGATTTGTCAGCCCCTCAGTTTATGGAAAACAGAGGCGGAACTTTTCCAAAATGATTGGAAGTTTTAGTTTTGAGTAAGCATTTGTTCTCTTTTGGCATGAAAAGAACAGAAATGCGATATGCTAAAGTGTACTATTTGCATCACGCCTTGTGCCAGAGAACTTTTTGTGAATAAAAATTCATATCTATTGTAATAAAATTAAATTTGGAAGGATGAAGTTCCGTGCAGTTTACAAAGATGCAAGCCGCGGGTAATGATTATATTTATCTTGATTGTTTTCAGCAATCGGTTGCTTCTCCGTCCGAGCTTTCCGTTAAACTCAGTAATCGGCATTTCGGCATTGGTTCTGACGGCATCATTCTGATAGGCCCGTCGGATCATGCCGATTTTTCTATGCTGATTTTTAACGCCGACGGTTCTCAGGCACAAATGTGCGGCAACGGAATTCGCTGCGTCGGCAAATATGTTTACGAAAGGGGTCTGACGCAAAAGCGGCGGGTTACGGTGGATACGCTCGCCGGTGTCAGGACGCTGACGCTTTCGGTCAACAGGGAAAACCGTGTCGAAGCAATTTCGGTTGCGATGGGCGCGCCGGGGTTCGGTGCGGAGGAGGTTCCGTTTCTTCCGGAGCAGTTTGCCATTTTGGAGCAGACGCTGCGCGAAAGCGGAATTGCCGAAGGCGTGTGCCCGGTTTCCATGGGAAATCCGCACTGCGTGCTGTTTGTTCCGGATGCATTGCGCGCGCCGGTGGAAACGGTCGGCGCTATGGCGGAACGCCATCCGGCCTTCCCCCAACGCGCCAATATTGAATTTGTTGAGGTCGTGGACGACAGACACCTGAACGTTCGGGTGTGGGAACGCGGTTCAGGGGAAACCCTTGCCTGCGGTACCGGCGCCTGCGCTTCGGTGGTTGCCGCAGTGCTGAAAAAAGGAGCAGCAGAGTCCGTGGAGGTTACCTTGCCGGGAGGAATGCTCGGCGTAACGTATGATAAAATCAATCAGCAGGTCTTTTTGCAGGGCGGCGCTGAATTTGTATTCGACGGCACACTGCTTTAAATTAAGAATATACAGGAGGAAAATTTATGTTTCGCATCAATGAAAATTTCGTCAAGCTTCCGCCAAGCTATCTGTTTGTGGATATCAACCACCGGGTTCAGCGTTTTACGGAGCAAAATCCGGATAAACCGATTATCCGCCTTGGAATCGGCGACGTCACCCGTCCGCTGCCGCAGTCTGTCATTGCCGCAATGGTGCGCGCAACAGAAGAGATGGGGCAGAGCGATACGTTCCGCGGGTACGGCCCGGAGCAGGGCTACGGTTTCCTTCGGGAGGCGATCGCTGCGAATGATTATGCTTCCCGCGGAGTTTCCATTGATCCCGATGAAATTTTTGTCAGCGACGGTTCCAAGTGCGATTGCGGAAATATCGGCGATATTTTTGATCGTGACAACATTGTCGCAGTTTGCGATCCGGTATATCCCGTATATGTTGATACGAACGTAATGGCCGGCCGTGCAGGCGAATATGTGGAGGGCAGCGGCTGGAACAAGATTGTCTATATGTCCTGCCGCAAGGAAAATGGATTTCTGCCCGAACTCCCCAAAGAAAAGGTCGACTTGATTTATCTCTGCTTCCCCAATAATCCGATGGGTAACACGGCAACCAAAGAACAGCTTGCCGTCTGGGTGGATTACGCTCGCAAAAACGGTTCGGTTATTTTGTTCGACGCTGCTTATGAGGCGTTTATTACCGAGGAAAACATTCCGCACTCCATTTATGAAATCGAGGGAGCAAAGGAATGCGCCATTGAATTCCGCAGCTTTTCCAAAACGGCAGGCTTTACCGGAACCCGTTGCGCGTTTACTGTTGTGCCCAAGGCGTTGAAGAGTGGAAATGTTTCTCTGAATCAGCTTTGGAACCGCCGTCAGTCCACAAAATTTAACGGTGTATCTTATCCTGTGCAGCGTGCCGCCGAAGCGGTTTATTCGCCGGAAGGTCAGCGCGAAATTCGGGAAAACATCGCCTATTACCACAATAATGCATCCATCATCCGGAATGGACTGGCACAGGCGGGCTTTGAGGTGTACGGTGGCGTCAATTCCCCATACATCTGGCTTAAAACGCCGGGCGATATGACCTCGTGGCAATTCTTTGATGAACTTCTCAACCGTGTTCAGGTAGTCGGTACGCCGGGATCGGGCTTCGGGCCCTGCGGCGAAGGCTATTTCCGTCTGACGGCGTTTGGTACTACAGAAAATACCAAAGCGGCGTTGGAACGTATTGTGCATGAATTTTGAGTTGCCTGCAGGCGCACGGGTAAAACAGTTCGGTCAGATAATCGAATGTGCGGGTGCTGGTTGCCCGTAGAAACGCCGGCGGCGCAGCCGGCACAGAGAAGACAGGGTTGGTGACTTGCAAATGAAGGCATTATTAATGTTGGAGGACGGCACAAAATATGAAGGAACCGGAATCGGTGAATGCCGCAATGTGGTTTGCGAGGTGGTATTCAACACAGGAATGTGCGGATACCCCGAACTGCTGACGGATCCTTCCTATTGCGGACAGGCGGTTGTGATGACTTATCCGCTGGTTGGAAATTACGGTGTCTGCTATGATGACGCTGAATCATCCCGTCCTTGGGTGGGCGCCTATATTGTTCATTCCCTGACCCTGCATGGGAGCAATTTTCGCCGCGATATGGATCTGGATCGATATCTGCTTGCCAATCATATTCCGGGGATGGAAGGGCTGGATACCCGTGCACTGACCCGTCATCTTCGGGAGCGCGGAACGATGCGCGGCGCCATTTCGTATGGCGACTCCATCAATGAGGCAGAGATGCTGCGCGCGGCCAGAAGTTACCGGCTGACCAGCCATGTTCCCCTTGTCAGCCGAGCAGATAACCGCTTTTATCCCGGAGAAGGCGCCAAAGTTGCCATGATTGACTTCGGCGTTAAACAAAGCATCATTACCTCTTTGACAAAACGAGGGTGTTCGGTGCAGTGCTTTCCGTACGATGTGGATTTTGAAACGATCAGGCAGTATGCTCCCGACGGTGTGATGCTCACCAACGGCCCCGACGACCCGCAGGATTGTGTTCATGCCATCGGTGAAATCAGAAAGCTGCTCGACTACGGGATTCCCACATTTGCCATCTGCCTGGGCCATCAGCTGATGGCGCTGGCGACCGGCGCGCAGACCGAACGGCTGAAATACGGTCATCGCGGCGTCAACCATCCGGTCAAGGAGCTTGCCGCAAATCGTGTTTACATCACCTCGCAGAACCATGGATATGTGGTCAAAGGCGAAACGGTGGATCCGAAAATTGCCGAGATTTCCTTCGTCAGTATGAACGACGGCAGCGTGGAGGGACTCAATTATCAAAACGGACGCGCGTTCTCGGTCCAGTTTCATCCGGAGGCAGCGCCCGGTCCGAAGGATACGGCGTTTTTGTTTGACCGTTTCGTTTCGCTGATGGGAGGAGCCCGCAAATGAAAGACCAAAGCATTAAAAAAGTTGTCATCATCGGTTCCGGGCCAATTATTATTGGTCAGGCGGCGGAATTTGATTATGCCGGTACACAGGCATGCCGCGCGCTGAAGGAAGAGGGCGTGCAGGTTGTGCTCGTTAACTCCAACCCCGCGACAATTATGACCGACAAAATGATCGCAGATCATGTCTATATTGAACCGCTGAACTTGACAACGCTGAAACGGGTGATCGAAATTGAAAAACCGGACTGTATTCTTCCCACTCTTGGCGGGCAGAACGCGCTGAACCTTGGTATTGAACTTGAAGAATCCGGTTTTTTAAAGGAGCATAATGTTCGGATTATCGGTACCTCTGCGAGAACCATCAAGCGTGCGGAAGACCGCGAGCTGTTCAAGGAAGCGATGGAAAAAATTCATCAGCCTTGTGCGGAAAGCCGCATCGCCGAAACGCTGGAGGAGTGCATTGACGAGGCGGAAGAGATTGGATACCCCGTAATTGTCCGGCCGGCCTATACCCTCGGAGGAACCGGCGGCGGAATTGCCAACACCCAGGAAGAACTGGTGGAAATTGCGTCGCAGGGTCTGCACCTGAGCCGTGTTGGGCAGGTGCTGATCGAGCGCAGCATCGCCGGTTGGAAAGAAATTGAATACGAGGTCATGCGCGACGCAAACGGAAACTGCATCGCAGTCTGCAACATGGAAAACCTTGACCCCGTGGGCGTTCACACCGGCGATTCCATCGTGGTTGCGCCGTGCCAGACACTGGCGGATAAAGAGACGCAGATGCTTCGTACCGCCGCGCTCGATATCATCACAGAGCTGGGGATCGAGGGCGGCTGCAACGTGCAGTACGCGCTTAATCCCGACAGCTTCGAATATGTTGTCATCGAAGTTAACCCACGCGTCAGCCGTTCTTCGGCGCTGGCCTCCAAGGCAACCGGATATCCGATTGCAAAGGTTGCGTCCAAAATTGCGCTCGGCTATTCGCTGGACGAAATTGAAAATGCGATTACAAAGAAAACCTTTGCCTGCTTTGAGCCGACACTTGATTATTGCGTGGTCAAAATTCCAAAATGGCCGTTTGACAAATTCACCTATGCTACCCGCAAGCTCGGCACACAGATGAAAGCGACCGGCGAAGTGATGGGGATCGCGCCTTGCTTTGAAGCGGCGCTGATGAAATCGGTGCGCTCGCTGGAACAGCATATAGACGACCTGATTCTTCCCGGCTTGGCGAATTTAAGTGAGGAAGAAGTAAAGACCCGTCTTTACGAGGTGGACGACCGCCGTATTTTTGTGGTGGCCGAAGCGCTGCGCCGCGGCATCTCCACCGAGCGGATTCATAAAATCACAAAAATTGACCGTTGGTTTATCAACCGTATCGAAGCAATTGTCGATGTGGAACGGCAGTGTCGTCAGGCACCTGCGATCACAGGGGAGCTTTTGCGCCGGGCAAAGGAGTTCGGCTTTCCGGACAAAACAATCGCAAAGCTGACCGGTAAAACGGAGAACGCCATTCGTGCGCTGCGGGAGGGCTTTGGTGTTAAGGCAGTGTTCAAAATGGTTGATACCTGCGCCGCGGAATTTGATGCCGAAACGCCGTATTATTATTCCTGCTATGGTGAAACCACCGAGGCAGTCGACAGTGGCAGAAAGAAAGTTCTCGTCATCGGCTCCGGCCCGATCCGTATCGGTCAAGGCATTGAATTTGACTTCTGCTCTGTACACAGTGTCTGGGCGTTTCATGACCTGGGCTATGAAACGATTATTGTCAACAACAATCCTGAAACCGTCAGCACCGACTTTGATATTTCCGACAAACTCTATTTTGAGCCGCTGACGCCGGAAGATGTGCGCAATATTATTGAGCTGGAGCATCCGGACGGAGCAGTTGTTCAGTTTGGCGGGCAGACGGGCATCAAGCTTGCCAAGGATATTGAAGCCATGGGCGTGCCGGTGCTCGGCACCTCGCCGGATTCCATTGATGAAGCGGAAGACCGTGAACGGTTTGACGTGATTCTGAACAAGTGCAAAATTCCGCGTGCAGCCGGCACTACGATTTATACCGTGGAAGAGGGGATCGCGGCGGCAAACAGGATCGGCTATCCGGTTCTCGTGCGCCCGTCTTATGTGCTCGGTGGGCAGGGAATGCATATCGCAATGGCCGACGAGGATCTGGCAGAATATATTGCCGCAATCAACCAGACCACACAGGAGCATCCGATCCTGATTGATAAGTATATCATGGGTACCGAAGCGGAGGTGGACGCCGTCTGTGACGGAAACGGCGTGGTTATCCCCGGAATCATGGAGCATGTGGAACGTGCCGGTGTACATTCGGGAGACAGTATCTCCGTCTATCCGCCGCAGACGATTGCTCCGGCAATGCAGCAGAAAATCATCCGTTATACCGTCGATCTCTGCCGGGAGCTCCACGTGGTCGGGCTGATGAACATCCAATTTATCGTCAAGGACGACGAAGTATATGTCATTGAAGCAAACCCGCGTTCTTCGCGTACCGTGCCGTATATCAGCAAAATAACGGGAATCCCGATCGTTGCGCTGGCGGTAGCCGCCATTGAGGGGAAAAAACTGCCGGAGCTTGGGTATGATTACGGCCTGCAGCCCCCCAAGGAAACCATTGCCGTCAAAATGCCGGTCTTCTCGTTTGAAAAAATTTACGGAGCTGATATCAATCTTGGACCAGAGATGAAGTCGACCGGTGAAGTTCTTGGTATTGCGACAAAATATGAAGAAGCACTGACAAAGGCGTTTATCGGTTCAGGTACCAACCTGCCGAAAAAGGGGCGTGCCATTATCACGGTCAGCGATGTGGACAAAGCCGAAGCGCTGCCGCTTGCAAAACGGCTGAAGGCTTTGGGGTGGGAATTGTTTACCACCGGCGGTACCGGGCGTTATTTTGCCCAGCATGGTGTGGAAACGACCACCCTGCGCAAGCTTGGGGAAGAGCACCCGAACATTCTGGACGAGATCCTTTCCGGCAAAGTGGACGTAGTGATCAATACGCCGAGCAAAGGCTCCGCCCATCACCGCGACGGCTTTCATATCCGTCGCACCGCCATCGAAGCGCGAATTCCGTGCCTGACCTCGCTCGACACTGCGGCGGCATATATCCGCTGCATCGAAATGCTCGATCATCACGAAATCTCAGTGATCGATATTGCAAAAATTTGATTGTTTTTTACCGAAAATTGAATCATCAGGAAGGCAACGGCGTCTCCTCGTTCTTGAGGGGACGCCGCCATTTTTTGCAACGAATAAAATAATTGTCTTTCAGAGAAAAACAGTTGATTTTTACCGCGATACATATTAAAATATTTTATGTAAAACAATGTGGCTATATGTTTTAATTATATTTATTCAAAAAATCAGGGGGGCAAAACAAATGTTGCAACAGGAAGGCCAAATCAGAATCCCGTCCGGCTGCGCGATCAGTGCGGTGATTAACAAAAAGGGAGTCTGCTTTTCAGGAGAACGAATTATTAAATCGATCGCGCTGATGCACGACCGTTCCAACGGACTGGGCGGCGGTTTTGCCGCTTACGGGATTTACCCGCAGTTTAAAGAGCTTTATGCGCTGCATATTTTTTATGATACGGTGGAAGCCAAGGCAAAAACCGAACAGTTTCTTAACGAACATTTTGAAATCGAAATGGCGGGGCGAATGCCCACCCGCAAGACGGAAAGCATCCGCAGCTCACCAATCATCTGGCGGTATTTTGTCCGCCCGGACAAAGCGCGGCTGGTTGAGTCCGAGCTTGACGAAGAAGAATTTACGACCCGCTGCGTTTTTCGGGTGAATACGACCATCGGCGGCGCGTTTGTTTTTTCCAGCGGTAAAAATATGGGCGCGTTCAAAGCGGTTGGCTACCCCGAAGATGTCGGCGAGTTTTATATGCTCGACGATTATAAAGGTTATCTTTGGACGGCACACGGTCGTTTTCCGACCAATACGCCCGGCTGGTGGGGAGGGGCGCATCCATTTACGCTGCTCGACTGGTCGATCGTTCACAACGGCGAAATTTCCTCTTACGACGCCAACCGGCGCTATATTGAGATGTTTGGTTATAAATGCACGCTGCAAACCGATACAGAAGTTATTACTTATTTGTTTGACCTGCTGGTGCGCAAACACAAGCTTTCGCTGGAAACTGCCGCCAACATCATCGCGGCACCCATGTGGGAAGAAATTGCCGCAATGCCCAAAGCACAGCGCGAATATTTTACGACTCTGCGCAAAACGTATTCCAGCGCTTTGGTCAACGGACCGTTTTCCATTATTCTCGGTTTCAACAATGGGTTGCTTGCGCTCAACGACAGGCTGAAGCTTCGGGCGCTGATGGCGGCAAAACAGGGTGACGAGCTTTTCTTTGCCAGCGAAGAGGCCGCGATCCGCACCATCTGCCCGGAACCGGATAAAATCTGGTCAATCGAAGGCGGTCGCCCGATCATCGTCACACTCGACCCGACCGTCTGAAAGGAATGATGAAAAATGAGATACTATTCTTCCGAATATATTGTGCTGCGCAGCGAGGAACGCTGCATTGCCTGCGGCGTCTGTGAACGGCAGTGTGCAAACGGTGTTCACCGGAAAGACCCTGATACCGGAAAAATGACTGCAGATGAGAGCAAATGCGTCAATTGTCAGCGCTGCGTCTGCATGTGCCCGACCGGTGCGCTCGCTATTCGCAAAAATCCGAATGAATTCCGGGAAAATGCGAACTGGAGCATGCAGGCGATCGAAGAAGTGGAAAAGCAGGCGGAAAGCGGCGGTGTTCTGCTTTCCAGTATGGGCAATCCCCAGCCGTATCCGATTTACTGGGATCATATTTTGCTGAACGCCAGTCAGGTGACCAATCCGTCCATTGACCCGCTGCGCGAGCCGATGGAGACAAAAACCTTTCTCGGATCCAAGCCGGATAAGCTGGAATACAGCAAAACCGGCAAACTGCTGACCCATATTCTGCCGACCGTGGAACTGAATTCGCCGATCATGTTCTCGGCCATGTCGTTTGGCTCCATTTCGCTCAATGCGCAGAAATCCATCGCAATGGCCGCAAAGGAATGCAACACGTTCTTCAATACTGGCGAAGGTGGATTGCATAAGGATCTGGAGCCGTATGCCGACCACTGCATCGTGCAGGTAGCATCCGGACGGTTCGGTGTTCACAAGGAATACTTGGATAAAGGAAAAATCGTCGAAATCAAGATCGGTCAGGGTGCAAAACCGGGTATTGGCGGTCATTTGCCCGGCGAAAAAGTCAATTACGAGGTCAGCCAGACCCGAATGATCCCCGAAGGCACAGATGCCATTTCTCCAGCGCCGCACCACGATATCTATTCCATTGAGGATCTGCGCCAGCTGATTTATTCTCTGAAGGAAGCAACCCATTACCAAAAACCGATCTCTGTTAAAATTGCCGCTGTACACAATATTGCCGCTATCGCTTCGGGAGCCGTGCGTGCCGGCGCGGATATTATCGCGATCGACGGATTCCGCGGTGGTACCGGTTCCACGCCGACAAGGTTTCGCGATACAGTCGGCATTCCGGTGGAGCTTGCGCTCGCTTCGGTGGATCAGCGTCTGCGCGACGAGGGAATCCGCCAGCAGGTTTCTCTTGTTGTTGCCGGCAGCGTGCGTAACAGCGCCGACGTCGTCAAGGCGATCGCGCTGGGAGCCGACGCCGTGTACATCGCTTCGGCTGCACTGATTGCCATGGGGTGTCATATGTGCCGAACCTGTTACACGGGCAACTGCAATTGGGGTATCGCAACGCAGAAGGAAGAACTGACCCGCCGCTTGAATCCCGAAATCATGTCGAAGCGTGTGGCGAATGTGTTTCGCGCATGGGATCATGAAATCAAGGAACTGATGGGCGGCATGGGGATCAACGCGATTGACAGTCTGCGCGGCAATCGGTTGATGCTGCGCGGCATCGGGCTGACTCAAAAGGAGCTTGATATTCTCGGGATCCGCTACGCGGGTGAATAATCCGAAACAGGAAGGGGGAACAGGGCCATGAAAAAGAATGGACGCCTGAAGGGATATATCCTGATTGGGGATACCGCCCGGGCAGGAATTTATACAACGCTTGTCCGCGAGCAGATTCCGCTGGAACAGCTCGGATCAGCAGCGCAGTTCGATTCCCCGGAGATGATTCAGTTTCCCGTCCGTCTGAGGGATCAGCTGTTTAATGGAGGTGTGTCGTAATGAATATTTCAGCAAAAGGAAAAGGGTTCAGGGAACTGAATGAAGAGATCGCAGACACGCTGCGCAAGGAATCTCGGGTCGAACTGACCGGGGTGGAAGGCCATCGCTACATCGGCGCCGGAGTGGAAAAGGGCTGCACGATTCGAATTCACGGTACGCCCGGCAACGATCTGGGATGCTATATGGACGGCGCTTCGATTGAGGTGTTCGGCAACGGTCAGGATGCGGTCGGGAATACGATGAACTGCGGTCGGATTGTCGTTCACGGTCATGCCGGTGATGCGCTTGGGTACGCCATGCGCGGCGGCGAAATTTTTGTAGAAGAAAATGTTGGCTACCGCTGTGGTATTCATATGAAAGAATTCGGTGAAGCACGGCCTGTCATTGTAATAGGCGGAACGGCGGGAGCCTTTCTGG
The DNA here is from genome assembly GCA_050947015.1 of Acutalibacteraceae bacterium. GTDB lineage: Bacteria > Bacillota > Clostridia > Oscillospirales > Acutalibacteraceae > CAKXIK01. Next base: position 41,021 of record JBMNVT010000013.1, read on the forward strand.
GTGAATATATGGCGGGCGGAGTTATCATTGTTTTTGGCCAAAGTGACGAAGAAGTGCAATCACCCGCAGCAGGCTATTGCGCAACAGGAATGCATGGTGGTATAATGTATCTGCGCGGTAAAGTGCCTGCGAAAAATTTTTCTTCCACTGTTGTGGTTGAGGAGTGTACCGAAGAAGATGTGGCGTTTGTGCAGCGTTATGCCGATACCTTTGCCGAACTGTTTGGTCGCGGCCCCGGCGAACTGCATGCGGAAGATTTTGTAAAAGTGCGTCCGGCTTCGGCACGCCCGTACGGCAATCTTTATGTGCGCAATTGATTCGGAAAAATTCCGGTCGGCTTCCGCCCGGTGATTTTAATATGATCTTTGTTGCGGCGGGGGTCGGTCTGATCCCTTCCGGTATGAAAGGATGGTACAAAAATGGTCAAAGGCGAGCAGATGTACGAGGGTAAAGCAAAGAAGGTTTTCGCAGTGGCAGACGATCCGGCGCTTTGTATTGTGGATTACAAAGATGACGCGACGGCGTTCAACGGCCTGAAAAAAGGCACGATCGTCGGAAAAGGCGTCGTCAATAATCGGATGTCCAATATGATGTTCCAGCTGCTCGAGAAAAAGGGCATTCCGACGCACTTTGTCAAAGAGCTCAGCGAGCGTGAAACGCTTGTGAAAAAGGTACAGATCGTTCCGCTGGAGGTTATCGTCCGCAACATCGTCGCCGGCAGCCTTTCCAAAAAGCTTGGCATCCCGGAAGGTACTCCGCTGAAATCCACCGTGTTGGAATTTTGCTATAAAAATGATGAGCTTGGCGACCCGATGGTGAATGAATATCACATTCTTGCTGCCGGCTATGCGACCAGAGAGGAAGTCGACACCATCACAGATATGGCGTTGCGCATCAATGAGTTGATGATTGAGTTTTTTAAGACCATTAACATTGATCTGGTTGATTTTAAACTGGAGTTTGGCCGCTGCGACGGGAAAATTATTCTTGCGGATGAAATTTCGCCCGATACCTGCCGCCTTTGGGACAGCAAAACCCATGAAAAGCTGGATAAAGACCGTTTCCGCCGCGATCTTGGCGGGGTGGAAGACGCATATAAAGAAGTTTTTGCCCGTCTTGGCCTGTAAGAAAACCGGAAGCAGACAGCCTGCCTTTTGAAAGCGGGCTGTTTGTCGTTGTTGTGCAGCCCGCAAAGAGAGGACAAAAACACGCTCATGAAAGAAATTGATGTAACCGAAGCCATAGGTTCAGATAAGCCGCACGACGAATGCGGCGTTTTTGGCGTTTACGCAAAGGACGGTGCAGACGTTTCCTATCTTGTTTATAACGGCCTGCTTGCCCTGCAGCACCGAGGGCAGGAAAGCTGCGGAATTGCTGTGAACGACCGGGGTGTCATTTGCTACCACAAGGACATGGGGCTTGTAAATGAGGTCTTTGATCCTTCCATTTTGCAGCAGCTGCAAGGGCAGATCGCGGTTGGGCATGTCCGTTATTCCACAGCAGGGGCCAGTGTGCGGGAAAATGCTCAGCCTCTTGCTCTGCGCTATGTCAAGGGCAGCATTGCAATTGCTCATAATGGCAATTTAATTAACGCTGTTGAATTACGGCGGGAGCTTGAGCATCGTGGAGCTATTTTTCAAACAACGATTGATTCTGAAGTAATTGCCTATCTGATCGCGCGGGAACGGGTGACCTCCCATTCTGTAGAAGAAGCCGTCGGCCGAACAATGGAACAGATCGAAGGTTCTTATTCGCTTGTTGTTATGAGCCCACGTAAGTTGATTGCCGCCCGTGACCCGCTGGGGATTCGTCCGCTGTGTATCGGAAGACTGCCGGAAGACGAGGGTTACGTCTTTGCGTCGGAAACCTGTGCGCTGGATGCCGCCGGCGCAGAACTGATACGTGACGTAGAGCCGGGCGAAATTGTGATTGCGGATGAAAACGGTTTGCGCAGCGATAAATCGCACTGCAGACCGGGTAAAGGCGCTCTGTGTATTTTTGAATATATTTATTTCGCTCGCCCCGATAGCTGGATTGACGGAATCAGCGTATACGAAGCCCATAAGGAGGCAGGGAGAATGCTCGCCCGTCAGCACCCGGTCGAGGCGGATGTTGTCATTGGTGTTCCGGAATCAGGAATCGATGCCGCCATCGGTTACAGTGAGGAGTCGGGCATCCCTTACGAAAAGGGAATCATTAAAAACAGCTATATTGGCCGAACATTTATTAAGCCGACTCAGAAGGAGCGCGAGCGCAGCGTGCGCATCAAGCTGAACGCGCTTTCCGGCGCAATCCGGGGAAAACGTGTTGTTATGATTGATGATTCCATTGTGCGAGGGACAACCTGCGGCCGTATTGTTAAAATGCTGCGGGCGGCCGGAGCCAGAGAGGTGCATCTGCGGATAAGCTCTCCGCCGTTTCTGTACCCGTGCTATTACGGAACCGATGTTCCGGCCAGAGAGCAGCTTGCAGCCGTACGTTATACCATTGACGAGCTGTGCGCATTGAATTTTGCGGATTCTCTTGGTTTTCTGGATTTGGGTTCACTGCCGCAGATGCTCGGAAAAGGTGTCTGCAAGGGCTTTTGCGATGCATGCTTTTCCGGGCACTATCCCGCCGGTGTACCCAAAATGCTTCCCGGTGAATAAGCAGGCGCCGTTTTTTCGGCAAACAAGTCGACAGAATGAATATTTGGAGGATACTGTTGTGAACGATTGTTATGAGTCTCCGCTTTCTTCCCGTTATGCGGACGAGAAAATGAAATACCTCTTTTCGCCGGATATGAAATTCCGCACCTGGCGCCGCCTCTGGATTGCTCTGGCGGAATCGGAAAAGGAACTTGGTCTTCCGGTGACACAGGAGCAGATTGATGAAATGAAGGCGCATGCCGACGATATCAATTATGATGTTGCCCGGCAGAGGGAAAGGGAAGTCCGGCACGATGTGATGTCGCATGTTTATGCGTTTGGCGTCCAATGCCCCAAGGCAAAGCCGATCATCCATCTGGGTGCGACCTCCTGCTATGTTGGGGACAACACGGATCTGATTATCATGTATCAGGCCGTGGAAGTTGTGCGCAACAAGCTGGTTTTCACCATTCGTAAGCTGGCAAAATTTGCTGAAGAATACGCCGATCTGCCTACGCTGGCGTTCACGCATTTTCAGCCCGCCCAGCCCACTACGGTCGGTAAGCGTGCCACGCTCTGGGTGCAGGATCTGCTGATGGATCTGGAGGATGTTGAATATGTGCTTTCCGGTGCGAAGCTGCTTGGCTCCAAAGGAACCACCGGAACGCAGGCAAGCTTTCTGGAGCTGTTTGACGGAGATCATGCCAAAGCGCGCAGGCTGGATGATTTAATCGCAGAAAAAATGGGATTCCCATCCTGCTATGCGGTCTCCGGCCAGACCTATTCCCGCAAGCTGGATAGCAAAATGCTGGCGGTGCTCAGCGGTGTGGCGCAGAGTGCAGCCAAGTTTTCCAACGATATCCGCCTGCTGCAGCACCTGAAAGAGGTGGAAGAGCCGTTTGAAAAAAATCAGATCGGTTCCTCTGCTATGGCATACAAACGCAATCCCATGCGCAGTGAACGAATTGCCTCTCTGGCGCGCTATGTGATGGTGGATTCTCTTAATCCGGCCATCACTGCCGCAACGCAATGGTTTGAGCGTACGCTGGATGATTCGGCAAACAAGCGCATCAGTGTGCCGGAAGCATTTCTTGCGGTGGATGCCATTTTGAATCTGTATCAGAATGTTGCCGACGGTCTGGTGGTATATCCGAAGGTGATCGAGCAGCGCCTGCGCAGGGAACTGCCGTTCATGGCGACAGAGAATATTATGATGGATGCGGTAAAGCGCGGAGGCGACCGACAGGAACTGCACGAGCGCGTTCGCACGCATTCCATGGCGGCTTCCCGCGTTGTCAAGGAAGAAGGCGGCGAAAACGATCTGCTGGAGCGCATTGCCGCCGACCCGGCCTTTGGCGTTACACTGCCGGAACTGGAGGCCATTCTGCAGCCGTCGCGCTATGTTGGGCGCGCCCCGCAGCAGACTCGAGAGTTTCTTGCAGAAGTTGTTGCGCCTGTGCTGCAAAAGTACAGTGCGTTGGCGGAAGACTCCGTTGAAATCAACGTTTAATCTGGGGAAAACCGGAGCAATATAATTTCAGGTCCGGAAAATCCGGGCGAAAGGATGGATAAAATCATGGTCAAAGCCATTGTGGGTGCCAACTGGGGCGACGAGGGAAAGGGTAAAATCACAGATGTGTTTGCTGCGCAGTCAGATATTGTCATTCGTTTTCAGGGCGGCAGCAACGCCGGTCACACCATCATCAATAACTATGGAAAATTTGCACTGCATCAGCTCCCGTCCGGTGTGTTCAATCAACGTGTCACAAACATTATTGGCAACGGCGTTGCGTTGAACATTGACAATCTGCTGAAAGAAATCAAAGAGGTCACCGATCGCGGCGTACCGCAGCCGAAAATTCTGGTTTCCGACCGTGTGCAGGTGGTCATGCCGTACCATATTCTGTTCGACCAGTGCGAAGAAGAACGTCTGGGCAAAAAATCGTTCGGCTCCACAAAGTCGGGTATCGCACCGTTCTATTCGGATAAATTCGCAAAGGTAGGATTTGAGCTTTGCGAATTTTATGGAAGCGATGATGAAATTAAGGAAAAAATTGAGCGTGTACTGGTACAAAAGAACGCACTGCTGCGTGATCTTTACCACAAACCGGAGTTAACGGTGGATGAGATCTTTGAAAAAATTTGCGAGTGGCGTGAACAGATGAGGCCTTATATGGCTGATACATTTACCTTCCTGCATCAGGCGCTCAAAGAAAAGAAAACGATTCTGCTGGAGGGTCAGCTGGGAGCGCTGAAGGATCCGGATTTCGGTATTTATCCGATGGTCACCTCATCTTCCACTCTGGCCGGTTACGGCTCTGTGGGGGCAGGAATCCCTCCGTATGAAATTAAAGAGATCGTTACGGTAGTCAAAGCGTATTCGAGCGCAGTCGGTGCAGGCGAGTTTGTCAGCGAAATTTTTGGCGATGAGGCAGATGAGCTGCGCCGCCGTGGCGGTGACGGTGGAGAATACGGTGCAACCACCGGCCGTCCGAGAAGAATGGGTTGGTTTGACTGCGTGGCTACGCGCTATGGCTGTGCGGCGCAGGGGGCCACAACGGTTGCGCTGACGGTTCTTGACGTGCTGGGATATCTTGACGAGATTCCGGTCTGCGTTGCGTATGATCTTGACGGCAAACGTATCGATCATTTCCCCAATACCAATGAGCTGAAACGCTGCAAGCCGATTATTGAAAAATTACCGGGCTGGAAATGCGATATCCGCGGGATTCGCCGCTATGAGGATCTTCCGGTAAACGTGCGCCGCTATGTGGAATTCATCGAGCAAGCCATCGGTGTGCCGGTAGGTATTGTTTCCAATGGTCCGGCCCGCGAAGATATCATCTATCGCTGAGTCGGGAAGGGAGTGTATTGTTTGAAAAATGTGAGAGAAACCGTATTGGTGATGGATTTTGGTGGGCAGTACAGCCAGCTGATTGCACGCCGTGTGCGTGAGTGCAACGTATACTGCGAAATCAAATCGTATAAAACACCTGTGGAAGAGATTCGGAGTAAAAATTATCGAGGAATTATTTTCAGCGGAGGACCAAATTCTGTATATTTGCAGAATGCTCCGCATTGCAGCGCCGATGTTCTGAAGCTTGGCGTACCGGTGCTGGGTATCTGCTATGGCGCTCAGCTGATGGCATATCTGCTTGGAGGCAAGGTGCAGACCTCTGAGGTGCGTGAATATGGAAAAACGCAGGTGCATTTTGACAAGGATTCCGTATTGTTTGCGAACGTGGATGAAACATCTGTCTGTTGGATGAGCCATACGGATTATATTGCAGAACCTCCGGCCGGTTTTCGTTCCGTCGCAACGTCGGGAGCCTGTCCGGTTGCGGCAATGGAAAACCGCGAACAGCGTCTTTATGCAACACAGTTCCATCCCGAAGTGAATCACACCGTTCAGGGCATGATGATGCTGCGCGCGTTTCTGTTTGACGGCTGCCGATGCACAGGAGACTGGAAAATGTCTTCTTATGTCAATGATGCAATTGAGAAAATTCGCGCAAAGGTCGGCGATAAAAAGGTGCTTTGCGCGCTTTCCGGCGGGGTGGATTCTTCTGTTGCAGCTGTAATGGTGCACAGGGCAATAGGCAAAAATCTCACCTGTATTTTTGTGGATCATGGTTTGCTTCGCAAAAATGAGGGAGATGAGGTGGAAGCTGTTTTCCGCCATCAGTTTGACATGAACCTGATTCGCGTTAATGCGCAAGATCGTTTTCTTGGCAAGCTGGCCGGGATCAGTGAGCCGGAACGCAAACGCAAAATTATCGGCGAAGAATTTATCCGTGTGTTTGAAGAAGAATCGAAGAAACTCGGTAAAATGGAATTTCTGTGTCAGGGAACGATCTATCCGGATGTGATTGAAAGCGGAGCGGGAGAAGCTGCGGTAATTAAAAGCCACCATAATGTCGGCGGTTTGCCGGACGATGTGGATTTTCGGGAAATTATCGAGCCGCTGCGGGATCTGTTTAAAGACGAGGTGCGTCAATGTGGGCTTGAACTGGGTATTCCGGAAAAGCTGGTCTGGCGTCAACCGTTTCCGGGTCCCGGACTCGCTATTCGCGTCATGGGTGAAATTACAACCGAAAAACTGGAAATTCTTAAGGATGCCGACGCAATTTTCCGTGAAGAAATTGCAGAAGCAGGACTGGATCGATCCATCAGTCAGTATTTTGCTGTGCTGACGGGTATTCGCAGCGTTGGAGTTATGGGAGACGGCAGAACGTATGACTATACGGTGGCGTTGCGCGGTGTAACGACAACTGATTTTATGACCGCAGACTGGGCTCGGATTCCTTATGACGTGCTTGAAAAAGTTTCCGGCCGCATTGTGAATGAAGTTAAAAATGTAAATCGAATCGTTTACGATATTACCAGTAAACCGCCGGCAACGATTGAGTGGGAATAAGTTAAATAGTGTTTCTGAGTCCCGGAAAACCTTGATATTACAGGGTTTTCCGGGATTCTTGTTTTTTTACTGGCTACAAATTGGCTACATCAGGACGTTTTTTCGTAGCCATCCTCTTTTGTGGCTAAGACATCGAGCTGAGCGGCTACTTCGGTCTGCTTATTCGGGTACAGATGGCTGTAGGTTTCCATGGTAGTTTGTACCCTTTCATGTCCCAAGCGTTCCGCAACCAGAAGCGGTGTGCAGCCCATATCAATCAGCAAGCTGGCGTGGGTATGACGTACATCGTGCACCCTGATCTTCTGCGTTCCAGAGTGGTCACAACCATACTTCATCTGTCTGCCGACCCATCCTCTGTCATAAGGGAAGATACGGTCTGTAGGTTGTACCTCATAGAGCTTTGACAGATAGTCTTTCAGACAGCTTTCCAGTACCTTCGGCATGACCACCTCACGGTAGCCAGCTTCTGTCTTAGGTGGATAGATGTAGTCCTTTCCGTTCAAACGCTGGTAGTTCTTGTTGACAGAGATAATATGTCGGTCGAAATCAATGTCCTCCGGTGTCAGAGCAAGCAGTTCGCCAACACGCAGTCCTGTGTAGTACATCACCATGAAAACGGTGTAGCCAACAGGTCTGCTCTCCGTGGCTTCAATAAACACCTTGAATTCCTCGTTCGTCCAGAACAGCATTTCATCGGCGTTCTTCTTACCCATGGTTCCTGCCTTGTGACAGGGATTCTCTCTCAGTCCGTAGAACTTCACTGCAAAGTTGAAGGCTGCGGTGAGCTGATTGTTGATGGTTCGCAGATAGGTCGGTGAATAACCTCTGCCGTTGGGACGGCGATAGTTAATCAGCTCGTTTTGCCAGTTGCGAATATCGGTCGGTTTGATGGCATTGATCGGCATCTCACCGAAATATGGGAGGACTTTCTTATTGAACAGGTAGTGCTTGTTGGCTAAAGTTGTCTCTCTGAGACGAGGATCTGCATCTTTCATGTAGAGTGCAACGAAATCCTTGAACTTCATGCCAAGGCTGCCATCTGCCTGACTAATAAAATCACGTTCCCATTGTAAGGCTTCTTTCTTAGTATTGAAGCCTCTTTTCTTTTTGTGGATCTCCTTTCCTGTCCAATCCTTCACTCGGATTTGGGACATCCACTTACCTGTGTTTTTGTCTCTTGTTACTGACATTGTATTCTCCTTTTCTATCCAATGTCAGACCTTAATTATTCTGCAGAGCCGAACTCCTTTTCAAGAAAAGCTCTGCGACGAGCTAAACGCTCATCTTCGTCAAGTTCTTCCGGTTCCACACATTCCACGGAAGCCCCAGCATAGTACGCAAGGGTCTGCTCTTGCCAGCTATGTAATGCTGCAGGAGAACAGTTGTAGCTGCGCATATCCTCACGCATTTCTTCCCATTGTTCCAAAAACAGGCACATATCCGCATTGTGGTCTGCATCCATTTCCTTACCGTTGAAGCGGATGGAGCAAGTCCACTCGTTGCTGCGGGGCGGTTTCTTTACATCTACATCGAATTTGATGGAAGAAACCTTGTTCAGTTCAAACAGGAAGCTCATTATGTCGGCAAGGCTTCTGATCGGTGCCGTGTTGGTTTCATAACCAAGGATAAAGGTCGGCGTCGTATCAAGGTGCTTTGCCATTTCGTTTACGACATCAATGGAAACCTCGATTTCTCCGGTTTCGTACTTCTGTACAGTACGCAGAGATTTACCGAGCAGGTTTGCCAGTTGTGTCTGATTCAGCCCTTTGCGTTTTCGCAGTGTTTTTATCCGCTGGCCGATTACGGAATAATCGAAATTGTCCATAAATAATTCACCTCGTCCATACTATACCACAAACAAATACGAATTGCAAGTACATATTTTATTCTGCAGGTATTGACAAAAGTATTTCTTATTCGTATAATGAATATGCACTAAAAGTGCGCATAAAATGGATTCAAGAGAATCGAGCGAACCAAAGATGCGCAAATCTACATTTTAGACACAGGAGGTACAATGAGAGCACAGTTTATTACCGCAGAAGAAGTACAGCAGATTTTGAGCGTAAGCCGCAGCAAGTCCTATCAGATCATCCGAGATCTGAACAAAGAACTGAAAAGCATGGGCTATCACACGATTGCCGGCAAATGCCCTATTCAGTTCTTCAAGCAGAAGTTCTACGGTCTGGAAATCGGAGGTGAAAGCGCTTGATGAGAGAAAAAGAAAAAACGACCGTCCCGGTTCCATCTGTTGGCGCAGATGGAGAACAGTCGCTTTCCTATGTAAGTAATGAAATTATAGCAACTGAAAGCGAAGAAATCAATCCTACGGATGAAAATATGGAGGAAATTCTTCGCCAGATGCAGCGAATGGCAGAGCCATCCTATCTGGCAACCATGACCATGAGTCAGTTGTATGACACAGTGTACGAGAGCAGATTGCCTGTTATTGATGGGTTGCTCTATCCGGGAACTTATCTGTTTGTAGGCGCACCGAAGGTCGGCAAGTCATTTCTGATGGCTCAGATCGCCTATCATGTCAGCACAGGACAAGCGCTCTGGAACTATCCTGTTCATGCAGGCACGGTTTTATACCTTGCCCTGGAGGATGATTACAGACGCTTACAGGAGCGTTTGTCCCGTATGTTCGGAGTAGAGGGTACAGATACCCTCCACTTCGCAACTTGCGCCAAACAGCTCGGTGCAGGGCTTCACGAACAGCTTAATCGCTTTGTAGCGGAGCATCAGGACACCAGACTGATTATCATTGATACTTTGCAAAAAATCAGGGAAGCTGGCGGCGATAAGTTCAGCTATGCCAATGACTATGAGATTATTGGTCAACTGAAACACTTTGCAGACCAGTCAGACATCGCCCTTCTGTTGGTGCATCACACAAGAAAACAGCAAGCCGATGATCGTTTTGAACGCATTTCTGGAACAAACGGCTTGTTGGGTGCTGCGGATGGAGCGTTTATTCTGGAGAAAGAAAAACGCACCGGAGATACCGCAGTATTAGAAGTTTCAGGGAGAGATCAGCCGGAACAAAAGCTCATTCTGAAAAAGAATATGGAGCGTTTGACCTGGGAACTGGAACGAGCAGAAACGGAACTATGGAAAGCACCACCCGATCCTATTCTGGAAAAGGTTGTGGATATGTTGCCCGAGGAATGTCCAGAGTGGAACGGCAGTCCGACGGAGTTGGCAGAAGCATTGAAGCTGGATATGAAGCCCAATCTGCTGACAAAGCATCTGAATGTAAACAAGGCAAGGTTATTCAATGAGTATCAGATTGATTACGAGCCTGTACGCACACACGCAGGAAGAAGGATTGCCTTAAAGCGTGTTTCATAACAGCGTGACGATGCGTGACGGTTGTGACGATGATTTTGAGAGTGGTGGCGGTGTCTAAAACACCGTCACCATCGTCACCACCGACACGGAAAGGAAGGGAACGGAAATGAAGAATGTACAAATTCCCTATGATTTATTTCTAGCATTGCTTCAGTACCATCTGATGATGGATGACGATTATGAGGATGAAATCCGTCATGGCTTGGAGCAGAAGCTGGAAGCCATGGTAAGGCACGAATTGTATGCCAAGTACAAGACTGCCCTTACCACGGAAGAACGAGAAGAAGCTCGCCAGCGTTATCTGGATGAGCGTGGTATTCCCCAGAGCTACCGATGGACTACTTCTCCTTGGGAGCTATAACAGGAGCGTGCCACGCTCCTGTGAATGGCAGACAAGGCAAAGCATTGGCTGACGCAGACCTCACCGCAGCTCCCGTCCCCATCGAAAAATCCGCAGATTTAGAGATGGATGGCAGAGAGGATTTTCAAAATCTTCTCTGCCTGTGGGCGGCGGCATTGAAGCATATTCGGTTGCGGAAAGGCTGACGGTCACGCCGTGTTTTGAGGATGTGGGTACTACCTGCAAGCCGAAAAAGACGGCAGAGGCTTCCACAGAAGCCGCATACCCCCTCGGAGAGCGCAATGCTCTTTTGATGGCTCCGCTGTCAAAAGTGCTTTTGCGTTACTTTTGACAAAAGTAACAAAACCCGCCGCTGCGGCGGCGAAAGGAAATTCAATTAAACTACCGCAAAATCGGAGGTGACGCCTATAAAACGAACAATCAGCGCAATGTCCGGTGACGGTGTCGTTGCTCACAACCGCCGCACCTACCTTGCAGAAAATGTTGACCCGACTCGCACCCATCTGAATATCGAATACTGTTACACTCCCATCGAGGAAGCATACCATCAACTGTTCGATACAGCTCTCGCAGAATTTAATGCCAAGCAAAAACGCAAAGACCGCTGTATCGAAAACTACTACGAAAAAATCCGTGATGGCAAACAGGAAAAAACTTTCTATGAAGTGATTTTCCAAGTGGGAAACAAAGACGATATGGGAGCCGCCGGAGAGAACGCAGAGCTTGCAAAGACCATTTTGGACAAGTTCTACCGCAGCTTCCTTGAACGCAATCCGCAGCTTCATGTGTACTCTGCCCACCTCCACATGGACGAGGCTACACCCCATCTGCACATCGACTTCATTCCGTTTACCACCGAGAGCAAGCGAGGACTTTCCACTCGTGTATCGCTGAAACAGGCGCTTGCCGATCAAGGCATCACCGGCGAGGGACGTTCTCTGACAGAGCGTGATTTGTGGGTACAGAAAGAGAAAGAAGTGCTCGCTGCAATCATGTTGGAGTATGGCATCGAGTGGGAGCAGAAAGGCGAACACAAGGAACATCTCAGCGTTCTGGAATTTAAGCGAGAGAAACGAAAAGAGGAAATTGTGGAACTGAAACAGACTCTTGAGCGTGTCCAGCAAAAGCAGGTTTCGGTTCAGGCTGTGGAGCAGATCGAAGCCAAGCCCCTGCCGTTGACCTCCAAGGTGGCTGTAGAGCGTGAGGACTATCAGATGCTGGTAACAGCAGCACAGAAATTTGTAGTGCAGGAAAAACAAGAGGGAAAGCTGAAAAAGCTCCTGAAAGATGCAAAGAAAACCATTGCCGACTTGAAAGCAAAAATAGAGTCGTTGGTAGCAGAGCTTGCAATGGTTAAGGAAGAATTAGCACAGTACAAATCCGTCCGTGGTCAGCTCCGTACAGTGGACCTCGAGCAAGAAAATGATCGGCTCCGTAAAAGGCTTCGCACCTATGAAGATGTGATTTCTCGTAATAATCTGTGGTCGTATTTTTCAAAACACAAAGTTAGAACAACGGAGAAAGACACAGTAAAGTAATACAAGCCTTATAACTGCTAAATATCACAGACCTCCATGCAATGCATCATGGAGGTCTGTTAAATATCATGGTATCGTGATTTTTATTTTAATTTCTTGCTTTAATATTGAGATTTGATCGTATATGTGGTATTATGATTAAAACCGACAACTAATATGGAGGTGGCGTATGAAAGTCTGTTATGATAAGCTCTGGAAGCTTTTGATAGATAAAAAGATGAAAAAAACAGATTTAATTCGAGAAGCAAAGATAAGTTCTAATGTTTTAGCTAAAATGGGGAAAGAAGAATCAGTATCTCTGGAAAGTATCGGAAAGATATGCTCCCTGTTTGGTTGCAATGTTGACGATATATTAGAATTTCAGTCACCAGAACAAATAACAACCGATAGCGGAGAGTAAAAGCTGATGAGATATTTAGGAAATAAAGAATCAATATTGACTGAAATAAGTGATTTGCTCGAATCACAAGGGCTGTTGAAAGATGGATTTACATTTTTTGATGCTTTTTGTGGTTCTGGCTCTGTAGCAGATTATTTCAAATCATACTATGACATCATCATAAATGATAATTTGACATGGTCTGTAAAATATGCCAAAGGTCGTGTATGTGCTCCTACCTGTACTTTTGATAAATTGGGCTTCGATCCGTTTGAATACCTGAATGCAAACGAAAATACAGTTCGAGGTTTTATGTATAGGAATTACGCACCAACAGAGAGTGCAAGAATGTACTTTACCCCTGAAAACGCTGGTAGAATTGATTATTTCAGAAATCAAATTGAAGATTGGAAAAACGAAAACCTTCTTTCAGAAGAAGAATATTGCTATTTGATCGCTTGTCTTATTGAATCTGTATCTGATGTGTCAAACACCGCAGGTGTTTATGGAGCATTTCTTAAGAAATGGGATTCAAGAGCTACAAAAAGAATTGTGTTCAGTAAAGTTGACTTCCGTCCAGCCAGATATAAGTCGATAAGAACATATAATGCTAAAATTGAGGACATCATTGAAGAAGTCGAGTGTGACATTCTCTATTTAGATCCTCCCTATACCCAAAATCAATATGGCACACAGTATCATCTGTTGGAAACATTGGTGCTTGATGATAATCCTTCCATCAGTAAAGTAACAGGTTCCCGAAGCACGGCTCCTATGCGTTCTGATTGGTCGAAAGAATATAAAGCTAACATTTTGTTCGACCGTATTCTTGCAAAAACAAAGGCCAAGTATATTGTTTTGAGCTACAACAATGATGGCTTCATGTCCAAAGAGTACATTGAAGCGGCAATGAAGCGCTATGGAAAGCCAGAAACTTTCGTGTGCAAAAAAATAGCATACAAGAAGTACCAAAACTGGAAGTCTCAGAACGAGAATAAGCATTTTGAGTATCTTTTCTTCGTGGAAAAGAAAGATATTCAGGATGTAGTTTTTGAATGTCCGCTTAATTATATTGGCAGTAAGGCTAAAGTTGTTCCGGATATTTTGAGACTGCAGCCAGAAAACTACGATACGTTTATAGATGCGTTTGGTGGCGGATTTAATGTTGGAATCAATATTACCGCAAAGAAGGTAATCTATAATGATCTGAATTACTTGGTTGCGAACTTGATTCGCTCTTTTAGAGAACACGATACATACGATTATCTGCTATATATAAAACGTATTATCAAAAAATTTGGCCTGGAGAAAGCAAATGGCCCTGCGTACCTGGAAGCCAGAAGTTACTATAATTCCCTTCCGGCAGAAAAAAGGGATCCAAGACTGTTATTTACCATTATTCTGTATGGCTTTCAGCAGCAGATACGCTTTAACAGTCAGCATGACTTTAATAATCCTGTAGGAATGCGATGGTTCAATGACAAGATTTTAGAAAAAATGATTAGTTTCTCGAGACAGATAAAAGAGGGAAATTATGAATTTTCTTGTCAAAACTACAAGGAATTAAGAAGCCAGATGACCCCATCTTCTTTCGTATATTTTGATCCGCCATATAACCTGACTACAGGCTCTTATAATGACGGTAAAAGAGGTTTTGATGGGTGGAACAAGGATCTTGAAGCTGAATTGTTTTCATTTGCTGATGATCTGAACCAATCTGGAGTACCTTTTATGTTGTCCTATGTTGTTGAACATAAGGGAGCGACCAACCAAGAACTGTTAGATTGGATAAACAAAAGAGGCTATCGTCTTATCCAACTTGGCGATATTATTGGCATTTCTGGAAGTCGTAGAAAGGAGGTTTTGATTGTAAATTATGGAATATAGAAATATACCACATTTTGTGATTAAAGCTAATCTTCAGAAGTCAAAAAATACGGGGGTCTACTTCAGCGATGTTGTTACCCCAGAAGTGTTGAGGGACGTGTGTTGCCGAATCACAGGTCAAACAGCGTTCACGCACGTGTATGTAGACAATGACTACCAAGATATGTTCTTGGAAAAATCATACAATAAAGGCCGCATGGCTATCATGCAGTATAAGGATGTTGTTAGTTACATCAGTTTTTCAGAACTGGAAATTGGAGGAAGAAACTCCAGCGTCCAAAGTGTTCCTACTGCATTCAATTTGTATTATAGCAATCCGTACCCTAAAAAGCGTTTGTATTATTACTTCTTAAATGTTTCAGGAAATGCGGAGACGGATTATCAGATTTTGATTTACCGACTGATGAACACCATTGGATTTGAATTTTTGAATGCGAGTGGGAGTTTGCTGAGAAGAATTCAAGCCTTCAATTCTGTTGAGGATATTATATTCAACAGACGAATCAATGCAGGAAGAAACAGAAGTAATAATTCCACCTTTATTACAAAAGGTCATGCAGGCGAAATCGAGATTTACGGAAAAACATACGGTGCCAACAAATATGAAACCAGTTTGATTTGTTATGCCTTGTCCAGTCTGTGGCAGCCGGGACAACGCATTAAACTTTATGAAGTGCTGGAAGGTGACTTGAAAGAGTTGCCTGAAGCAAGTTTAAATGTCATAAAACAGATGGGAATCATTGATGTTGTTCCAACTGATATGACCCTTGAAAAACGAATCTATGATGGAAAGGAGACAAGCCTGCGTTCTCCTCGCTATACCTACAATTTGTTCAATAAGCTTGGTAATAAGCATTGTGCTCTTTGTAATTGCGAAATTCCAGAATTGATTCAAGGCGCACACATTCTTCCTGTTGCCGCAATCAGGAGAATGCATTCAATTCCTATTGAGACACGCTTAGAATATGCGTTGGACGGCGATAACGGCTTGTGGTTGTGCGAAAATCATCATAAGATGTTTGATGAGGGCATGATTTCCTTTGATAACCATGGTGGTCTTCTGTTGAGAAACGATATTGATCAGCGCCATATGAGATTTATTGATGAGACCACAAAATATAAAGTTTTACCACCGGAATTTTTAACTGATAAATTCTTGTGGTATCTGGAGCAAAGGCGACTGGTAGGTTAATATTACTCGTAAATGAAGCAGTCGAACGAATTAGAATGTTCGACTGCTTCATTAGTAAGATGCTACAAGGAAAGGGAATGTAGATGGGAATTAGAGTAACAGGAATAAGCACGCCTGTGGGTGGAGTTTCATGGGAATATACCAAAGCAGAGGCGCACTCTACTCCTCTGCCGATATCCCCAGGGCAAAAAATCAAAGTATTTATTAGCTCAATTTGTGGTGTGGAGAAATATGATAAAGTACGAGCTGAATTAAAAAATGCTATTGAGAGCACACAATTAGCTGACGTATACACTTTTGAGAGTAAAGGGGCGTCTACGCTGCCTGCGGGTGATCATTATATATTGGCATTAGAGGATAGTGACATTTGCATTTTCTTAATAGACAATGCAGACGGGATTAAGCCAGGGGTACAGGCGGAGATCGACACTGTCAAAAAACATAATATTAAGGCTTTGTACTATTTCTGTGACGAAACACAAAAAGAAAAAACTGCATTGGAACAAAGCTTGATGGGAGCACATTTTGCCAAAAGTAAAACCGTTCACAGTTTTAGCGAATTAAGCCAAGACGGAGCTCAGGCATTGATAGATGATATCGTTGCTGTATATCACTACTATTGTACTGGAAAAATAGTTTTGGACTCCGGTGAAAATGATGAAATTCAAGCAGTAGACGTTGTTGGTACAGAAAAGTATCAGCTTCCTACTATTCCTAAATCTACATTAAAAAATGTGGATAAATGTAGAAATTACTTTTTGAAGTTTGTTCTTGGATATTCCCGAGGCAGATACCCAGACGAAACAGAAAAAACAAGTGAATTTGATGATTGGGGCATCCAGTTTCTCCCTATATTATTTGAAGGTAAATCCATCAAACACTTCAATACTGCAATGTATCTGGATGCATTGAAAGCGCAGCAAGATGATGGGCATTATCAAGTCGTTCAGATTCGCTGGCAAGCAATTCAGGCATATTTTGCTGGAGATATCGAAAAGTGTGTAGAGCATCTTGAAACAGCGTTAAATCTTGCAAAAGAAACTAATCAACCCACATGGGTCATAAAAGATATTCTGGTGGATCTGCGCAATCAGCACTGGACTCGTTGCACCGTAAGAAATGAGTATTCTGATACACCTGCACAAAAGGAATTAACAGAAAGTAGCGAAGAACTCTATTATCCGATTCTGGACCGTATCCATGAATCGTTACACGAAAAATACATAGAGGGTTTATATAAGAAGAAAACAGGTTCTCCTTATTCAGTCACCATAGGTAACAACTTAGATCAGTATGGTGAAATGCTTGCAAGTTCTCTTATTGTATCTATGTATAATGGTTCATTGACTCATATTTTGCTTATTTATGAGAAAATCAGGGATTTTGTATTTTATCTGAGTTGCAAATATGATGATTGGAATCTCAGACTCAATCTGTACAAACTTGCGATTTTTGAAGGAAAAGAAAAGGAAATCAAAGGTATTCAGGACTCACATCCGGAGGTTTTGAATAAGTTAACCGCTGACGAAGCAGCATCAATTATGGATTTTTGTTTGAACCATCCAATAAAGTATAAGAGATTAAGCAGCCAACTATTGGCATTCGGTTCAGTAGGATATTTTCTGGATGATAAATGCTATGAATCTTACGAAAAATCCATTGTTGGTGAAATCAAATCGTGGTTGAGTAGCGATACTTCCGTTGTGGCTATAGGACAAAACATATTCAAGTGTCTCTCCGGAGTAGCTTATCGTATGTCACAAGATATGCTCAGTGAAATATGCTGTCAATTCATTGAAAGGCATTATAGTCGCTGGTATATGGATATGTTTAAGTTCATTGCTAATCGCATTGATCTTAGAAAAATGAGCGCTGATTCTGCGAAAGCGCTGGTTGAACATATTAATTGTGTGCTTGACAGTGAACAGGAACGAGAGCAGATAAAGTATTCTCCTGTCTTTTTGTGTGTTCTCAGAAAGCAAAATCGTGCTCTTACAGAGGAAATGGATAAAAAGATAGCTGATCACTTATCGAGCTATTACGAAGGTACCTATAAATTAGAAACCACCGAAGATGAAAATCAAGATATGCCTGTGTTCGTGAAAGAATACATAGAACGTATTCGAAAAAGCAATGAAACGCAGGGAAAAGATGGTGTTTATTTCGGGCACGGCACACGTGAGATTGCAACAGTTAGATCCATTTTGTTAGGAAAAGAGCTCACATGCGATGCGGATACCATGGACATGCTTATCTCAGTAGTTGCAGATACGCTTCTGATTTCCAAAGAAGGAATTTCTACAAAACTTGATGCGATAGCGCTTCTCATTTGTATTGCAGTAAAATACCCTGAAGACTATACAAGAAATCAAGGAGTATATGAAAAACTTTTTGAGCAGCAGAAAACCATTGAAGTTGCCGACAATTCGATTATTTTATCTAATATCGATAGCATTTCCTTGAAAATCGGATTGCAGTTATTATATATAGCCATGGGCAAAGATGTGTACGCTGAAATACTTGAGTTAATGCCGTATATTCAGGGCGATGTTGCAACAACAATCGCAGTAACCCACCTGATTGTTGAATATTTGGAGAATTCAGAAGATGTTATGTTGCCGTCCAGAGTGGAGGCAATTATCCTTCAGAATGTTTTACAGTGGCTCCATTCTGAATATACAGATATCAGATGGAATGCCACACGCATTCTTCTTACCATGTCTCGTAATCCGGAGAATTGCGGTATCGTAAACCATCAGTTGGTGAATCTTATTGATTCTAATAGCGTATATATCAAAAACTTGATTATGCGACACCTTCATAAAATGAACGGGATTGCTGATGGAACAAAAGAGTATATCATTTCCAAATGCAGACATGATGCTAATTTCGTCGTTAGAATGGTTTGTGACGAAGTGGAAAAAGGCATAGCTGAAGAGTAAAACAGAGAATCAGCCGAGCAGCTAATTACTGCCCGGCTGATCGTCATTTGCGGTTATTCTTCCATGACCTCCAACATCATCCTGGCACCCAACTTAAAACCGTTCTGGAATATCAGGTAATCTGTTGCCATCTGGTGCTCACGGACAGCGTCCGTGTAGCGGGAGAACAGTTCTTTTTGCTCGTCTGTCATGGTGGATTGGAGCTTTTCTTCGTTCCTGCAGATCAGCTCCAGCAGCTTCTTGTGCTCCTTGCAGGAAGATGTGTCATACTCTGTTGGCTCAATATTGCCATACCAGAATTCTTCAAGGATTCTCATACCGCATCCTCCCCGTAGATCAGTTCTTTGAGGACGATTTCCTCTGCACAGTTGCGGATGTTATTCATAGATCTGACCCATGCCAGCTGATCCCGTGCTTTCAGCTGCTCATTGATACCTTCTTTTTCTGCCAGTTGCGTTACGAGCAGGTCGAGCTTATTGCGAGCCTGAGTATCAATATCAGCGAGATAGCTATACAGCTTACCGCTGAGAACGAGGTCAGTGTAGACCATAGAACGATGCTCTCTGAGGTACTGCTGGTGCTTTCTGCCCCAGATACCAATGGTGTGGATTTCTTCTTCCGGGATGAGCAGACACGGCAGATAGTAATCTCCATGCAGCTCATACCAAAGACCGTTGCTGTTGTCGTAGATGTATTTTTCCATATTGCAAACCTCCATGTATCATTTGAACTCAATAGTTCCGAGTGGCTTTGAGGTGAATCAGCCAGCGGAGGTTGCTGTTGTAGCCGGTGGCTACAAAATGGCTACAGAATTTCCAAAGACGCTACGGATAGCGTGAAATACGTGGAATGTGTGGATGAAAAGCGTACTATCAGTGCATATTATCACGAGAAATTAAGGTCTGGCGCTCGAGTGGGAATAA
>JBMNVT010000014.1:0-59617 GCA_050947015.1 Acutalibacteraceae bacterium
AGACAGCTCGCTGTCTGGCAAAGGCATTACAACAATTTTCCCATGCGTCCTCTCAACTGGATCTCTCCCAAAGCTGTCCTATTTTCTTTCCCTAATGTGTAACACATCATTGACAAACCTACAGGTTCCAGGAGAACGATCGATTTATTGGCTTGCACAGTAGTTTGGGATATGCTACAATATAATAATAATTTGCCAATTTTACGCTTTCCCTGTCGAATCGATCTTTCCGCGCGCCATTTTTCTGCAAAAGGGGCTGAACTGTTTGGCAAAGCACGCACAAAAGCCTGAATCGAAAAAGCATTTTCAAAGCAATGAGAAAAAAAGACGACGCCGGAATACAAAAAGAACGCCTGCCGGCAGAATTGCCCTGCGCGTGTTCTCTGTTTTGCTTTCGGTCGCTTTTCTGACGACCGGCTGTGGCATCTTGTATGTCCGCGGGCTGCTCAACCGCATTGACCGCACGGAGTTCACCGGGTATTCCAGCTTTTCTTATGCGGAGAATATTCCGGTCTATTCGGACAATGAATGGGCGGCTTCCGAGGGGGAAAGCGGCGTGACTGTGGAACAGAACGAGCAGAATGTGAACGCGGCACATGGAGGTTACAACGAAGCGCAACAGATCAGCGTTTTAAACGACGCCGACGTTCAGAATATCCTGCTGATTGGAACTGACCGCGGCGGAATCGGCGATACGACGATGATTGTTTCCATCAACCGCCGGACGAAAAAGATTCATCTGACGTCGTTGATGCGCGCCATGTATGTCAAAATTCCGGATCATCAGTGGTTTATGTTTAATCACGCTTATGCCTGGGGAGGACCCAAACTTGTTCTGCAGACGATTGAGAACAACTTCCGGGTTCGGGTGGATGATTATGTGGTTGTAAATTTTAACAATTTTCCAAAGGTGATCGATCTGATGGGAGGGATCGATCTCACGCTGACAAGGTCAGAAGCGGCGTATCTGACAAATAACGGAGAATGCCCCGGCAGTTTTCAGGCGGGCAAGGCACACCTGAACGGCCGTCAGGCGCTTGCGTACGCCAGAATGCGCAAGAGCGACAGCGGCGACAGCGATTTCAGCAGGACAAACCGGCAGCGCAATGTGGTTCAGGCGCTGATCGGCAGGGCGACCTCTATGGGGGTTGGGCAGCTCAACCAGTTGGCGATGAATCTGATGCCGATGATCAATACCAGTCTTTCCGACGGGGAGATCCTTTCGCTTGCCGCAGGAGCGCCTTCGCTGGTCCAATACCCAATTTCGCAAAAAATGATCCCGGTGGAAAACGACACGACCGGCGGCGCAGCGGCTACATATTATGGCAGAATGTTTGTGCGCTACCCGAATGCAAGCTTTAACGTGGAGGTTTATCAGGTTAATTTCAAAAAAAATGTTCAGGCGCTGCAGGAGTTTATTTTAAGCTAATGTAAAGCGTCGTTTGCAGCTGTTTTTCCCCGGAAAGACGGCTGCTTTTTTGTCTGTGTGCCTTGTGCAAAGAAAAGTTGACGAACTGCGCGAAGTATTTTATAATTTAGTTATCTTTTTATCTGAATTACAGTTTTCCGCTGTGGGTTTCGCGGAGGGATCCAAAGCCAGAAAACACCTTTGCCAGGCGTTTGTTCGCAGAAAGGAACGGGTCACGATTGTTATGAAACAGAAAAGGTGCCTGTTTGCGCTGTTTTTTATATTTGTGCTGGCGGCGATTCTGGCCGGTTGTTCTTCGCCGCTGGAAACGGAGCTTTCCATCGATCGCGGTTTTTCCGGCCGGCGCGTAATGACCTGTTCGTTTACGCAGCGCCAGCTTGACACAACCGGAATGACGCTTTCACAGCTGCTGCAGCAAAGCTGCCCGGACGAGCTTGCCTGGTCGGTGGAGGACGCAGAGGACGGAGAACGCTGCACGCTGGTATTGGAGTTTTCATCCCGGCAGGAGTATCTGCAAAAAGTTACTGCGCTGCTGAACGCCGGCACCCGCCGCGACCCTGAATACCAGCGCAAGCCCTTTGTTCTCTACTCTACGCCGGACACCATCCTCACCAGCGGCTGCCGGCTCCGGGAGGATTTCACCAGCGCAGACCTGTTGGAATGGCTGATCGATGCTTTTGACGATGCATCCGGCCGGCCGAGCGGGATCATTTTTGAATTTACCCGCAACGAGGTGATAACGGACGGCGGACAGCCGGTTTCTGTTCCCAAATTGATCGATTTGAATTCACTGAATGCCGAAGCGGTCAGCCGGATTGAAATAGAAACCAGACAGAACGAGGACAGCAATCGTTTTTCTCGTGTGATCCGCATTGTTTTTCCGGAGCATACTGCGGATGCTCTGGGTACCGCTCTGACCGATTTTTTGCGCGACAGCCTGCCGGAGGGGGCAAAAGCTGTCTGGACGGAAGGCGACAGCGAAAGGATTTACACCGCCGTGTTTTCCGCAGCAGAACTTGATGCGCTGCAGACCGCAACTCAAACCTTTTTTCGTTCAGGGCAGGCAAACCTGCAGCAAACGCAGCTGAACGAGGCTTCCTCGCCAACGGTTGACGAACGCGCCGTGGAGGAATCCATAGATTTGTCCGGCTTTTTTTCGGAAGGAGAAAGCACCGATGTTTTTTATTCCTTTACGGTAAACGAGCACACCCAGCTGCTGCAGGGCAGCGTTTACGGCACCGGTGAATGGGTGAAAAGTGACAAAATCAAAGATCATCGAGTCTTTACCTATGAAGGAAATGAGGATGTAGTGCGGTTGCGTCTGGTAATTTCGGAAACACACCTGATCGATTCTATCGATGTTTCCATGCAGCAGAACGACGATGGCACCTTTACCCGGGAACTGGCGTTTCGGTTTGACACTGAAAAAAGTCATAACGGCGCGGCATACTGCGAGCGCTATTTTAATCGGATCAATTCCACAGCGGCCACCGCGGCTGTTTCACAAGACGGAAAGCAGGAGATTTGTACGCTTTCCATGCAGGGGACGACTGTTCAGCTGACAGAAATCAGTTCCAGACTGTTTGGCGAAAAAAATGTGATCTCCTTTGCGGAAACACAATCTACGTTTTCACTTAAAAATTACCTGCTGTTTCGAGACGACATTGCGATCTCTCACATCTTGGGCGGCACAAACAACCCTACGCCGCTCAATTACACGCTGACGCTGAATGCAGAAGAGGCAAAAAGATTTCCGTCGCTCGAATATTCGGAATATGGCCGTCAGCGCAAGCTGAAAGATCCCGACCAGACCGGGGTGTTTTCGTTTTCGGTGGGAGCTGCTGAAACCAATGTCGCTTACGACGGTTCCTCCTATAATATTGGCGGCGTAATTGTGTTGATCCTTCTTTCTTTGCTGATTGTTGTGCTGTTGGTCGGCGTGTTTCTTTTGCTGCTCCGTACAGGACGGGATCCATGGTTTGACGACCCAGAACACTGCAGCTGTGCCAGGGACGAAGCAAGGCGCCATCGTGAGGATGTCTTCCGACGCCGTGAAGAACGCCGCAATCGTCCGTAATATTTTAGAAGGCCGGCAACTCCATCCGGGCAAATGCCGCCTTCCGTTTGCGTTGCCTGTTCGGTGTCCGGTTCGGTGTTACTTCAGGCAGAATCCCGTTGGCACCGATAACAAAGCACAAAAAACCGGCCGTGATGCTGACTGAAAAGTCAATTCGCGGTCGGTTTTACATTTGTTCTTCATTTGAAGCTGAAAAGGGAGAAACTCTGACCTTTGAAACGCGGGCGGCAGCACCATTAACGTGGAGCGTGCCTTTTTTGTGCCGCGGCAAGCATCTGCGCGTACTGCTCCCGAACTTCCGGCGGAGAAACAATTTCACAGTCCGCGCCCAGCCCAAACAGCCATCCGAAAAACTGCGGGCTTACCTGCACCGTAACGGTGCTTTCAAACATACCGCCCTCCCGAGGAACAATCGGCACATCCTTGCCGAACCAGTCGATCATGACACCAACCAGCGATTCCGGCATTCGAAGCCGAATGGTGCGCTCTTGGCCGCTGTACATACCAAACAGCTTTTTGGAATAGATACCCATGTCAAACCGCTCAAATTCCGCCTTGCCCACGCGTGGGGAACGGCTCAGCTGAATGCCGTTCATTTTATCTACACGGAAGTGCTTGATTTTCTGCGCATCCGCGTCAAAGGCGATCATATAGTAATTTTCATCATTCCAGGCGAGCGCATAAGGGCTTACGGTATATCTGCGGCCGTCGTGACGAAACTGTTTCTTTTTTTCCACGGTATATTCGAAATACCGGAACGAGATCTGTACGCCGGTGTTGATTGCGGTGTTAATTTCGTCCACATTGTAAAGAATACTTTCGTTCATGGTCTTAATGCGGTTTGCAACATAGACCTGATGCTGCAGCAACTGCGCTTCGTGTGCGCTTGCAAGCGTTTCCAGCTTCCGAATCAACTGCATGCTTTTTTTTGTAGTGATGAATTTAGAGGCCTGAACCGCGTCTACCAGCAATTTCAACTCTGCGAGCTCAAATTCGCGCTGGCCGACAAAGTAGCCGCCGCTGCGCCCTTTGCGGCACTGAACGTCGATGCCGCTTTGCCGCAGCATTTCCAGATCGTCATAAATGGCTTTCCGTTCCGCTTCCACCCCGCAGGCCGCCAGCTGTTCCACCAGCTGTTCTGCGCTCAGCGGGTGCGACTCGTCCGTTTTGCGCAGAAGAATTTCCCGCAGACAAAGAAGTTTCATTTTCTGGTTTCCGCTCTTAGCCATGGCAGGCGCCTCACTTTCTTCAAATCCGACTGAAAAAATGTGCAGGAGACGGGAGAATCGGTTACCTTATTCTTTTATTTTATCGCGTTTGCAAGGGAATTGCAATAAAAACCGCGCTGTGAGGTTTTGAGGTTGAAACGTTTCTCTCTCTTTCATCTTTTCAGTGGTTGTGTGTGGCAGCCGGTTCCGGTACAAGCCGTTTGTTATACGTCCTTCCGGGTTTCCTTCCTGTAGTTTTTGACGTAGAGAACGGTTGCAAGAAGCGGAAACACAATAGCCGAGGTCAGGCCAATTTTCATGGAGAGCTGCTCCGTCGTCAGCTGAAGAGCGGCAGATAAGTTTTGTACGCTTTCGTTTGTCATGGCGAAATCCACAACGGTTCCGACCACTTGCGGTCCAATAGCTCCGCCAAGGTCGCCGCCCGCAGCCATCAGCGCGAATACAGCCACGCCTGCGGCGGGGAATTTGTCAGATGCCATAATCAGGCTGCCCGGCCAGAGCATGGCTGTGCATAAGCCGGTCATTGCGCATGAAACAAGGCCGACCAGAGGAACGGTGGAAACCGCCGCGGCAAGATAACACACGGTGGCCCCTGCCGCGCTGACAGCCAATACCTTATAAATGTTTTTGCCGTATTTGGAATAAAGCGTTCTGCCGAGGCCGAGCGTTGCAGCAAACACGGCAACGCCGCAGACGTCGCCCCAAACCTTCGGAATTCCCAAGGCCTGTTCAAGGTAGCTGGAGCTCCATTGCGACATGGTGCATTCGCTTGCTCCGCCAAGAAAAATGCATAGAAAACAGATAATGAAATCCTTCTGTCTGAGGAGCAAAAAAACATTGGAAGCCTTTTCGGGCGTTGCAAGCGTGGGAACTTTCGATTTGAAGAACAAAATGCAGGACAGGCACGGTACCGCCATCCATGCCAAAGCAATCCATTGCCAGCGTTCCTTTCCAAATGCCGAAAGAAGCAGCGTGTTGACGATCACAACGGCCACAACGCCCCATGCATAAATGGAATGCAACTTGCTCATTTCCCGTTCCGGGTGCTCCGAGGGCAGCGCGGCAATCACCGGGCTAATCAATACTTCCGCAAGCCCGCCGGATGCCGCGAAGATTACTGTTCCGGCAACGAGGCCGGCATAAACCGCGCCCGGAAACAAAAGCGGAAAAACAGCGTAAACAAAGAGACCGAGGGCAGTCAGAGCAGGGGTGAGCTTTACCATTGCGGCAATATTGAATTTATGGGAGTAGAAAGAAAAAATCAGATCGACAGCAAGCTGTGTGCAAAAGTTGATGAGCACAAGCGCGCCGAGCATGGAAAATGAAATCCGGTAGAGGCTCCGAAAGGTAAGAAACAAGAGAGGAGAAAGGGTACTTACCACCGACATGGAAATATTGACCATATAGCAGGCGTATTTTATTTGGCCGTAACTGTTTTTTGCCATTTTCAAGATGCTCCCACTGCAAAATTTCCGTTCAGAAACGGAGTGCTGAACATGATATGCGTATGATATCATTTGTTTTTGCCATTCGCAAGAAAAGCAATACACATTGCAGATTTGGCACGACGGCGCTTGCCATCCGGCAAGGCATATGCTACACTGAAGAGGAAAAACCGGAGCGGCGCAAACCGGCAGACAGAGCAACGGTATGCCGCAAAGAATAAAAACGGGGGCGTTGGTACGGAAACACCGATCGTGGATTTTGTAAAAGAATATGCGGAAAGCGGTATTACCCGACTGCATATGCCCGGCCACAAAGGGCAGCCGCTGCTGGGGCCGGAGCCGTTGGATCTGACCGAAATTTCCGGTGCGGATTCGCTGTATGAAGCCGACGGAATCATTGCGCAGAGCGAGCAGAATGCGGCGAAACTGTTCGGCGCGGCACACACCTTTTATTCCGCGGAAGGCTCGTCGCTTTGTATCCGCGCAATGCTGCGGATTGCGGCGCAGCTTTCCGGGCGGGAGCACCCGGTTATTCTGGCTGCGCGCAACGTGCACCGGTCGTTTGTTTATGCATGCGCTTTGCTCGGGCTGAAAGCGGAATGGATATTTCCGGCCGGTGGGGGCGATTCGCTTTGCAGCTGCCCTGTTCTTCCAGCACAACTGCAAAGCAGGCTGGAGCGTTTTAGGGAATCCGGCCGGGAAATGCCCGCGGCGGTCTATCTGACGACGCCGGATTACCTTGGCGGCCAGCAGCCGGTTGCGGAGTTGGCGACAGTCTGCAAAAAATTTGGCGTACCGCTGCTAATTGATAACGCGCACGGCGCTTATCTGAAGTTCCTGCCCGATGCAAAAGGACAAACGCGCCACCCGATGGACTGCGGCGCCTCCATGTGCTGCGATTCGGCGCATAAAACGCTTCCAGTTTTAACAGGCGGGGCGTATCTGCACCTTTCGGCAGGTCTTTCGGAAAACGCCGCTGTGATTGCTCGCGGAGCAATGGCGCTTTTCGGCTCCACCAGCCCGTCCTATCTGATTCTTCAATCGCTCGACCGGTGTAACGCGCTGTTGGCGGACGATTATTCCGTGCGTCTGGCCGAATGCGCCGAACGTGTTGCGCAGCTGCGCGGTGAGCTGACCCGCCGCGGCTGCGCGGTGCTGCAGACGGAACCGCTCAAGCTTGTGCTGGACGGACGAGAAACCTGCGGCGGAGGGTTTGCCGTTGCACAGCGTCTGAAAGAATTCCGCGTGGAGTGTGAATTCTGCGACAGGGATTTTGCGGTGCTGATGTTTTCACCGCAAAACACGCGGCGCGATTATGAACGTGTTGCAGCAGCCTTTGCCGAGCCGCTTGCACCGCGAAAAACGCCGCAAGAGCCGTTTCCGGGAATTTTGCCCCTGCCGGCTGCAGTGCCGATTCGCCGGGCTGTGCTTGCCCCGCAGGAAACGGTTCTGCTGGAGCAGGCACAAGGCCGTGTGTGCGCTGCGCCACTGGTGGCCTGCCCGCCCGCAATTCCCATTGCCGTCAGCGGCGAAGTTCTGACGAAAAATGCCCTGTGCCTGATGCGCTATTACGGTATTTCATCCATCGCCGTTGTGCGCGAAACATTATGGAAGGAAGAGCGCTGAAATACAAACGCTCATTGGAAAACAATTTGAAAACAGCACTTTCAACTTCAGAATAAAAGCTGCAGCTGGAGGTGCTGTTTTGTCAAAAAAGTATTGGGACAATACTGCGTTGAGTCAAAAGACGGAGCAGGAAAAACCGTGCCGCGCGTTATTTCAGGAACAGTTCGATGACCGGCACAATCACCGGAGGTTTGACCGCGGGCAGATTCAACACCAGCAGGTCGTCGGCCTGCGTCCGACCCTCGCTGAAGTGCTCCACATTATTTTCCGAAAAACGGATTTCGCTGGCATCGTGCAAAAACTGAGCGTATTCCACCTTGCCGGCAAAGCCCGGCAGTTCAAGAAACGCGTAAGGGTATTGAAATAGATGAACATAAAGCCGCTTGCCGTCCTCACTTTGTGTCAGACGGCAGCCGTTCGGAGCTTTGAATTCCGGTTCTGCCATTGTGCAGCCGTAAATGGAGCGGCTGTTGAATTTCATCCAGTCGGCAAACGTCTGCAGCGCTGCCTGTGCCCGGTAATCGAAGCAGCCGCGCGCCGTCGGGCCAACATTCATCAGCAGGTTTCCGCCCAGAGAAACCGTCTGCACCAGCATCTGAATCAGCATCTCCGGCGATTTCCAGCTGGCTTCGTCGCGGTAATAACCCCACGAGCCGGAAAAGGTCTGGCAGGCCTCCCAAGTGACAAGCTCTCCGGTTTCCTTGTGGGTCAACCACGCCTGCGGCTGATACTGTTCCGGCGTCCAAAGATCCTGCTCAATCCCGGTTCGGTTGTCGATGATAATACCCGGCTGCAGGCTGCGGGCGGTGGCAATCAGCTTTTCGGCTTCCCAGTCGTCCTTGCCTTTTCCGCGCAGCCAGGGCTTTTCCGGCGGATTGTTGTCCGGATAGGAAAAATCGAACCACAGAATATCGATTTTCCCGTAGTTAGTCAGCAGCTCCGTAACCTGATCGCGCATATATTGGGCATAACGGCGCATGTCACGTCCGCAGTTCATTTCCGGAACATTTTCATCGTCGCGCCGCGGGTGCAGCGGGTCAATCGGAAAATCGGGATGGTGCCAGTCAATCAGTGAATAGTAAAAACCGATTTTCAGCCCTTCTGCACGGAAGGCGTCCACATATTCGCGCACCAGATCACGTCCGGCCGGGGTGTTGGTGCATTTGTAGTCGGTATACTTCGAATCGAACAGGCAGAATCCTTCGTGGTGCTTTGTTGTCAGCACCGCGTACTTCATTCCGGCGGCTTTTGCCTGCCGTGCCCATTCCCTTGCATCGTAGAGATCAGGATCAAAATGGCGGAAATATCGCTCGTAAACGTCCTCCGGAGTTTTTTCGTAAGATTTCACCCATTCATGACGCGCCGGGAGCGCGTAAAGTCCCCAGTGAATAAACATACCGAAACGGTCGTGGCGAAACCACTCAGTATCCCCCGGGGTTTTTCTGGTTTGATAACTGGACATCCAGCTGCCTCCTTTAATTTGCGGTTAATGTAATAAATGTTGAACAGGGTTCCATACCCCCTATTGTAATACATTTTACCGAAAATAGAAACCGAATTTTTGTGCACAGTTAATCGGACAATATTCACTCTGCGCGGCATTGGGAGGCAAATGGGGTCGGCCAAAGCACAGCAAAAACCGCCGCTCTTTCGGAACTTTCCGAAAAACGCGGCGGTATCGGTTCAGATTTTTTTCAACATTTGTATAAACTCTTCGACCAGCTCCGGGTCAAACTGAGTGCCGGAGCATCGCTGCAGTTCCGCAATGGCCTGCTCCTGTGTCATTTTCTTTTTATAAGGCCGGTCGTTGACCATCGCATCGTAGGAATCGGCAATAGTTAACACACGGGAAAGCCGGTTCAGCTTTGAACCGGGCACCCCGTAGGGATAGCCTTTGCCGTCGTACCGCTCGTGATGCTGCAGAATCAGCGTGACAACCTCGTCAAAGCCGCCGATCTGCTGAACAATTTCCGCACCGTACACCGGGTGTTTTTTCAGCTCTGCCCACTGTTCGTCGGAAAGCGGCGACGAGGCGATGAGCAGGTCCTTCTGATAATTGATTTTGCCAAGGTCGTGCATGTATGCGCCGACCATCAGCGTGCGCGCATCCTCCCGGCTCAGATTCAGCTGTCGTGCCATCATCCAGCAGTATTTTGCCACGCGGTTGGTGTGGTTATAGGTATAATCGTCGCGGGAGTTGATGACGGAGATCAGCGCCCGCATGGAGGTCAGCGTATTGTGCAGCTTCAAATCGGAGGAATTGTCAATCTCTTCAAACATGGAGGAAAAAACCTCCACTCGGTTGCGGTTCAGGAATTTTGCATTATACAGCGCCGTGTCCGCACGGGCAATCATATCCATATAGGTATGCATGGAGGGAGAAATTTCTGCAATGCCGACAGAAACGGTCAGGTTTACATGGTAGGGGTTTTCCTTCTCATCCACGCACAGCGTCTGCCCCAAATGAACCCGAAACGCGTCGATCAGTTCAGAAGCCTGCTTAGCGGAAAAGTTGCGCAGAATAACGGAAAACTCGTCGCCGCCATACCGAAAAATTCCGTCTGTGGTGGGAAAATGCTTTTTCATCTCCTCTACCACGCGCACCAGTACCGCATCGCCGCGCTGATGCCCATAGGTATCGTTGTATTCTTTAAAGTGATCGATATCGAGCATGGCAAGGCAAAGCGCCTGTCCTTCTTTGCGGCTGGCCTCAAAGTCCTGTTCGAACACTTCAAAAAAGTGCCGATGATTGTAACAGGAGGTCAGTCCGTCACGGTTGGCGTGATCCTTGAGCATGTCAATAAAATGTCCTTCCATGGAGGAATAATAACCCAGCGTCCATGCGATAGAGATGAACATGGCGATCATCGCGACATCGTTTTCCAAATAATTGCCGGGGATATTATTAAAAAGCCCCCAGATATCGGTAGACACCACAAGGGCGGAGGAAATTCCGGAAACAACAAAGCCCAGGGTAATGCCGTATTCAATTGCATGGGAGATAATCAGGTACAAAAACAGAAATTTGTAAGAGCTGGTTGGCCCATCGCTGCAGTAGATGGCGAGCATAATCAGCAGAAAAAAGATGGTCAGTTCCAGCACGGTGTAAATGCGGCTGCGGGAATTCCTTTTGTCCAGCATTTTCCACAACAGCATAATCAGCCCGATCACAGCTCCGGTAAACAGTTCGGCAAACAGCGTGCTTTTGTAATCGTTGGTTGGAACAGAGATGCTTTGCGGAAAAATCCTTTGAAAAACTGGTACGGCCGTAAAAAGAATGGTTAAAATTTTGAGCGTAAACAGAATAATTTTCAGTTTTTGGCTTCTGCTGCGTTCAAAATCAGTCATAAAAAGGTCCCTTCTTTAAATGTATATGGTAGCACGCAGTGATTATCCAATCCGGAAAAGCATAATAGAAAAAGCGCCGCAACCCCTGCGATGCAAAGGCTGCGGTGCCTCTTTTGCGGGTCCAGCTGTTCAATTCATCCTGCAAAGGGATGAGCCGGAATGCGCTTTATTTAGAAAGGCATTCGGGCTCTTCCGGCTGGTAAATAAACCAGAAGCAGGCGGAGGTAGCAGCAATGGACGCCAGGAGGGTTGCAGCTACGGCAACGGCTCCCAAGATTTTGTTTTTCAGCATGACAATTCCTCCTTACAGAATTTTTTATTCTAACGGAAGTTTCCGTTAGGATCAATTTAAGCGCCGGAATGGGGCTTCCATAGCGTTCACGAGCCGCTGGCCGGGTTTTGTAAGCGTAAACGTTTGCCAAACGGTTCCCGAAAGAATCGAAAAGGTAATGCTCAGAGAAGAAAACGGCAGAATTCCTTCCGGTAGCGCCAGAACAGCCGCCAGAAGAAGGTAGATTGCCAACAGCACAAAGGTGTTTCTGCGCAGGCGGGCAATTTTTTTCGGGTCACGCAGCGGCTTGTTTGGTGATTCCACCGGAACCAGCTTCCAGGAAATCAGCACACACGCCGCGCCAAGAACCACGGTCAAAACCAGCGCGGCCCATGAACCCGCCAACGGGAATATGTAGCGGGAAAGCACCGCCAGCGTTGTCAGAACAATCCCGGTCAGAATCAGGCAGCCGGTCAGGGAAGAAGCGTGAGCACCGCCTTCTTGCTTTCGCAGCAGAACAACAGAAAAGAAAACAGCCAAAGCCTGAGGAAAGAAACCAAAGCAAAGGCCGAGCAGCACAAGCAGCAAAAAAATAACCGTCGTCTGCAGTAGGGCTACCAGACCGTACCGCACAACCGCGTGCTGCT
Organism: Acutalibacteraceae bacterium; assembly: GCA_050947015.1. Taxonomy (GTDB): domain Bacteria; phylum Bacillota; class Clostridia; order Oscillospirales; family Acutalibacteraceae; genus CAKXIK01. Next base: position 12,073 of record JBMNVT010000014.1, read on the forward strand.
CTTCCGTATAATGAAACTGCTCCGCAATTGTATCGGCAAGATGGTCTAAAAATTGTTCCATGGAGTAAGAGCTTCCTTTCCGCGCTGCTGCGAATTTCAGGGCATCCCACATCGCCGGAAATGCGTCGGTTCAGGCGTCAGTTCCCTGTTGCTGTATTTCATCCAGCGGATTTTCCGGTTTTTTGATTCGTCTGTTTTCCATCACAAGGTAATACACCAGCGTAATAATCAGGGAAAGAATCGTTGCTGGAATGCCGTAAACAAATTTGCTGACTGTGTTGGTGATGACTTCGGCAAAACGCTCTTTGCCCAACAGAAGATTTAAAAACAACATATTGCCAATTTCGCCGACAAATAAAATCAGCGTCATAAACAAAGCGCTGCGGATGGAACGATTGATCGGGAATTTCAAGTACCAAATGCTCACCAATGCCGTAATCATCATGATGAAAAGAGTGTGAACCCCATAGCTGAGCGGAAGATTGCGTACCAGCACCGACCCAACAAAGACAATCCCAACTCCGAACAGATATTGAGGCATTGCAATTTTTCTGCGGCAAAAAGCGTATACGCCCAACATAATGATAAAGCACTGTGCCAAATAACACAGAATATATTCAAAAATAATTCTTTCCATTATTTGCATCATTTGTTCATCCTTCCGCAAAATTAACCGTTATAAGTCCCGGTCTGCATCGGAACCCGAACGGGGCGCACCGGAGCTTCTTAAAGGGCAAACGGCACGCACCACTGCGTAAATGATAATAAAGGTAAAGGAATGTACCAAAAGATCCCCGACACTGAGAATGCAGTACCCGAGGTCGATGTAATCCGCCAGAAAAGCAAGCTTTACAGAAGAATCTCCGACTATGTGAATCGTATCGCCCGCTGCGGCAAAATCGGGTGTAAAGTAACCTGTCCATCGTGAAAGCGTCGCAAAAACCGGCATTTTCCCGCCGTTTGCGTTCATCACGACCCGGTTTAAAAGTGTGCCGGCGGCAACAGCGCCTGCACCGGAAATGGCGGGCACATAAAGCCGGTGGACAAGAATCGGAACCAGCAGCACCAAAAAATAGAGCCGCTTAATCCACGACGCATACGGTACAAAACCGTAATAACCGCAAAAGGCTGAAACCTGAACACCGATGTAGCAAAGCTCCAGAACAAAATAGGGAATCAGGCTTTTTTGGCAAAATACAACTCCCACCCGCCTGCCCCGCAGACGGCCGGCCAGCAGAGCAAGAAAAAAGAACAGCAGCATGACAATCCCGCTTCCGGCAAACAAAAAAGACGCCGACGCGGCGCCTTGGATCAAACATTCCGGCTGCAAACGGCCGGAGCCTTTTGCAGCTGGCAATCATATATGCTGATGCATACACAGACCCTGTAGCTTTGCGTCACTGTCTTTCAACAGATTTGCCCGTTATGTTATCTTGATTTTACATTAGAATTTTCTGTAGACATGTTAAGAAAAATATTTTTTCTTCGCCTTATATGTCTATATACTTCTATTGTAATACCTTTCAAAAGTTTGTCAAGAAAAAACGCATTTTTACCCATCATTTAGGTCAAAAAATAGGGTTGATTTAGAAAACTTAAGAAAATCTTTTTATAGCATTGAGATTCAGATCAAATAGTATCTTATAATTAATTGCATATTTTTAAAATGATGGAACAAAAGACCGCTGTGGTGTGCTTCGGGAAAGCCGTCCGCGAAACTTATTATAACAATTTTCCCAGAATTATTGTGAACGCAATGATTATATGGTATAATAGGATGAAATCGTTTGCACTACTGAAATACCGGAGGTAAACACAATGGCTATCAGTTAAGGGCAAACTTTGGAAACTTCTCATTGACCGTGATATGAAAAAGAAAGACCTTATGGCGCTTGTCGGTGTAAGCCAATCGTCGATCACAAAAATGGGACACAATGATAATATCAATACTGAAGTATTGGTGAAAATCTGTCTTGCGCTCAACTGTAATATTGGCGACATCGCAGAGATCATTTTGCCAGAGGAAGAACAAGGAGTAAAATTATGAGAGCACCGTTTCAAATACTTGCAATACCATACAGAATGATTAACGGACAATTACAGTATTGTGTGTTTCATCGCGCAGACTTCGACCAATGGCAATTCATAGCCGGTGGCGGTGAAGACGATGAATCTCCGGTACAGGCAGCCAAGCGTGAAATATCGGAGGAAGGCGGAGTCATAGTTGATAACATCATTGAACTGAAGTCAATGTGCTATATTCCAACCGATATTTTCCCGAAGCTTTATTTGTACAACTGGCCTGAGGATACTTATGTTGTGCCGGAATACGCATTTGGGTTTGAATGCGCAGATGAAATTGAACTATCCCACGAGCATACTGAATGTGTATGGCTTACATATGAGAATGCCTATGCAAAGTTGAAATGGGACTCTAACAGGACAGCTTTGTATGAGCTGAACCGCCGTTTGGAAGCACAACATTGAAATTAACAGGAGATCAATATGACAAAGGTAACATTTTATAAACCAGATAAGACAGCGGATGAAAAACTCAAGTTCGCAGTAATAGCAGCACGCTATCAAGATAAATGGGTATTCTGTCGTCATAAACAGCGAACTACATGGGAGATTCCAGGTGGTCATCGAGAACCCGATGAAGTAATCGAAGAAACTGCTCGCCGAGAGCTTGCAGAGGAAACTGGCGCTGTGGATGCGGACATTCACACTGTGGCAGTATATGAAGTTGAAAAGGATGGTAAACGGTCTTACGGAATGCTATTCTTTGCAAACATAAATAGCCTTGGTGCTTTATCCGATGACAGTGAAATCGGAGAAATCAGATTGTTCGATGTGCTTCCTGAGAATCTTACATATCCCGAGATACAACCACATTTATATCACGGTACACAAGGATGGCTTAATATACAGAGCAATGCTGGAGAAATGTGGGATATCTATGATGAAAACCGCCATTTAACGGGAAGACTTCATCGTAGGGGTGATTTTTTGGAGGATGGTGAATACCATCTGGTTGTTCATGTATGGTTGCAAAATAGCAAGGGCGAATTTCTGTTGACCAAACGTTCTCCGAACAAAGGCTTCCCGAATATGTGGGAATCAACTGGCGGCTCGGCTCTTGCAGGAGACGATAGCATTACGGCAGCATTACGAGAAGTAAAAGAAGAAACAGGACTAACTGCAGATCCTGCCCTTGGAAAATGTGTTATCAGCTTTAGACAAGACGATAATTTCGTTGACGTTTGGCTGTTCAAACAGGACTTTAATTTGGATGACGTAATTCTCCAAGAGGGCGAAACCAGCGACAAGATGTACGCAAGCGTTGAGAAGGTAAAGGAACTTTGTGATAACGGAGTATTCGTTCCATACTCATATCTTCCGCAACTCTTAGACATAGTAAATTGATTCAATGAATGGAGGCGAAATGCTGTGCAGCTCTTTCATGTCGCCCCTATTCGCTACTTTATTTTTTCCTTTTGTCACTCATCATTGTACAACCTACAGTGCTTCGGGAAAGCCGTCCGCGAAAAGGCTTGCACTTTTCGCAAGATTGTGCTAAACTAAATTCGAATTCAAGATTTTGACCCGTTTACGGAGAAATGAGAGTAAGACGGACACAATCATTCGGTTGTGTTGGTCTTGCTCTTTTTTTGCTGCAAAAAGAGGAGGTTTGTCTGGCAATGTACGATACGATTGTAATCGGATGCGGAATCATCGGCGCAGCGACGGCTTTTGAGCTTTCCCGGCGCGAGGGCAGCGTTCTGGTGCTCGAAAAGGAAAACGATATTGCCACCGGGGCCACGCGCGCCAATTCGGCGATTATTCATGCGGGCTACGACCCGGCGCCCGGCACAAAAATGGCAGCGCTGAACGTTCGCGGAGCTGCATTGGCAAAGGAGCTTTGCCGCGCGTTGTCGGTGCCGTACGCGCAGATTGGCTCGCTGGTTCTGGCTTTTTCCGAGGAGGAGCTGTCGGTGGTGCAGTCGCTTTATGAGCGCGGCGTTCAAAACGGTGTGCCGGGGCTGCGGGTGCTTTCCGCCGCAGAAACCCGCGAAATGGAACCGAATGTTTCCGAACAGGTGCGCGGCGCGCTGTATGCGCCTTCCGCCGGGATCGTGAACCCGTGGGAATACGCGCTGGCGTTGGCAGAAACGGCCGTTCTCAACGGAGTGGAGCTGCGCTGTTCCTGTCCGGTGGTGTCGGTTGAAAAAACGACGGAAGGATGGGCGGTCGGCACCGCGCAGGGAACGTTTGAAGCGCGAACCGTGATCAACGCGACCGGTGTGGAAAGCGAAGAAATTCATGATATGGCGCTGCCGCACTCATTTCACATTCTGCCAAGCCGCGGGGAATATTACCTGATGGATAAATCTGAGGGGTCGCGTGCGAATCATGTGCTGTTCCAATGCCCGTCGGCGCTGGGCAAGGGCGTGCTTGTTTCACCCACGGTGCACGGCAATCTGATCGTTGGCCCGAACGCGGTCGCCGCCGAGGACAAAACGCGCGTGAACACAACGGGTGAGGGGCTGGAATATGTGCGCAGCACCGCGGTCAAAAGCGTGCCGTCGCTTAATTTCCGCAGCTCTATTCGCAATTTTGCCGGAATGCGCGCCAATTCCGACCGGAACGACTTTATTCTGGAGGAACATGACGGCTTTGTCGATCTGGCCGGAATCAAATCGCCGGGTCTTTCCTCGGCGCCGGCCATTGCCGAAGAAGCGCTTGCCATGGTGCAGAAAAGCGGTGTGTTCCTGACCGAAAAAAACAATGCCGTCGTCACGCGGCGAAAACGCCATTTTAACCTGCAGGACGAAGCCGGAAAACGCGCCATGATCGCCGAAAACCCACTTTACGGCCGTGTGATCTGCCGCTGCGAAACGGTTACCGAGGGCGAAATTCTCGACGCGATTCATTCGCCGATCCCGCCCCGCAGCGTGGACGGAATCAAACGCCGCTGCAATGCCGGAATGGGCAGATGTCAGGGAGGGTTCTGCGGGCCGCGCGTGTTGGAGATTCTCTCCCGCGAGCTGAAGATTGCGCCGGAATCCGTAAAAAAGGATCTGGACGGCAGCGAGATCCTGATCGGCGAAGACAAGAATGTTTGAGGAGGGGATTTCCATGCTTTACGATCTGATTGTAGTCGGCGGCGGACCGGCCGGTCTGGCAGCGGCATGCTCTGCGTATGACAACGGCGCGCGGAATATTTTGATTTTGGAGCGCGACCGCGAACTGGGGGGCATTCTGAATCAATGCATCCACAACGGCTTCGGGCTGCATTACTTTAAAGAAGAGCTTACCGGCCCAGAATACGCGGGGCGCTTTGTGGAGCTGCTGAAAAAAACAACGACCGAGGTCAGGCTTGATACGATGGTGCTGACGGTGACGCCGGAGCGCGAAGTTCACGCTGTCAGCGCGGCAGAGGGGTACCGGGTTTACCGGGCAAAGTCGGTTGTGTTGGCGATGGGATGCCGCGAAAGAACACGCGGGGCGATTGCGATTCCCGGTGACCGGCCTGCCGGAGTGTTTACGGCGGGCACGGCGCAGCGCTATCTGAATATGGAAGGTTACATGGTCGGCCGCAGGGTATTGATTCTCGGGAGCGGCGACATTGGGCTGATTATGGCGCGGCGGATGACGCTGGAGGGCGCAAAGGTGCTCGCCTGCGTGGAGGTGATGCCGTATTCCGGAGGACTGATGCGCAACATTGTTCAGTGCCTTCAGGATTACGATATTCCGCTTTATCTTTCCCACACAATTACGAACGTGGAGGGGCGCGGCCGCGTGAAGCGTGCCACCGTTTGCAAGGTAGATGAAAAGCGCCGACCGATCCCGGGAACGGAGATGTATTTTGACTGCGACACCATTCTGCTCTCGGTCGGACTGATCCCCGAAAATGAGCTGACGCGCGCGGCAGGGATTGCGATCGATCCGCGGACGAATGGCGCCGTTGTGTATGAGAACATGGAAACCTCGCTGCCGGGCGTATTTGCCTGCGGCAACGTGGCGCATGTGCACGACCTGGTTGATTTCGTAACGGCGGAAAGCATGCGCGCCGGGAAAGCCGCCGCCCGGTTTGCTGCCGAAGGCGAGGCGCCGGAATCTGCTGTGACAGAATTGAAAAACGGCGACGGCGTGAGCTATACGGTTCCGCAGCACATTCGCCCCGACCGCATTGAAAAGGCGGCAGATGTATTTTTCCGAGTGAACCGCATCTGCGGTAAGAGCGAGATCGTTGTCAGCGACGGCGAACGCAAAATCTGCGTATTTGCACGCGACCACCTTGCCCCGGGAGAGATGGAGCATATTCTGCTGCCGCGCAAGCTGCTCGGCGAAACTCCGCCGGCGCAGCTGACCGTTTCCATCTGCGAAAAACAGGCATAAGGGAGGTTTTTTAATGAAAGAACTGGTTTGTATCGTTTGCCCCAAGGGCTGCCGGCTGCACGTGGACGAACAAAACGGCTTTGCCGTTACCGGAAACAGCTGCCCGCGCGGCGCGGAATACGGCAAAAATGAACTGAAAAATCCAACGCGTGTGCTGACCAGCACCGTGAAGATCTCCGGTGCGCTGCACAGCCGCTGCCCCGTTAAAACAGACTGCCCGATTGCCAAAGAAAAGCTGTTTGATGCCATGCGGGAGGTCGCTGCGGCTCAGCTGCAGGCTCCCGTTGCGGTGGGAGAAATTGTGGTGGCCAACATTGCGGGAACCGGAGCGAATCTGGTGGCCGCCAAAACCATGAAAAAGCTTTGAGGGTTACAGTTGTTTGGAATAGAAAAGGCGTTCCTTCCGGGTGAATCCGGAAGGAACGCCTTTTTGCAAACGGGGTGGTTCAATGGACGGCGAATCAGGCTTTTGCCGCTTTCCAGGCCTCCTCTTCGAACTGCTTGGTGTAAAGGTCATAATAATAACCTTTTTGACGCAGCAGATCGTGGTGGCTGCCCTGTTCGATGATTTTTCCGTCACGCACGACCAGGATCAGGTCGGCCTTGCGGATGGTGGAAAGCCGGTGCGCAATAATAAAGCTGGTACGGCCGGTCAAAAGATGCGAGATCGCGTTCTGGATCAGCTGCTCGGTTTCGGTATCGACCGAAGAGGTTGCTTCGTCCAGAATAAAGATCGGCGGATCGGCCAGCACTGCGCGCGCAAAGGAGATCATCTGTTTTTCACCGGTGGAAAGGCGGTCGCCTCCCTCGCCGACGTCGCTCTCATAGCCTTTTTCGAGTTTGTTTACGATGCGGTCCGCGGAAACCATTTTTGCGGCGGCCTCAATCTCTTCGTCGGTTGCATCCAGCTTGCCGTAACGGATGTTTTCCCGCACAGAGCCGGAAAACAGATGCGGATTCTGCAGCACATAGCCGATATTGCTGTGCAGCCAAAGCTGAGAACGTTCGCGGTAGTCGCGTCCGTCGATCAGAACCTGACCGCTTGTCGGCTCAAAAAAGCGGCATGCAATATTGACAATGGTGGATTTTCCGGCGCCCGTTTCCCCGACGATGGCGATGGTGGTTCCCTGCGGGACCTTGAGGTTGAAATGCTCCAGCACATTTTCGCCGCCGTCCGGGTAACGGAAGGTAACGTCGCGAAATTCCAGATCGCCGTGCAGAGGTTCCCAGTTTTCCTTTTTCGGGTGGAACGCATCGCCGTATTTTTCGATCACCTCGGCGGTGTCGGTTATATTTGGTTTTTCTTCCAGAAGATCGGTCACGCGCTCAATCGACGCCTGCATGGAGATAAAGTCGGCAAAGATGCGCGCCAGCTGCTGGATCGGTTCAAAAATGCCGAGCGCGTAAGAGATAAACGCCGAAAGCGTACCAAACTGCATCAGCCCCTGCTGGTTCAGGTAACCACCCCGCGCCAGCACAATGGCCGTTGCCAGCGAGCCGCAGAACAGTACGATCGGCACAAAGCTTGCCGAAAGCATGGCCGCGCGCACCGAAGAATGGTACATGCTGCTCGTCAGCTTTTGAAACGAACGGCAGTTTTCTTCTTCGATGACCAGAACCTTGCTGGTGCGTGCACCGCCGATGCCTTCATTAAACGCGCCGGTAATTTTGGAGTTTGCCGCGCGGATCTCACGGTTGGCCTTCAGAATTTTGCCCTGAAAGAACACGGTGGCAACGGCGATCAGCGGCACAATCAGCATAATCAGCAGGGCGAGCTTCCAGTTGAGCGCCAGCATAATGCCGAACACGCCGAGCACATACAGGCCGCTCCAGAAAATATCCACCAGACTCCACGCCGCCATGCTTGCGATTTTGCCGGTGTCGCTCATGGTGCGCGCCATCATGTAACCAACGGGCGTGGTATTGTAATAATTAAAGCTCAGCTCCTGCAGATGCACAAACAACGCGCGCTTCATGTCGCGCCCGAGAAACATTTCCACATAAGTTGCCGTGTAGGAGAAAACCACCACGGTAAACACCTGAAACAGGATGCTTGCAAGATAAACCGCCGCAAACGGCCAGACACCCTCCATGGTGCCCGGCTCAATAAACGTGTCGATCGCATAACGCAGAAAAAGCGGGTTAATCACGTCGATGGCGGCAGTAAGTACCATCATAAGCACAACGGTGAACATGCGCCACTTATACGGCCTTAAAAACGGGAGCAGCTTTGCCCAGATTTTCAAATCGAACGATTTATCGTATACTTGCTCTTCATACGCCAAGAGCGCTCACCTCTTTTCCGAAATCAGAGCCTTGCCCGGCTGCGGAGGGCTCGTCGTCCACACTGTTCTGAATCTGCCAGATGCGGCGGTAGATGCCATCCTGAGCGCAAAGCTCGTCGTGCGTGCCCTGCTGCGCAATGCGCCCGTCGTCGAGCACGATAATGCAGTCGGCATGCTGAATGGTTGTAATGCGGTGCGAAATCAGAATGACGGAGGAATTCGACATGCCGGTTTTCAGCGCCGCACGGATTTTTGCGTCGGTTTCGGCATCAACGGCGGAGAGAGAATCGTCAAACACCTTGATCGGAGTCTGTTCCATCAGCATCCGTGCAATGGCTACGCGCTGCTTCTGCCCGCCGGAAAGCGTCACGCCGCGTTCACCGACAACCGTGTCGTAACCGTCGGGGAATTCCTGGATCGCGTCGTCCACTGCGGCAATTTTTGCGGCAGCGCGAATTTCCTCCAGCGGACGCTCCGGGTGGGCGGCGGCAATGTTTTCCTGAATCGTTTTGGAAAACAGAAACGGCTCCTGCAGCACAAGCCCGACGTTTTTGCGAACGTGGCTCAGGCGCATTTCGCGAAGGTCAACACCGCCGACGGTAATTTTGCCGTTGCCGGGCGCTACATCGTAAAGCCGCGCCAGCAAATAGGTCAGCGTCGATTTTCCGCTGCCGGTTCCGCCCAAAATGCCCACCGTTTTGCCGGCCGGAACGGTAAAGCTGACATTGTGCAGCAGCTCCGGGGCTCCCTCGTAACCGAACGAAACGTTGTCAAACACAATATCGCCGTGCATGTCGGGTGTCAGACCGTTGGGATCCTCGGTTTCCTCTTCAGCATTGAGAATTTCACGCAGACGGTCAATGGAAACGCTCATTTTGCTCATGTCGCCAAGAATTCTGCCAAGGTTGCGGATAGGCCAAGCCATCATGGAGTTGTAGGAAACAAACACAGTAAACTGACCCAGCGTCAGCCTTCCTTCCACGGCCTCGCGCGTGCCGAGAAGAATAATGACCAGAATCTGCAGCGCAGTGACAAAGTCGCCGATGCCCCAGTATGGCCCGAGCAGCTTGCCGAGCTTAACCCAAAGCATTGCAAACCGGTTGTTTTTTTTATCAAAGTTTTCTACCTCGTAAGCTTCGCGCCCAAATGCACGTACCACGCGAACGCCGGTAAAGTTTTCCTGAACCGTTGCGGAAAGAGAGCCCTCGGCTTCGTCCGCCGTGAGGAACCGGCGCGAAATCAGGTTAAAAAACACGCCGGAATAAATCATCACGACCGGAATGAATGCGATGGAAACCCAGGTTAAAAAGCTGCTCATGGTAAACATCCAGCTGATTGCCACTGTCACCAGCACAATGGTGCGGAACATTTCCACCAGCTGACCCGAAAGAAAATTCCGCAGCATTTCCACATCGGAGGTGCAGCGCTGAATAATATCACCGGTCTGAATGGAAACATGCCACTGGTAGGGCAGCCGCTGAATGTGGCCGAACAGCCGGTTGCGCAGCCGTTCCAGCACTCCCTCGCAGCCCTTTGACATGGAAAGACGGCAAAAAAACGTCGCGCCGCCTGCCAGAATGGAAAACACCACGGCCGCCGCCGCGCAAACAATCAGGTTTTGCGCCAGATAGCCGCGTCCGCCGATGGAATTGATCCATTGCACCATAAATGCCGGCAGATCAAACGGCTGGCTGTCCAGAACGGAGTCCACCGTTACGCGGATGGCCTGCGGGGTTAAAAAGTTGAACACAACCGAAAGTACCGTTCCCACGGCTGCCGCAATCATCCAGCCCCACGAGCCGCGCATGGCTTGCAGCATAAAACCCGTGCGGCTTAATTGCCTCGGCGGCTTTTTTTTCTTCGTTTGCTTCATGAAATCCCTCCTGAATCAGCGCCCGTCAACCGGGCTGATTGTTCTTAATTTTCTTTCCGGCTCCGGGCGCACGGCGTACCGAAACCCTTGCCAAAGGCGCAGCCTGCTGCAAGGCGTTCAACCGCGCGCAGTGGCGGAAGATGAGAGAATCGGCAGCATCTGCACCGGTTTCCTGCGGTACGGTTACCAGAATCCCCGTTTCCCGGCTCCAACAAAACACCAGCCGCAGCGCCGCAGCTTCCAGCTCATAGCAAAAGCCCTTTTCCGGGCGCGGCCTCAGTTCGCCGTGCAGCTCGGACTGAATGCTTCGCAGCAGTTCGATAAATGGGTCAATTTCCTGTGCGGCGGCTTCGTGCTGTACGGCGATTTGCCGCTGGTCGTTCATCGCAAGCGCCTGATACATTTGCAAAAATCCTCCCTTTCCTTTTTCCGGTGCAGCAGACAGAAAAGGAGCCGCTCAAACCTTTGCAGGCAAGCGGCTCCTTGAAATTCCAGGCCAAAGGAAGCGTGCGGTTAACAACTCCGCACACAAGAACCTTCTGCTGAAAAAACAGGGCAAAACCGCCAAGTATTGCCATGCAAACGAGCGTGATTCACGGACATTCCCGTAAGTTCATTTTGCAATCTGGCCATCGTTCTGCCCCCTTTCTGTTTGTTTTGTGCAGCGATTACACACTGCACGATTTTGATTATATCACACCTGTTTTCCAAATTGCAATAGCAAAAATCAAAAAAACAGGAAAAACAGGAACGATTATGAACGGCCGGAAATTTCTTCATTCACACGGTTGCGCAGGCGAATGAGATATTCGGCGGATTTCGGATACACCTTAAATGTAATCGGTTCTGCCAGCTCGCCTTCGATCAGCTGCATTACAAAATCGCGCCCGGCAAGCGTTTCCAGCTTTTGCAGTGCGCGCAGATCGGTCATCGCTTCGTACATGGCCATCAGGCGCAGAGATTCCTCTGCTTTTCCGTCCTTGCCGGGGTAAACCACAAAGGCATCACCGGAGGGAAACGCACCGCCGGCGTCGGTTACGGAATAGGGGTTGATGTGTTCCACGGAGTACTGGGTGTTATAAAAATTAAAGCCCCATTGCAAAAAGCCCTGAATGTTAAACTTGTAAAGCTGAACGCCGAGCACACGCGTGCGTGCAAGCGGCATGGAGAAAAAGCGGTTGCTGACCTGCTGCATCTGGCCGGTACAGTAATAGGTCCACAGCGGATCGGCGTTATGCTCCAGAAACGGTTCAATGTGGTTGCTGGCGCAAACCGGTGTTTCTACGGCGCCGGTGGAATAAAAATCATAGTCGGAAAGCGCGTCCATCATATGAAAACCCTTCAGGAAGGGCGCGACAAGCCTTTGTGCGGCCCGGTAGTCCTCCAGTTGATCAATGTGCGGCTCGTCGGAAATATGAAAATAACAGCGCTCGGCAATACCCCATTCGCGCAGCTTTTCCGTCAGCGCAGGCAGATAGCAGGAAAGAAAGTGTGCGTAGGCTTCTCCGGTAGACGGCGTATCCCAACCAAAAATACGTTTGTACTCGCCGTCTGCCGTCGCCATCACCTTTGGCGCGGCCTTTGCACCCCATTGTGTAAACAGGTGTGCAATTTCAAAGTAACGAATACCGCATTTTTCGCAGAGCAAAACCCAACGGTGCAGCTTGTCAAAACCAAAGGAATATTTTCCATCCGTCAAAGAGACATCCACCAGCTGAACGGTGGTGCGTTCTCCGCCGACCGCTGTATCAAGCGGCTGGGTAAACGTCGGCGTCAGGATCATGTTGATCCCGCGGGAGGCCGCTGTGCGGAGAAAGCTTTCCAGAATGCGCCAGTGCTCTTCGGAAAAGGCGGGAACCTGATAATAATCGGCCAGACAATCGGAATGAAACCATTCGGTATGAATCAGCGTCTGTTCAGGCAGTTCTGCCGCAAACACCGTTACGTCTGTCTGCGCCGAAACAGGCTCCACCGCAGCCTCCCACGGTTCGGGGGACTGCTCGACCGTGACCAGGACAGGGTATTTGCCGGCTGGAGTATCCGCAAAGGTTTCCACGTCAATCCAGAATGCTTTCCACCATGAATTGACACGGCGCTCGCTGCCGTTGGCCATTTCCCGCAGAATATCCGGAAAAAGGCCGGGGGATGTGCGTTCATAATTGTCGTCGAGCAGCGTCGGGTGGCAGGGATATGTAGAAGGCGCCGCAACCACCTCCCGCAGGCGAACAGAAACGCCGGGCTCCGACGATACCGAAATCTTTGCCTTGCCCGCGGCGCCGCAAAGCCGTACTGCCGCCTGGAAGGAAACGGTTTCGCCGCGCAGTGCCGTCAGCCTTGCGCATTCAGGTTTTGCCTGGGGTTCTTCGTCCGGAAACACGCGGCACAGCGAGCTGACAAGCTTGAGCTGATAACTGTTTTCCATGGATGATTCCTCCTTAAATATGATAAAACTTGAGGCTGTTTTCTCTTCAGACCGGCCTTGTGTACATCTGTGCCTCTGGGAAACAATATTTTCCCAAAAGCACAGGGAACGGCCGCCGCTTTAAATTTCATTATATCGTTCGCGCAGCTGCCCCGCAAGGCAGGAATTGCGCAACAACATGGACAAAACGCCGAAAAAGGAAAAAGGGCAATATTGTGCGCATCTGGAGCAAGATTTTTTCTTTTGTTTTGCGCGCAAAGCTTTATAATGATGCTATAGGCGGTACCTTTTCTGGGAAGCCGCGAATAACGCAGGAATGAAAGGATGACTTGCAATGGCAAAAATTAAGGTCGGCATCATTGGCGTGGGCAACATTGCCGAATGCCACATCAATGGTTATCTGCACAACCCCGATGTGGAGCTTTACGCGTTTTGTGATATTAATGAAGAACGTTTGAAGGCAAAGGGCGAAAAATACGGTGTGACGCGCCTGTTTACCGATAAGGATGAAATGCTCAAGCTGAAAGAGATCGACGCGGTGAGCGTTTGCACCTGGAACGCAGCTCATGCAGAATGCACCATTGCGGCGCTGAATGCCGGTAAAAACGTGCTGTGTGAAAAACCGATGGCTATGAACGCCGAACAGGCTCTTGCCATGCAGGCGGCGGCCGAAAAGAGCGGAAAGCTGCTGATGATCGGCTTTGTTCGCCGTTACGGAAACGACTGCAAAATTCTGAAAGACTTTATTGACAACGGCTATATGGGCGATATTTATTACACCAAGGCAACTTATCTTCGCCGCAACGGATGCCCCGGCGGTTGGTTTGGCGACAAATCCCGTTCCGGCGGCGGACCGCTGATCGACCTCGGTGTTCATGTCATTGACCTGACCCGTTATCTGGCGGGCTGCCCGAAGCCGGTTTCCGTCTTCGGCGCAACGTTCAACAAGCTGGGCAACCGTCCGGGCGTGAAAAAGGATCCCGGTTCCTACCGCGCTTCCGACGCGAACGACGATATTTTTAATGTCGAGGATTTTGCTTCCGCGATGGTTCGCTATGACAACGGAATGGTGCTTTCCATCGAGGCGGCGTTCAGCCTGAACCTGAAGTCGGATACCGGTACCATTGAGCTGTTTGGTACCAAGGCAGGAGCGAAGCTTTCGCCGGAGCTTGAAATTTTCACAAACATGAACGGGTACATGACGAATGTTCAGCTGACGATGCCGACGGCGCTTTCGTTTGAGGGATTGTTTGAAAACGAGATCAACCACTATATCGATTGCGTGAAAAACGGAACAGAATGCGTTTCTCCTGCAAAGGACGGCGTTATGCTGATGAAGATTCTTGACGCGATTTACGAATCCGGGCGTACCGGCCATGAGGTCATGATCGAGGCCTGATGAATTTATAAAACGGAAACGGCTTCAAAGCCACGATAAACCGTCGTGCTTTAAAGCCGTTTTTATTTTGTCTGTTCCGGCGTTCAGCCTGCGGTTGCTGCAAGCCGCTGCTGCAGAAGTGCCGGGATTTCGCAGGGCTCCCGGTTAAGCACAAAGGCAAACTCGTCGCAAAGCAGGCGATCCGCCTCGCGGAAAAAGTGTTCATCGCTCTGATGAAGCCGCTTCCCCCTGGCAAGCCGTTCCTGCTGCCGGTCATAGAGCGTTTTTGCAAGCCGCATCATACCGATGCGGTCGCCTTCGGAAAGAATTTTTTGAAAAAGCGCGCGGCGCTCATTTTCGTTCTCGGCCCAGATCGGCTGTTGGTCAGCCATGGAATCCACCAGACGCTCCAGCTCCGGGCGTGTTAGAACCCTGTGCAGCCGCGCTGTGAGCTTCCGGTTTTCTACCGGAATAAATACGGTGGAATTTTGTTGAAAAACCGGTTTGAGAACATAATAGCGAAGCCGGTTCCCTCCAATTTCTTTTTCCGTTGTTCCCGTAATCGAACAAACACTGTAGATACCGTATACGACATAGTCGCCGCTGTGAAACAAATCAGTCATTCGGGTCCTTCCTTTCTTCTGTGTTCCTTGGATTTCGCCGGCGCAGTCCCGCCGCGAAACAGGCTGCTGTTTTTTGCCGTAACGGCATACGGTGTCTGCTGCCGTCGCGGTGCGTTTTTCCGCGGCACCGTCAGATCATTACCGTAGACAAGAAAAATTAACTTTCAGTACATTTTTTTATTCTTCAGACACAAGACATTTCCTTTGCCGGTGTGTTGCAGCATGTTGACCACACAGAAACACAAAAAATTGTTATTTCTATTATACCTCATTTTTTTGCAAAATGTTATGGGCAATTTGAACGAACTTATGAAAAAAGCGGAAAGATATCTATTTGTGAATTTGTTTTTAAAGGATTTTTGTAGAGAAAATAGTAATTTTGTTTCATTTTTTCTCAGTTTACATTTGTTCTTTTGCACAATGATGAAGGGAGGAGCATCTGCGCGATTTTGACAAAAATTTAATGTTAATCAAAAAAGTATTCAAAATTAGAAATTTACGTATGGTAGAATACGCTTGACGCAAAACAAAAATGCCGATGCAAGCCATGCTTTCGGTTTGTCCGGCCGCAAACCTCCGGCCTGCGCTTCGACGCAATTCAGAGGTTTTCCGTTTTTTTGTTGCATTTCGCGCACCATCGGGATATACTGTGATAAATCAAAAAAATGTGTCGAAACGGTCGGATCCCGATACAAGCGGATCGGGCGCCGAGGCAGCGAAAGGAATGGTTCCCTGTATGATTTACAACAATGTGCTTGAGGCAATCGGTCACACGCCGATGATCCGGCTGCAGAAAATGGGAGATCCCGACGGGGCGGAGATTTTAGTGAAATACGAGGGGCTGAACGTAGGAGGGTCAATTAAAACCCGCACAGCCTTCAATATGATCCTCGACGCCGAAAAGCGCGGAATCATTCATCCGGACACCATCATCGTGGAACCGACCAGCGGGAATCAGGGCATCGGCCTTGCGCTTGTCGGCGCGATCCGCGGTTACCGTACCATAATCCTTATGCCGGATTCCGTCAGCCGGGAGCGCAGGCTGCTGGTTCGCCATTACGGCGCCGAAGTGCGGTTGGTTCACGACGCAGGCAATATCGGCGAATGCATTGCGGAATGTGTGCGCGCCGCACAGCAGATGGCTGCCGCCGATCCGCGCGTCTTTATTCCGCAGCAGTTTGAAAACACGGCCAATCCACAGGTTCACCGCCATCACACCGCTCTGGAGATTATGGAACAGGTGGGCGGGCCGATTGACGGCTTCTGTTCCGGAGTGGGCACAGGCGGAACGATTACCGGTATCGGCGAGGTGCTCAAGGCGCAGAACCCCGAGATCGTGATCTGGGCGGTTGAGCCGGAAAACGCCGCGATTCTGGCCGGAGGGACCGTTGGCACACACCTGCAGATGGGCATTGGCGACGGATTGATTCCCAAAATTCTGAACACGAGGATTTATGAGGACGTCTGCATTATTTCCGATGAGGAAGCGATTCGCACCGCACAGGAGCTTGCCCGGTTGGAGGGGTTGATGTGTGGAATTTCCAGCGGGACGAATGTGGCTGCGGCAATCCGGCTGGCCAAAAGGCTTGGTCGCGGTAAAACGGTGGTCACCGTTTTGCCGGATACCGCCGAGCGATATTTTACGACCCCGCTCTTTGAGACGGAAAACTGAAAATTTAAAAAACGTATGTTTCTTGCCTGCCGGTTTCATTTCCGGCCGGCTTTTTTATTGAAAAGCGGTGCGTAAACGGATAATCACCCTGACAAAAAGAACAGCGGCTGCCGTTTTTTGCCCGGCTGCCGCTGCTGCTTGGTGATCTGTTTTTTATTTCTCGGTGATCTCGCTGTGGAATGCCTGCAGCGACTTAACGCCGGTTTTGCCGCCCTGCACCGCACGAATACCTTCCGCGGAGGCTTTCGCGGCGGCCATGGTGGTCATGTAAGGCACACGACCCTTGATAGCGGCTTTGCGGATGTAGCTGTCGTCTACGGCACCGCGTTTGCCAAACGGCGTATTGACGATGAAATCAATTTTTCCGTTCGTGATGGCATCCAAAATGTTCGGGCGCCCTTCGTTGATCTTGGCGATCGGTTCGGCGTCGATCCCGGCGGCCTGAATCGCTTTGCAGGTGCCGCCGGTAGCAAGAATTTTAAATCCGCACTCGGCAAAGGCTCCGGCAACGGCGGGCAGCTCGTCCTTGTCGCGGTCGCTGACGCTGATCAGAACCGTTCCGGAAAGCGGCAGACGGCTGTTTGCGGCCTCCTGCGCTTTGTAGAAAGCCTCGCCGACATTGCCCGCCAGACCGAGCACTTCGCCGGTGGAACGCATCTCCGGCCCGAGCAGCGGGTCGACTTCGGGGAACATATTGAACGGGAAAACGGCTTCTTTTACGCCGTAGTGAGCAAATTTTTTCTCGCGCAGAGCCGGCACCGGCGAAGGACGACCGGTCAGCGAGGAGGTCATGATATCGGTCGCGATGCGAACCATGTTGATGTCGCAGACCTTGGAAACCAGCGGCACGGTGCGGCTGGCGCGCGGGTTTGCCTCCAGCACATAAACAACGCCGTCTTCAATGGCGTACTGCATGTTCATCAGGCCGACCACGTGCATTTCCTGCGCGATGCGGCGGGTGTAGTCGCGGATCGTGGCAAGCTGGCTTTCCGTCAGGTTTTTGGAGGGCAGAATGCACGCGGAATCGCCGGAGTGCACGCCTGCCAGCTCAATGTGCTCCATTACGGCAGGCACAAAGACGTGCTCGCCGTCGCTGATGGCGTCGGCTTCGCATTCGGTGGCGTTGTGAAGGAACCGGTCGATCAGGATCGGACGATCGGGGGTTACACCGACGGCCGCATTCATGTAAAACGTCATCGCTTCATCGTCGTGCACGACCTCCATGCCGCGGCCGCCCAAAACATAGGACGGGCGCACCATGACAGGGTAGCCGATGCGGTTGGCAATTTCAAGAGCTTTCTCCACCGAGGCCGCCATGCCGCTCTGCGGCATCGGGATCTCAAGCCGATCCATCAGCTTGCGGAACAGATCGCGGTCTTCGGCGAAATCGATCATTTCCGGTGTTGTGCCGAGAATGTTCACGCCGTTCTTTTTCAGCTCAGCGGCAAGGTTCAGCGGCGTCTGCCCGCCAAACTGCGCGATCACGCCGACCGGCTTTTCCTTGTGGTAGATGCTCAGAACATCCTCGACCGTCAGGGGTTCAAAATAGAGCTTGTCGGAGGTGTCGTAATCGGTGGAAACGGTTTCAGGGTTGCAGTTGACGATAATCGTTTCAAAGCCGAGCGCTTTCAGCGCCTTGGCGGCATGTACGCAGCAGTAGTCGAATTCGATCCCCTGACCGATCCGGTTCGGACCGCCGCCGAGGATCATGATTTTCGGACGGTCGCTCGGCGCAGGGCTTTCGTCCTTCATGTGGTAGCTGGAGAAGTAATAGGCAGCGTTTTCCGTGCCGCTGACGTGAACGCCTTCCCAGGCTTCGGTGATGCCGAAGCTGGTGCGGGCGGACCGGATCTCCGCTTCCGGCAGGCCGAGCAGCTTTGCAAGGTACTGGTCGGAAAAACCGTCCTGCTTGGCGGAACGGAGCACATTTTCCGGCGGGATCTGCCCGGCGTATGCCTTCAGCGCTTCTTCCTCTTCCACAAGCTCCTTCATCTGCGTCAGGAACCAGCGATTGATCTTGGTCAGGCGGTAAAGCGTCTCAATATCGGCGCCCTTGCGCAGCGCTTCATACAGAATAAACTGGCGTTCGCTGGTGGGAACGTTCAGCATCGAAAGCAGTTCCTCTTTCGTTTTGCTGCCAAAGTCCTTTGCACCGCCCAGACCAGAACGCCCCGTCTCAAGGCTGCGGATTGCTTTCTGGAACGCTTCCTTGTACGTTTTGCCGATGCTCATGACTTCACCGACCGCGCGCATCTGCGTGCCCAGCTTATCTTCGGCGCCTTTGAATTTTTCAAACGCCCAGCGGGCAAATTTGATGACGACGTAATCGCCGGACGGAACGTATTTATCCAGCGTTCCGCACTTTCCGCAGGGGATTTCGTCCAGCGTCAGCCCGCAGGCCAGCATTGCCGAAACAAGCGCAATCGGGAAGCCGGTCGCCTTGCTTGCCAGCGCGGAGGAGCGGGAGGTGCGGGGATTAATTTCGATGACAATGATGCGGTCGGAAACCGGATCGTGCGCAAACTGCACGTTCGTTCCGCCGATGACGCCGATATTTTCCACGATCTTATAGGCCTGCTCCTGCAGCCTGCGCTGCACAGAAGGCGAAACGGTGAGCATCGGCGCGGCGCAGAAGGAATCGCCGGTGTGGACGCCCATCGGATCGATATTTTCGATGAAGCAGACGGTAATCATATTACCCTTTGCGTCGCGGACAACCTCCAGCTCAAGCTCTTCCCAGCCGAGAATGGATTCTTCCACCAGAACCTGCCCCACAAGGCTTGCCTGCAGCCCGCGTGCGCAGACGGTTTTCAGCTCTTCCACGTTGTAAACCAGTCCGCCGCCGGCGCCGCCCATCGTGTAAGCCGGCCGCAGCACGACCGGGTAACCGAGCTTGTCGGCGATTTGAACGGCCTCATTGACGGAATAGGCGACCTCGCTGAGAGCCATTTCGATACCGAGCGAGTTCATCGTATTTTTGAATTCGATACGATCTTCGCCGCGCTCAATAGCATCCACCTGAACGCCAATGACCTTCACCTGGTACTTTTTCAGCACACCGGCTTTGGCGAGCTCCGAACAAAGGTTCAGTCCGGACTGACCGCCAAGGTTCGGCAGCAGGGCGTCGGGGCGCTCTTTTTCAATGATCTGTGTCAGCCGTTCGCAGTTGAGCGGCTCGATGTAGGTGACGTCTGCCGTGTCGGGATCGGTCATGATCGTCGCGGGGTTTGAGTTGACAAGCACAATCTGGTAACCCAGCTTTCGCAAAGCCTTGCACGCCTGTGTGCCGGAATAGTCAAATTCGCACGCCTGACCGATAATAATCGGGCCCGATCCGATAATCAGGATTTTGTTGATGTCTGTTCGCTTCATAGTCAGTCTCCTTTGCCTGCTGAATGTTTAAAAAAAGGGCACGGGGAAACCCGTGTCCTGATCCTACTAGGAAACAAAGCCTGTGTTCGGAGCGGCCTGCGGACGATTTTCGTAATTGTAAACAATCCACTTGGCGGCAACGAGCAGAGCCTCGGTCATATAAGGGAGAACGTAAATCAGCGGGAACGCAAAAACACAGAGCAGCGCCCAGCCGAAAAAGGAAAGCAAAAGCCGAAGCATGGATGATTTGTAGCCGTTCATCACACGGATGGAAAAAGCGATGCTTTCGGAAACTGTGCCGCGGGTGACGAAAAGAAACGGTGCGGCGAAATATTGCAGCACACGGTTAAAAAACAGAATGACGCCGCCGAGCTCCAGCATTCCGCCAAGCACGTCAAACAGATTGGCAATGGCTGCCGGAAGGGAAAACAAGCCGTTTTCGGCCAGCACGGCAATGCCTGCGGTCGCGGCGCCCGGCAGAAGGCAAAGCGCCGCCCAGCCGGCAATTCGCAGAAAAAACGCGCACGAAAACCGGAGCGCCGCGCCGTAATTGGCGGGCAGATAATATCCAAACACCGCCTCGGCGTCCAGCCGTTCTCCCCGCGCCAGAAAGCTCAGCCAGCGAACGAATCCCAGCCACAGGGGAGCAAGCAGCAGCAGCGCCAGCATCGCGCACACCACCGGCACCAGAAAAAAGCCTGCCAGCTGAAGCGCGCCGGCCTTGGCTGCGCCGGCAAAATCCATCATGCCGAACGATGTCATCAGCCCGGTCAGGTAATAGCCGAGCTCGGCGAGCAGCGCGATCACGAAGTGCCCGGCGATCAGAATGCCGGTAATCCCCAGCGCGGGACCCCAGTTGCCACGCAGCCTGCCCCGGGCTTCGGCGCGGATTCGTTGGTTTAAATTCATGGCCATGCTCCTTCCTTGTTGCGGCGCGGCAAAAAATTCTGGGTGGATTACAGCTTTGCGAGCTGTTCGCAGACCAGCGCGCCCATTGCTTTGCAGCCGATGGAGGGCAAAGCGGGATCGGCAATATCGCCGGTGCGGGCAATGCGCAGCGAGGCGTTGACGGCGGCCTCGATTTCGTCGGCAGCCTTTGCTTCACCCAAAGAATAGCGAAGCATCATGGCGGCGGAAAGAATCGTTGCAAGCGGGTTGGCAATGTCCTGCCCGGCAATGTCCGGCGCGGAGCCGTGAATCGGTTCATAAAGACCGAAGCCGCCGCCCGCAAGGCTTGCCGAAGCGAGCATGCCGATGGAGCCGCTGATCATGGAAAGCTCGTCAGAAAGAATATCGCCGAAAATGTTGGAGGTCAGGATTACGTCGAACTGGCCGGGATTGCGCACCAGCTGCATGGCACAGTTATCAACATACATGTGGGAAAGTTCCACCTCGGGGTACTCCTGCGCAATACGGATGACCGTTTCGCGCCAGAGACGGGAGCTTTCCAGAACATTGGCTTTGTCGACGGAGCAAATCTTTTTGCGGCGCTTCATCGCCATGTCAAAGCCGACGCGGGCAACGCGCTCAATTTCGGGAACGGAATAGCGTTCGGTATCAAACGCCGAAGCAACGCCGTCCTTTTCTTCACGGCCGCGGGTTCCAAAATAGATTCCGCCCGTCAGTTCGCGCACAACCAGAACGTCCAGCGCTTCGCCGATGATGTCGGCGCGCAGCGGAGAGGCCGCACGAAGAGGCTCAAAGATCTGCGCGGGGCGCAGGTTTGCAAAAAGCCCCAGTGCGCTGCGGATGCCGAGCAGACCGGCCTCAGGGCGCTGGTTGCCGGGGAGCTTGTCCCATTTATAACCGCCCACGGCGCCGAGCAGTACGGCGTCGCTTTTTTTGCAGCTTTCCACCGTTGCGGCGGGCAGCGGCTCGCCTGCGGCGTCAATGGCGCAGCCGCCGAGCAGTGCTTCGTCATATGTAATGCCGAAACTTTGTTTTTTTGCGGCGGCGTCCAGTACGCGGCAGGCCTCGGTCACGATCTCCGGGCCGATTCCGTCGCCTTTCAGCACAGTAATCCGATAATTTTTCATGGCAGGATCATCCTTTCGGTAAGTTGGCAGCGCCTCCGGTGGTTTTGCCGTGGCAGACAGCTCAAAACAGATTTATTTATACGGTTCCCACTTGTCGCGGTCCGGCTCTTCCTCCGGGCGTGTGGGACCAAAGCTTCGTTCCGCGGCTTCCCGGCCAAGATCGGCGACCATGCGGCTTTCTTCGTTCGGGTCGGAAAATTCCGCTCCGGGGATCGTGTCGTAAACTTCCACTTTATTGCCGTTCATCCAAATGCCGGGCATGATGCGAATGGAGTAGCCCTCGCCGGGCGGAGTAATCCAGTCGTAAAAATTTGCTTCGGGCAGACCGTACGCAGCCAGCAGATTCATAATAACGCCGCCATGAGTCATGATGACCGCGGAGGTCACCTGCGAACGGATCATGCCGTCGACGATGGTTTCAAACGTGGAACGAATGCGGGCGAGCATCTCCTGCGCGCTCTCGCCGCCGGGCGGGGTAACGTCGGCGCTGTGGTCAAGCCATTTTTCGAACAGGGGGTCGCCCTTCAGTTCTTCCGCTGTTTTTCCCTCCCACTCGCCGAAATCAATTTCGTCAAAACCGGGAACCTCGTAGCAGTCCTCGCCGGGATAAAGAAGGTGCATGCTTTGAATGCAGCGCAGGCGCGGGCTGGTGTAATACACCTCTGCTTTTGGGTAGGCTCCGGTTGCGGCAAGCTTTTTCAGCGCTTCAATCCCTTCCGGGGCAAGCGGAACGTCCGTCCGGCCGATATACTGTCCGTTCAGGTTGGCCGCGGTCACGCCGTGGCGCAGCAGATGGATCTGATAACTCTGCAAATTGGTTCGTCCTTTCCCGGGCCGACGCCCCGTTTGGGGATCGGTCAAAATTGTTTTTTCAATCCGCAGCCTTCATAAAGTTGCGGTCTTATTTTTGTTCAAAGGGGAAAAATATGGCCCGTTCTGTTGCAATTCGATATTTTTCGGCTTTAAAGTCTTTACAAACTGTTAACAATCGGATATACTCTACATGTTGTAGATCCGGTTCGGGCGTGGAAAATCTGTTTTCTGCGTTTCCGCCGGCAGAAAGGAATGTCATCGCCGTGAACGAAGCTTTTCCGCGAATTCTCACCCTGCTCCGCAAAGAAAAAGGAATCAGCCAGAAAAAAGCCGCCCAGGACCTGAGCATTTCTCAGGCGCTGCTGTCGCATTATGAAAAAGGAATCCGGGAATGCGGGCTCGATTTTCTGGTGCGCTGTGCCGATTATTATCAGGTTTCGTGCGATTATCTGCTTGGCCGCACACCCGACCGTACCGGCGCGGTGCTGACGGTTGAAGATTTGCCGGACGCCGATTTCCAGAATACGGACAAGGTGTTCAAGGGCAGCGTGCTGGCGGTTTTGAACAAAAAGCTTGTCACAAATTCGCTTACCGTCGTGTTTGATCTTTTGCAGAAATGCGGCAGTAAAGCGCTTACCACAGAGCTTTCTTCATTTTTGATGCTTGCGGTCTATCTTTCGTTCCGCACACTTTACAATACTGATTCCAAAAACCCGCAAAGCGCGTTCAGCGTTCCGCGCGGACTCGCCTCTGGATGGACTGTGGGCGAGATGCTGCGAACCCTGGCTTGCGCGGAAGGGATGATATCCGGTGAAAACGGTGGAAAATACCCCCGCATGGAGCCGGACGAGCGGCTTTCCATGTCGCCCGAGACGCTCAAGGAACAGTATCCCTATTTTTATCAGTCGCTTTCCAATCTGGTGCAGCGTGCCGAGGCTCTCCTGACCGAAAAGCTCCCGCTCTCCGCAAGGTGACCGATATCTTATTTATTGTACCACGCTTTGAACCAAAAAGGAACACTTTTTTTACGGCAAAATCAAATCGCGGGCGCCGGAATTCGGAAATATTCCGTCGCCTGCTTGCAAATTATTCTGCGTCAGGTTGCAGGCAGGGAATGAAACCTGCATGCGCGTTACAGACGAAAGGGGCGCTGATGATGCGAACAGAATCTGAAATGCTGGCGCTGATTCGCCGGGCGGCGCAGCAGGATGACAGAATCCGCGCAGCGTGGCTGAACGGCTCCCGGGCAAATCCGGCTGCGCAGCGGGATGTGCTGCAGGACTATGACGTGGTTTTTTCTGTTTCGGAGCTTGCGCCGTTGCGCAGTCTTGCACACTGGGAACAGCTGTTCGGCGCGATTGCGGTGGCGCAGGAGCCGGATGATTCCGCGCTTTTTCCTGGGGAAGGCGAAGAAGGACGGTATGCGTTCCTGATGCAGTTTGTCGACGGCGTTCGCATTGACCTGACGCTGCTGACGGTCGAAAAAGCCGCGCAGAATTTTGGAGCCGACGGCCAGACCCTGCTGCTGCTCGACAAGGACGGCACGCTTCCCGAACTTCCGGCGCCGACAGATCGCGAATATTGGGTTCAAAAGCCGGATGAACGGCGTTTTGCAGCCTGCTGCAACGAGTTTTACTGGGTTTCGCCGTATGTGGCAAAGGGCCTCTGGCGGGGAGATCTGCTTTATGCCTTTGATATGCTGAACAGCGCGGTTCGCCCGATGCTGATTTTGATGCTGGAATGGAAAGCGGGGATCCTGACCGGTTTTTCCTGTTCGGCGGGCAAATGCGGCAAGCTGCTGCCAAAGCTGCTGCCAGAAGAAGACGCCGAAGAGCTGCTTGCGATCGGCTGTCGGGCGAACGCGGAAGAGCAGTGGGGTGCGCTGGAGCGGATGCAGCGGCTGTTTATCCGGTCGGCTCGATTTGTGGCGGACGCACTGCATTTTTCCTTTTGTGAAGCGGAAGAGCAAGGCTCGCGGAACGTGATCGCAATGATAAAAAGCGACCGGCTGTTCGCGTCGGAACAGGAACGCGCCGCGTTTTTGGATTCTGCCCGGCGGGAAGCTTTTTTTGACCCGGATTCTCCGCTTTGGACGCACAGCCCGGCAGGGCAATCCGCCCCGGCCAAACAACCGGAGCCTCCGCTGGAGGTGGAGCGCAAATTTGCGATTTCCGGTTTTCCAAATCTGCCGGAGCTTTCGCGCAGTCTGCTGCGGCAGGGGTATCTTTCCACGTCGCCGGTGGTGCGCATCCGCAGCAGGGAAACGCCGGACGGCGCCGTTTCCTGCCGCATCTGCGTCAAGGGAAAAGGTAGCCTTGTCCGAACCGAAGTAGAGCAGGAAATCAGCCGCCAAAAATTTGAGGCGCTTTGCACGCTGCTGCCGGCCGAGCCGGTGGAAAAGGAGCAGCGCACCTACAGCCTGCCCGGCGGGTATGTGCTGGAATGCAACTGCGTGGAGCAGGGAAAATACTGGTATGCCGAAGTGGAGTTCCCTTCGGTGAGCGAGGCCCAGGCGTTTGTTCCGCCCGCATTTCTGGGTGAAGAATTGACCGGGCGGCCCGGTTTTTCCATGAGCGAATACTGGAATCAAAAATTGAAAGGAAGCGTTGCAGAATGAACAATCCATATGTAGGAATGAACTCACAGATCTACGGGGTGGAAGAGCACAGGCTTGTCGGCGGCAGAGGCGACGGCATGCGCCTGTTTCAGATTCGCAACGGCTCGGGTCTGGAGCTGACGGTTTCGGCCGACCGCTGTGCGGATATTTCCCGCGCGTCGCTTAACGGTGTGAATCTGAGCTGGTTTTCCCCCGTCGGGTATGCGGCGCCGGCCTATTATGACGACCGCGGACTGAATTTTCTGCGCTCCTTCACCGGCGGTTTTTTAACGACCTGCGGATTGACCGCAGCGGGGAGCCCCTGCAAGGACGGAGGCGAGGAGGTTCCGCTGCACGGGCGCATTGCAAATATGCCCGCCGAGCATGTTTATTATACCGAGGATGACCGCGAGCTTTGCCTGTATGCAACGGTTCGCCAGACATCTGTCTTTGCCGAAAAACTGGTGCTTAACCGGAAAATTACCTGCCCCATCGGCGAAAACAGGATGATCCTGACCGATACGATTGAGAATCAGGGCGACAACCGGGAACCGCTGATGATGCTTTATCATATGAATATGGGTTACCCGCTGCTGGATGAGGATGCCGAGCTGACGATCCCTTCGAACGCAGTCACTCCGCGGGACAGCCGCGCCGCCGAGGGCATTGATTCCTGGCAGCGGATGCTTGAGCCGCAGGCGAATTTTGTGGAGCAGTGCTATTACCATGACTTTGAGGGAGAAACCGGCTTTGCTCAGCTGGTAAACCGCAAGGCGGGTGTCGGCGTTAAAATTTCGTTCCCGACCGACCCGTTCTGCTGCTTTACGCAGTGGAAACAGATGGGCCGGCACGCCTATGTGCTTGGGCTGGAACCGGGCAACTGCACGCCGGACGGGCGTGACGTTCTCCGCTGCGAGGGCAAGCTTAAATTCATTGAGCCGGGCGAACAGCAAACCTTCCAACTTACGGTTGATTTCCTGACGGTTTGACGCCACGACAGCCGGATTCCGCCGTACATCTGCAGAAATTGCCGATGCGGTTTCCGAACTGCTGCCCCGGCATCCCCTAAACCGCCGCAAACCCTGCGGCATGAGGAAAGGAATGGTTATCAGAATGAAAAGACTGGTTGCGACAGCGTGCGCCGTGCTGTGCCTGTGTTTTGCCGGAACAACGGCATTGGCGCAGAGCGGGACTCAGGGCGACTACATCATTGAGGAAGCGGATCTGTCTTTCACCTTTGCACAGGATGACTGGTACGTTTTGACGAGGGATAATCTGGAGAACAACGATTTTGTGGTCGATTATGATCAGGATGCGGACGAGCTTCTCAGCAATATGGAAAGCAACAATATTTATTTTGATGCGTTTGACCGTGATATCACCTGTGAATTGGTCATTTCCACCGCTCATGTCGGGTATCCGCGCAGCATGAAGACCCTGCATAACATGGATTTAGACGAGATTGTCGACCAAATGCTCGGGTTGGACGAGCTGAAAAACGCGGGCGTTCAGATGAACCATTATCAGCTTGAAATGGTTGGAGACCAGGAGTATCTGCGGCTTGATTTTACAAGAAATTCCGACGGTGGAACCCTTTACGGCCGGCAGTATACAACCGTAGTCGGCGGACATCTGACCAATTTTACCCTGACTTCGTACACGGGCGGCGATCTTGACGGCACGATGGAATCCGTTCTCACCGGGCTTCTTGTTTCAGTGAAATACAACGGAACGCCGGATTGGGCAATTTTGCCGCGGTTGCGGCAGTTTTTGCGGTACTGATTGTCGTTGTTGTGCTGCTGGCGGTACGCCATTCCAAAAAGAAGCGCGAGCGCCAGGCTGCTGTTGCCGCCATCTACGGAGGAGTACCGCCGATGCCCTATGGCCAGCGGACGCCGCCGTATGTTCCGCAGCCGGGAGTTCCCGCCGCGCCGCCCATGACTTATGGCCAGCAGGCACCGCCGTATGCTCCGCAGCCGGGAGTTCCCGCCGCGCCGCCCATGACTTACGGCCAGCAGATGCCGCCGTATGCTCCGCGGCAGAGCCAACCAGCAGCGCAAATATCCGCTGAGCAGCGAAGCGAGGCGGAGGAACACAGCGGTCATTGCTGCGCCTGCGGTGCGCCTTTGAAGCCGGGCAGCCATTTTTGCGAGCAGTGCGGTATGCGCAACGATTAAGGAAGGATGATGGGATGCTCAACTGCATAGCCCGGCCGCTGCGCGGTATTCTGTTCGACAAAGACGGTACCCTGCTGGATCTGGAATCGTTATGGATGCCTGCTGCGGAGCGGACGGTCGATGAAGTTCTGCGGAGATACTGCGGAGGAGATGTTTCCTTTCGCAATGAACTTTTGCTTTCCGTGGGCATTTCCGACGGGCATGCGCTGCCGGAAGGCCCCCTGGTGGCGGGAACCAACGGGGATGCGGCGTTCGCAATGCGCGAGGTGCTGCTGCGGCATGGCGTTTCGCCGGGAAAAGGGTTTGTCGGCGAAACAGCCGTTTTTTTGACAAGGTGTGCCTGTGGGGAAACAACGAATGT
Source organism: Acutalibacteraceae bacterium (assembly GCA_050947015.1). Classification (GTDB taxonomy): domain Bacteria; phylum Bacillota; class Clostridia; order Oscillospirales; family Acutalibacteraceae; genus CAKXIK01. Next base: position 40,083 of record JBMNVT010000014.1, read on the forward strand.
CTGCCCAACCTGCTCCGGTCTGGCGGGGATTCTGCAAAAACTGCGCAGCCACGGTCTTGTGCTGGGGCTTGCCACCTCTGACCGTCCGGAAAGCGCCCTGCTGCACCTGCAAAAGCTTGGAATCCGGCAGGAATTTGAATTTTTCGGCACTGACGATGGAACCTTCCGCCCCAAACCCGCGCCGGATCTGATCCGTGCTTTTTGCGGGCATTTTGGCTTTTTGCCCGAGGAATGCGCCGTTGTGGGAGATTCACCCAACGACATGCGCTTTGCCGCGGGCGGCGGCAGCACCGGAATTTTCCTTTCTCCCGCCGGCTGCGGCGAACTTCCTCCCGGTGCGCAGGCTGTTGTCCGCAGCCTTGCTGAACTGCCGGGGCTGTTGTTTTAAAGCTGCGGCGCAGTTGGATTTTTGATTGAAAAAAATACCCGCCGGAAAGATTTTCCAGTTCTTTCCGGCGGGTATTTCAACAGTCGGGCTGTTTTGCAGTGCGGCCCTTCTGCCTACAGGTTTTAAAATTACGCCTTGTTGACGGAACCGAACAGCTCCATCTTTTCCTTGACGGTCTGCTTGATGGCTTCAAAGCCGGGCGCAAGCAGCTTACGGGGGTCAAAGCCTTTGCCCTGCTGGTCTTTGCCCGCTTCAATATAAGCGCGGGTCGCAGCGGCAAACGAAAGCTGGCATTCGGTGTTAACGTTGATCTTGGAAACACCGAGATCGATCGCCTGTTTAATCATATCGTCCGGGATGCCGGTGCCGCCGTGCAGCACGAGTGGCATCGCTCCGGTGAGAGCCTGAACATTGGCAAGAACGTCAAAACGAAGGCCCGGCCAGTTCGCCGGATATTTGCCGTGAATGTTTCCGATGCCGGCAGCCAGCATCGTAACACCAAGATCGGCGATCATTTTGCATTCCTTCGGGTCGGCGCATTCTCCCATGCCGACAACGCCGTCCTCTTCGCCGCCGATGGAACCGACTTCGGCTTCGATGGACATGCCCTTTTCGCGGGTGATCGCGACGAGTTCTTTTGTCTTTTCAATGTTTTCATCAATCGGGTAATGGGAGCCGTCGAACATGATGGAAGAAAAGCCGGCTTCGATGCAGGCCTTTGCGCCCTCATAGGTGCCGTGGTCAAGGTGCAGCGCCACCGGAACCGTGATGCCCAGCGAATCGATCATCGCTTTTACCATGGCAGCGACGGTTTTGAACCCGCACATGTATTTTCCCGCGCCCTCGGAAACGCCGAGAATGACCGGGGAATTGCACTCCTGTGCGGTGAGCAGAATGGCTTTTGTCCATTCCAGATTGTTGATGTTGAACTGACCGACTGCATAGTGGCCTGCCTTTGCTTTGGTCAGCATTTCTTTTGCAGAAACCAGCATAAGAAACTTCCTCCGTTTTTCTGATAAATTTTTAACTTTTTTCATTATACCCGATTGCCGATAAAAATCAAGCCGGAAGCAGGCTTCCGGCAAAAAATTCGCAATTTTTTCATACCTCGGCTGTTTTTATCGGCCTGCCATGTCTTTTTGTGGACCTTTACCGCAGAGTTAAATTTTTTGCGCTTCTGATACGCAGGTTGAATTTGACGGGGCATCATGCTACAATAGGAAAATAATTGACGAGATGATTTTTCCGGCGAGGATTTGCCGGAAGCGGGTTGCGGAAAGGAAATGGTGTTGGGATGGCAAGTACGGAAAAACAGAAGGTTTTTGACGCCGTAAAGGGGAAGCTGATTGTTTCCTGCCAGGCGTTGGAGGAAGAGCCTCTGCACAGCTCTTTTATTATGTCGCGTATGGCTCTGGCGGCTTCCATGGGAGGAGCCGGCGGAATTCGAGCCAACACAGTGGAGGATATCACCGAGATCAAAAAAACGGTTTCCCTGCCGGTGATCGGCATTATCAAACAGGTCTACGACGACAGCGATGTTTATATTACTCCGACCATGAAGGAGGTTGACGCGCTGGCGGCATGCGGCGTAAACATCATCGCGATGGATGCCACCAACCGGCTGCGCACCGGGAAAAAGACGCTGGAAGAAATATTTGCCGCGGTTCGCGCCAAATATCCGGATCAGATCTTTATGGCGGACTGCTCCTGCTTTCAGGAAGCCAAACATGCCGCCGAAATTGGATTTGACTGTGTCGGCACCACCATGGCGGGCTATACGCCCTACACCAAGGGCACCGCATTGCCGGATCTGCCGTTTGTTGCGCGCGCAGCCAGTGAACTTTCCGTTCCGGTGATCGCCGAGGGCGGAATCCATTATCCGGAGCAGCTGCGCAAAGCACTGGATGCAGGCGCATGGTGCGCCGTTGTCGGCGGCGCGATCACCCGTCCGCTGGAGATCACCCGCCGGTTTACGGCGGTGCTGTAAACCGGTCTGCCGGGGAAAGGAATGCAAAAGACCATGAAACAGACCTTTGTGCTTGATGTCGGCGGAACGAGCATCAAATACGGAATGATCTCCGGCGAAGGAAAGCTTTTTAACGAAGGGGAAACCCCGACTCATGCCGAAGAAGGAGGCAAGGCGCTGCTTGGGAGAATCGTTGCTCTTGCGGAGGAACGCCGCGGCTCGTTTAAAGCAATCGGCGTATCCACCTGCGGTCAGGTGAACCGGGCCGAAGGTTCTATCCTTTATGCGACGGATAACGTTCCGGGCTATACCGGGACGCAGATCGGCAAAACGCTGCGCGAAATTTTTGGGGTCCCTGTTGCGGTGGAAAACGATGTTAACGCCGCCGCGCTGGGGGAAAGCAGGTTCGGCGCGGCAAAGGGTTTTGACAATTTTCTCTGTGTTACTTACGGCACGGGGATCGGCGGAGCTATTGTGCTGGGCGGGCAACTTTACGCCGGCAAAAACGGCTCGGCTGGGGAGCTTGGTCATATGATTACCCACGCGGGCGGAAAACCGTGCACCTGCGGCGGGCGCGGCTGTTACGAGGCGTACGCCTCCACCGGCGCACTTTCCCGCCTTGCGGAGGAGGTACTTGGCGGGGAATGGAATGGGCGTTCTCTGTTTGAAGCGCTTCGTTCCGGTGACGACCGTGTGCGCGGGGTGGTGGACGACTGGTGTGGGGAAATCGCGGTGGGGCTTGCATCGCTGATTCACACCTTTGAACCGGAGGCGATCGTGCTCGGCGGCGGTATCATGCGCGAACCGTATGTGCTGCAGGCGCTGCAAAGCCGTGTTCCGCAGCTCGTTATGGCGAGCTTCCGTGGTGTGGAGCTGCGAAATGCCGCGCTGGGCAACCATGCAGGTCTGTTCGGAGCGTTCGCTTCCGTGAACGAGATCTGAAATCCAATGAAATTTGCTGATGTATTCTGCAATTTGAATCAGCTGAAAAGAAAGGAACGGATGATATGAAACGACCCAACGATTACCTTCCTGATTTGATGGAACTGCTTAATTTTCCGGACGAAGCGCGGACGGCGCTTTGTGACGCAAGCAAGGCGATGATGGAAAAGTACGAAGAGGCTTTGACGGAGCTTTGCGCCCGGTACATGGAAGACCCCGTTGAGAACGGGGAAAAGGTGTTTGAGCAGCTCGATAAAATTGCAGAGGAGTGCGGGGTTCACAGCTACATCGCGTCGTTGGTTTTCCTTTGCTGGAACACGCAGGAGCTGCACGAGCGGTATCGCGCACGCGGCCTTTCCGACGAAATCTTCCACGACACCATGATGGATCTGCATTACAAGCTGGCGGAATGCAAGCAGGTTTACGGGATTTGGGGCGTGTTCACGCGCAGCTGGGACGCCGGGTTTTACAACCTTACCCGCTTTGCGTTGGGACGGCTGCAGTATGAGTTTGACGATTTCCGCGGCGAAAGCTACACAGCCGGCGGGATCACCGTGAAAAAAGGTGACAGAGTGCTGACAATGCACATCCCTTCCGCCGGACCGCTGACCAAAGAACTGCGCGAGGACAGCTACCGCCGTGCGTATGAATTTTACCGCGCGGAGTTCCCGGGCAAGCCGGTGGTTTTTACCTGCCATTCCTGGCTGCTTTATCCGCCGCACGACGGTATGATGCCGAAGAGCTCCAACGTGGTGTCATTCCTGCACGATTTTGACCTCATTTTCTCCAAGGAGACCGATACCTTCAGCGATGCATGGCGGATCTACGGCGCCGACGCCCAGAAGCCCGTCGACCAGCTGCCGCGCAAAACCACGTTCCAGCGTGCGTATGCCGATTGGCTGCAGAGCGGGCATAAAGCCGGCATTGGCTACGGAGCATTTCTGTTTGACGGCAAACAATTTATCCGTACCGCCGGCTGCAGCGAACACCTGTAATCGAACATCACTGATCTGCAAACGTAAAAGAGCCTGTGCTTCCCGCTTTTTCGGAAACACAGGCTTTTTGGCGTTTTATTTCAATTTCGGGCAATGTCAGCCGCGCAGTGCGGTGATCAGCAGCATGATGCCGTAAATAACCGGTTGGTGCAGCACATAAATGATCAGCGCGTGGCGGCCGATCCATGAAAAGAACGGTACGCGGCTTTTGTACATGAATTTCGGGAAGGTTCCCGCTTTGGCAAACCGGCCGAGAAACGTTCCGGCAAGAAACATGAACACCCATGGCAAAAGCGGAAAATAATCGGCGGAGGCAAAGTCCGGCGTGCGGAACCCGAACGGGAACCCGAACCGGTAATCGGGGCTCATCGCGTTGAGCTGCAGCGAGGGAACGCCGGGCAGACCGAGGTACGGCCGAGAACCGAACACCAGACCGCAGGTGAGAAAAAACAGCGCCGCGCAAAGCAAAAAGCCCGGCCAAAACGGCACTTTGGCCAGCGGTTTCTGTAGCGCGCCGAACAGCAGCATACAAACGGCAAGCAGGTGCAGCACGCCGAACCAGATGGCTTCGTCCGGCACAACGACTGTTGTGACAAGCGTAATAACCAACGCGATGCAAAGCAGTTTTGCGCCGCGCAGCAGATTGCTGTGGGAAAGCTGCGAGGAAATGCCGGAAATTAGAATAAACGCGGCGGCAAAGAAAGGCTCAGCCGGCATAAAAAAGCGAAAAACCTGTGCCATCCAGTCCGTGCTGAACAAAAACGCAATCAGATAAAACGCATGGTAGAACACCATGCAGAATACCGCAAAACCGCGGATCTCGTCCATCAGATGAATTCTGCGCGGCGGGGAGATTGCTGTTTTCATCGGAGAGACCATCCCTTTCTTTTCTGTGGCGGCTTATTCGGCAGCATCGCCAAGCTTTTCGGCAACCTGGATCATCACGGCGCATTCCATGCGTTTGCGGAACAGCTCGCAGCCGTATTCATACGTTCCGCGAATGCTGCCGGTTGCGTGATAGGCGTTAGCGGCGCAGCCGCCGGAGCAGTAAAGCTTTGCCCAGCAGTCGCGGCATTCGGGGCGGGCGTAGGCATTGCACTGCCGGAACTCTTCGCGCAGCGTGTTATTTGTTACGCCGTCCCAGATGTTTCCCAGACTGTATTTCGGGTCGCCGACAAACTGGTGGCATGGGAACAACTCGCCCCACGGGGTGACGGCCATGTATTCGGTTCCCGAACCGCAGCCGGAGATCCGTTTGTAAATGCACGGTCCGCCGGTCAGGTCGAGCATATAGTGGTAAAAGGTAAAACCGCGTCCTTCTTTTTTGCGGCGGATCATTTCTTTGGCGAGAATCTCATACTGCTCCATTACAACGGGCAGGTCTTCCGCGGTCAGCGCATAAGGGTCGCCCGGCGCGCAAACAACAGGCTCCATGCTCAGTTCGGTGAAGCCGAGGTCGGCCATATGAAAAATATCGTTCGTAAAATCGGTGTTGTTGTGCGTAAAAGTGCCGCGCATGTAATAATTTTTTCCGCCGCGGCGGCGAACCAGCTCCTGAAATTTTGGCACGATGCGGTCGTAGCTTCCGTTGCCGGCGTAATCTTTGCGCAGACGGTCGTGAATTTCTTTTCGTCCGTCCAGGCTCAGCACAACATTGCTCATTTCCCGGTTGGCAAAATCGATCACGTCGTCGTCGATCAGCATGCCGTTGGTGGTCAGCGTAAAACGGAAATTTTTGTGATGGATAGGTTCCTGCGTGCGGGCATAGGCCACCAGCCGCTTGCAGACGTCCCAATTCATCAGCGGTTCGCCGCCAAAGAAATCCACCTCCAGATTGGTGCGCGTTCCGGAATTTTCAATCAGAAAATCAAGCGCGCGTTTGCCCACCTCAAAGCTCATCAGCGCGCGGTCTCCCTGATATTTGCCCTGGCTTGCAAAACAATAGGTGCAATTGAGATTGCAGGTGTGAGCAACGTGCAGGCAAAGCGCTTTTACCACGTTTCCGCTGCGTTTTTTCAGCTCGCCCGCCATGGTTTCGTAATCATCCGGAGTAAAAAGCTTTCCGCTTTGCTCCAGCGCGCGCACATCCGCCACACAGTCGTGCAGCTCCTGCTCCGTCACATCTTCACGGTCACCGTATTTCTGCAGCATTTCCGCAACGATCTCGTCTTCCGTAGCTTCTTTGTAACGTGCGATCACGTCATAGGCAATCTCGTCGACTGCGTGGACGGATCCGCTGCACATATCCAGCACAATATTATAGCCATTGAGTTTATATTGATGTACCATCTCTGATCCTTCTTTCCCGTTGGGTACAGATTTTATCCGGGTGGAGAGATCTTATCTGTTTCAAAAGAAAATTCCACCGCACCGCGCCAAACCGCATAAAAAATGCCGCCTGCAAAACCGGCGGCATTTCTTTTGTGCAGAAAAATTACTTGTTTTTGTTTTCGCACTTCTGGTTCGCAACACCGCAGGAGGTCTTGCAGGCAGACTGGCAGGAGGTCTGGCATTCGCCGCATCCGCCGGCAGCACAGCTCTTCTTCAGGTCGCGGGTTTCAATCGTCTGAATTCTTTTCATCGTGATAATCTCCAATCATGTAAAATGACTTGTCTTGCACGGAATCCGCATCCAAAACCGGTGGCGGAATCATTAGACAGGTGTTTGATTTTATGTACTTTCAGCATATCATATTCCGTTTCCGTTGTCAAGATTCCGCCTTGCGTTTTGGGGGTACGCATGGTATATTAACCACACAACAACGGGAATGAAGTTCTCCCGCGGGCAACCGGAACCGCTTTTGAAAGCTGATGACTTCTGTGAATTTAAATTCGCAGGGGGCGTGCGCTTTTTTGCGGCTCCTGCCTGCGGGAGGTTTTTTATTTGTGCTGGTCGGTGCGGCGGTCGATCTGCACAGCGCGGCGGATGCCGGTTTCGGAGCAATGGGGCTGATCCTGCGGAGAGATCGTGCTTACGGTGGCGGTGGTTTCCGTCCTGATCACTGCGCCGCTCGGCGCAATCGGGCTGGAGTTGACCGCAGGCAGGCTGCTGGAAAGCGAACAGCCGAACCAAAAGGGAAAGAATCTCGCGCCCGGGAAACAAAAAACTCCCGGGTAAACTTCCCGGGAGAAAGCGCAATTTGATGAAGGCGGCGTATTATTCATCCGCTTTTGCAGAAGAGGATGGCAGGGAGCGGGCGTTCTGAACACGCAGCACGCGGATGGCATTGAGAATTGCCAGAACGGAAACGCCTACGTCGGCAAAAACGGCCTCCCACATATTCGCAAGCCCGAACGCGCCGAGCACAAGAACGGCGAACTTTACCGCGAGCGCAAAGACAATATTCTGCTTTGCAATGCGCAGGGTACGCCGTGCCAACAGGATCGCGTCCACAAGGCGGGATGGCTCGTCGGTCATCAGCACAAGGTCGGCCGCCTCGATCGCAGCGTCGGAACCAAGGCCGCCCATGGCGATCCCAAGATCGGCGCGCGCCAGAACAGGAGCGTCGTTGATGCCGTCTCCCACAAAGGCGAGCTTTCTGCCGCCGGATTCTGTCTTCAGCAGCTGCTCCATCAGGTCAACCTTGTCGGCGGGAAGAAGCTCGGCGTGAACCTCGTCAAGGCCGAGAAGTTTGGCCGTCGCTTCCGCAATGGGCTTGCTGTCGCCGGTGAGCATGACGGTTCTGCGGATGCCGCAGCGTTTCAGCGCGCGGATTGCCTCTGCAGCGTCGGGTTTCGGCTCGTCAGCGATGATCAGATAGCCGGTGTAACGTCCGTCCACGGCGACGTGGACCGCAGTTCCGGCCGGCGTGTTTTCTTCAAATGGAATGCCCTCGCGCCGCATCAGCTTTGCATTGCCTGCGCAGACGGCTTTGCCTTCCACGCGGGCAAGCACCCCGTGGCCGGCAATTTCCTGCACATCGCTTACGGCGCTGAGGTCCGTCGTTTTTCCCCATGCGTCGCGCAGAGAAACGGCAATCGGATGGTTGGATCCGCTTTCCGTCAGAGCGGCAGTCCGCAGCAGTTCTTCCGCGGAACAGCCCTGCGGAACAATCTGCTGTACGCGGAAAACGCCTCTGGTCAGTGTTCCGGTTTTGTCGAACACGACGGTGTCGGTTTGAGCAAGAGTTTCCAGATAATTGCTCCCCTTTACGAGAACGCCCATGCGGGAAGCGCCGCCAATGCCGCCAAAAAAGCTGAGCGGAACGCTGATGACAAGCGCGCAGGGACACGAAATAACCAGAAAGACCAGCGCACGGTACAGCCAGTCGGCAAACACGGCTCCGGGAATCAACAGCGGCGGCAGGACGGCCAGCAGCACGGCTGCAATGACAACGGTCGGTGTGTACCACCGCGCAAAGCGGGTAATAAAGGCTTCCTGACGCGACTTTTTGCTGCTGGCATTTTCTACCAAATCAAGAATTCTGCTTGCGGTGGATTCGCCGAATTCCTTTTCAACCCGGGCAGTCAGCTCTCCGCTCTGATTGATGCATCCGCTCAGCAGCGCATCGCCTTCGCCAATCTCGCGCGGGACGGATTCTCCGGTCAGTGCCGCCGTATCTACCATCGAACAGCCCGAAAGAACGGTGCTGTCCAGTGGGATTTTTTCGCCGGGACGGACGACGATGGTTTCGCCGATTTTCACCTCGTCCGGATCGATTGTCCAAAGCTTGCCGTCGCGCAGAACGTTGGCGGAATCCGGCCGAATGTCCATCAGCTCGGAAATAGAGCGGCGTGATTTTGCAACGGCGCGCGCCTGAAACAGTTCACCGATTTGGTAAAACAGCACGACCGCCACGCTTTCCGGATACTGGCCGATGCACAGGGCACCGATAGAGGCGACTGCCATCAGAAAGTTTTCGTCGAATACGTCGCCGTGAATGATGTTGCGCGCCGCGCTCCACAAAACATCGTATGCAGCACAGGCGTATGCCAGTCCGAACAAAATAACGGAAACAACGGCCGAAGCCCGTTCGGTAAACAGTCCCGCGGCAAACAGCGCGGCTGCAACGATGATTCGGATCAGTTTTTTCTTTTCCATATTCATTTCGATCATTCCTCTGCAACAGATTTTAGGCTATGCTTTTTTCATGGCGACGTCCGGCTCGATCCGCCGCACAATGGCCGCAGCGCTCTCTACAATGCCGGTCATGTCGTCCAGCTCGCTTTCAATGGTGAGCTTCGTTGTCATAAGGTTCAGGCTTGCCGCCGATACGCCGGGCAATGCCTGCACCGCTTTTTCAATTTTTGCCGCGCAGTTTGCACAGCAGAGACCTTCCAGACGAAATGTTTTTTTCATAAAACACGCACCTCTTTCGTATCAGTAATTGAGCAGGGGAAGCGAAGAACAAACAATTGAACGATTGTTCAATCAATGATTTTATTATAGTTGAACGTACGTTCAATTGTCAAGAGGTTGGGCAAAATATTTTATTACAGTGCAGAAAACAGGAATAAAGAGGGAAAAACCCTGACACGCTGAAAAGCTGCGGTTTAAAAATTCTTGACAAGAACGATTTTCATGGTATTTTTGACAAAAGAAACCGAGTTTTTTTGCAAAATTCGCGTTCAAACAGGTTTTTTTGCATAAGCAAACCTAAAATTTTTTGTAAACAATCTGCCTTTCTGCGAATTTGCCATTGCCTTTTAAAAGGAAATGGTGTATGATAGGTGAGCTTGTAAGGAGAAAACCATTCCTTGGCAGGTGGTCTGTCGCAACATCCTGACCGGGTGTTTTTCGCCCAAAAAAACTACGGAGGGATTTCCTATGCCCAATAAGCTGACTCGCCGCATGGTGGAGGGCGCCATGATTGCGGCGCTTTACGTTGCCCTCACTTATTTTTCCCGGTTGCTCGGGCTTGCCGACGGAGCCGTGCAGTTCCGCCTTTCGGAACTGCTGACAGTGCTGCCCGCGTTTACGCCGGCGGCGGTTCCCGGTTTGACGATCGGATGTCTGATTGCAAACCTTGGCAGTCCATATGGAATTGCCGACATTATCAGCGGCACGGTGGCCACGTTTTTGGCCGCGCTGTGTACCCGGGCACTGCGCAAGGTTCGCCTGCGGAGCATTCCGGTTCTGGCTCCGCTGCCGCCGGTTTTGTTTAACGGCGTTATTGTTGGCGCAGTTGTTACAATTATGAACGAAGCCGGACAGTTGGTTCCGTCTGCCTTCACATTCCCCGTTTTTGCCGCGACAGCGTTCACCGTTGCGCTCGGAGAGATTGTCGTCTGCGGCGCGGGCGGATACCCGCTGATGTTCCTGCTGGAACGCAACGGGCTTTCACAGCGCTGGCAATGGGATCAATAATTTTCCGGACGATTCGGAGAGGAGTTTTCCGCTGTGACTCAGTTACAGTCTTCATCATTTCGCCTGACGGCCGTTCCAATGGAAAAACGACAGACCTTTCTTGCGGTTCTATCGGCTGTCTCGATTTTCCTGCCATATTACATCACCTCCTGCGTGATTGCTGCAATTGCAGTTTATGTGATTTGCAGCCCGCAGCGCCGTGCGCGGATTATTTCCATGCCGTACAGCAAGCTTATTTTCGGCGTGGTGGGCGTCGGTATGGTGGTTTCGCTGGGCTATGCGAATTACACCGGCGCTCTGGTCAGCGCTCTGATTGGCTGCGCTCTGGCGGTTGCGCTTTACCTGCGTTCCTTTATGACGCGCCGCCTGTTTGACAGGATGATGGACGTTGTCTGTGTGGGGGGGCTTTGTGTCAGCATCATCGCTGTTGCACAGAAAATGGCCAGCAGCGTTTTTACACGGCCGTACGTTGTGTTTGACAATCCCAATTTTTTTGCCACTGTAATGGAAATTGTCACTTTGGTTGCGGTGTACCGGTTGATGGCAAGCCCGCGGCGCAGCAGTTTTTATTTTGCCGTTGCGGTGTTTTCCGGCTTCGGCGTATATCTCAGCGGGAGTCTCTCCGCGTTTGCCGTGTGTACGGTGGGCGTTGCGTTTTATCTTGTTCTTCGCGGCCACACCAGAGCAGGCTTGATGATTGTTGTTTCGGCCGCCGCGTTTGCGCTGCTTTCCGGCGAGGCGCTGCCGCGGTTAATGTCCCTGCTGGGTAGTATTTCCGTAAACAGCCAGGAAAACAGTGCGGCGGCACAGGCTGTGGAAAAAACAGCCGCAGAAATTCTGACCATTCGCCCGGTCGAGGAGGTCGGCGGATCGATTGCCAATCGTTTTTCAATTTGGAAGACGGCACTGATGGCGATTCCGGATCATCTGCTGCTGGGTCAGGGGCCGAATACCTATGCAATGGTTTATTCGCGCTATCTTGGCTTTGCGTCCAGCCACACGCACAACATGATTTTGGATGTGATACTGAATTACGGGATTCTTGGCGGAGGAGCAATTTTTTTCTTTGCGTTGCAGCAGTTTCACACGGCGGTACGCAAGGTGCGCGAACGAAAAAGCACCACAACCAACCTGCTGCTGATCGTATTGTGCGTTATGATGGCGATGCACGGCATGACAGACGTTACGCTGCTCTGGCCGCAGACCGGGCTGCTGTTTCTGCTGATTTATTCCTCTTCGGGAATCCGCACGGTTCCGCAGGCGCGCTGCTTTGTGCTGCGCGCGCCCGACTTCACCGCAAATCACGAATTCAAAGGCAACGTGCAGTAAGGCTGGGCAACCGGCAAACCTCGGGTTCGAACGGAGCAATAGAAAACGCACGGCTTCCGGAATCAAAACCGGCGCCGTGCGTTTTTTGTGGTGCGAACAAAAAAAGACCGCCCTTTTGCGGCAAAGGGCAGCTAAAAAAGAGGAGAAAGGAGAATGAAAAAAGTGGCCTTCCCAACAAACGACTGCGTCCCTGCTCGCCTCCGTTTGCTGTAATCATAGTATAGAAAACAGTTGTGTACGCATTTTGAACGGGATGAGAAGACCCAAAGAAAAGTTCGTGAAGAATTTGTGAATATCAAGAAAAAGTACTTGTAATATGGGAAAGCTTCCTGTATGCTCAGCAGAGAGAGGTTCTTGATTTTGCGGCGTCGGGCCTTGCACCGCCAACTGGAACGGGATAAAACGGATTTTAAGTCAGTTTTGCTTGGGTTGCATGAATTTTTGATTTTTTAACATTGGTTCACAGAAAAGACTTGTTTTTTTTTGTTTCCATGATAGAATAAAGTTGAAATCCATGAAGGAGGTGTATTCCCAATGGCTTATAAAATTTCTGATGATTGCATCAGCTGCGGCGCCTGCCAGGCTGAGTGCCCCGTCTCCGCAATTTCCGAGGGTGACGGCAAATACGAAATCGATGCGGATACCTGCATCGAGTGCGGCGCCTGCAACGGCGTTTGCCCGGTTGGAGCTCCCCAGCCGCAATAATTAACCTGTAAAAAAGAAAAGCTGCGGTAAACAGGGGGCGTCTCCGTTTGCTGCGGCTTTTCTTTTTGAATGCTGCGTGCGGTTTTGAAAGTCCGCAGCAGGCAGTGAGTAATTTCTGCCGGACGCAAAACGCCGGCCACAGCCGAAAGGAGTGTTGAGTATGTCAGTTCGCTATTTAATCACCGGCGCGGCCGGTCATCTGGGCGGCACAATTGTGCGTTTTCTGCGCAGACAGGGGGAACGGGTGCGCGCTCTTGTTTTGCCGGGGGATCCGGCAGCGAAGCTTCTACCGCCGGGCGTGGAGATTGTGGAGGGAAATGTGTGTGATGCTTCTGCCGCAGATCTGTTTTCCGGCGAGCTTCCGGAAGAGAAAACGGTGGTAATCCATGCGGCGGGCATTGTTTCCATCGCTTCTCGCGAGGATCCGCGGGTGCGAGCGGTCAATGTCGGCGGTACGCAGAACGTTCTGGCGCTTTGTCGGCAATACGGCGTGCAGAAGCTGGTGCACGTCAGTTCGGTGCATGCCATTCCGGAACTGCCGGGCGGCGAAGAGATTCGGGAGGTTTCTCATTTTTCGCCGGATGAGGTCAACGGCCTTTACGCCAAGACCAAAGCGGAAGCCACGCAGGCCGTGCTGGATGCAGCCGCGCAGGGGCTGAACGCAAGCGTGGTGCATCCGTCAGGCATTCTGGGGCCTTACGATCCCGGGCACGGCCACTTGACACAGCTCGTGATCGACTACTGCCGCGGAGGGCTGACGGCATGCGTCCGCGGCGGCTACGATTTCTGCGATGTTCGCGATGTGGCGCACGGAATTCTCTCCTGCTGTCAAAGCGGACGCTCCGGGGAGTGCTATATTCTTTCCGGCCGCTATTGTGAAATACCTGAGTTGCTGGAAGAGCTGCACGAAATCACCGGTCGCAAAGCGGTAAAGACCATTCTTCCGCGCTGGTTTGCAGGCGCGGCCGCGCCGTTGGCCGAGGCGTATTACCGTTTGCGCCGCCAGCCGCCGCTCTATACGCGCTATTCGCTGGCGACACTGCATTCAAACGCGGCCTTTTCTCATGAAAAGGCCGATCGCGAACTGGGGTATCGGGTAACGCCGCTGCGTGTTACGCTTCAGGATACGGTGCGGTGGCTCGGCGAGCAGGGGAGAATTTAAGTTTTACGGCAGAGATCGCAAAAAACACAGCAAGCGCCGCCCAAGGGCAGCCGCTTGCTGTGTTTTTCAAAATATCGAAAAAGACTTGACAAACCATTCTGTAACGATTATAATTACAGTAAAGAAAAGCGAATATCAGTTCGCTTTTCCGGAAAAATTAAAACAATCCAAATCTAATGTTGCGCAAGCCGCAAAGAAGGGAAGGTCAGCAATGGCAATTGTAACTGTTACAAAGGAAAATTTTGAAAAAGAGGTTCTGCAGGCCGAAAAGCCGGTGATGGTGGATTTTTGGGCAACGTGGTGCGGGCCGTGCCGTATGCTTTCGCCGATTGTCGATCAGTTGGCAGAGGAACGCGCCGACGCCGTATTCGGCAAGGTAAATGTTGATGAACAGCAGGAGCTTGCCGCACAGTTCGGCATAATGAGCATTCCGACTGTCGTGGTGTTTAAAAACGGCAAGGTCGTCCGCCAGACAGTCGGCGCGCAGCCGAAGGCCGCTTTGGAAAAAATGTTGGAAAGCATCTGATGAAAAAATGGATTTTAGCGCTGCTGACACTTGCAGTGGTGGGCGCGGGATGTACCGCTGTTCCCCCGGCTGTTAAAATTACCGCACAGGAGGCAAAGCGGAAGATGGATGCCGGCGGCGTGATTGTGCTGGACGTCCGTACAGAAGCCGAGTTTGCCGAAGCGCATATTCCGGGCGCGCAGCTGCTGACGAATGAAACCATTACAGAGGCTCCCGCAGGGATTCCGAAAGATGCGCAGCTGCTCGTTTATTGCCGCAGCGGCCGGCGCAGCGCAGAGGCCGCGCAAAAGCTTCTCGCGCTGGGTTACGAGCATGTTTACGATTTCGGCGGGATCATCGACTGGCCGTTTGAAACGGAAAGCGGTGCGCCGCAGAAATAAAACGGCCCCGTAAACTACCGAAAGTCAGAAGGGACGACCCGGATTCATGACAAACGAATTTGCTGCGGCAGTTCATGCCATGCTGCTGCTGTACTTCAGGTCGGGATGCCAGAAAAGCGATGCACTCGCCAAAAGCGCCTGCACCAACCCCGCACGTATGCGGATGATTGTTGCGAAGCTGAAAAAAGCAGGTCTGGTGGAAACCAGAGAGGGCGCCGAGGGTGGGTGTTTCTTTTTAAAATCACCTGAAAAAGTAACGTTAGAACAGATTTGCCGCGCAGTTGGCAGTGTTCCTGTTTCGGTTCCGCGGAGAAACGGGGATTATGACAGAGATTGCATGGTTGCGTCCGGTATGGCGGAGCTGATGGATGGGCTGTATACCCGGATGAACGACGCCTGCTACTCGCTGCTTGGCGGCATGACGCTTGCAGACCTGACAGAACGGATTCTGAAAAGCAGTTCCGGTCAGGTCGTGCCCTGCGGCGGGAAAACGGAGAAAAGGCCGGATTTGTTCTGAAAAAACAGGAAGCCCGACCGATTGAGACGCCCTGCACGGACAAATTCTCGTTGCGCGTGCCGAAAAAATATGATATTCTTGAAGCGGAATGCCGCGACCGCACCGGACAGCGGCGCAGGCCAAAGAGAAAAAACGGAGCGGATGCAGATGAATTCACAGGGCTATTACCGCGTGCTTGACGGAACTGTAAACAACTGCGCCAATGAAGAACTTCCGTTGGTGGTCAACTGTACCGGACAATGCGTGATGGAGGTTCCGTTTGAAACGCAGGACAAACGGCAGGACAATTATCTGCTGTATCTTTATTCCGGTGAGCTGACTGTCTGGATCGGCGGCGAGCACAGGGTGCTGCATGCCGGCCAGGCCATCGTGTTTTACAGCGGAAAACCTTACCGCTACCAAAGCGCGGCAGGTAAACCGATTCTGTACTATTGGGTGCATATTGCCGGCAGCAGAGCGAGAGATTTGCTGCGGCGCTGTGGGCTGGAGGATCACAGGCCGATGACGATCGGCCTGCAGGAGGAGTTAATCCTCTGTTTCCAACGGCTTTTTTCAGAATTTATCCGCCGTGAAGACTGCTTTGACCTGTGTACGGGTGCGTTAGCGGCGCAGCTTTGTGTGCTGGTTGGACGTCTGCGCGCGCGCAGCGAGCACAGGGGTGCGGAGCATACCGACCGCCTCACGGCTTCGCTGGATTATATTCATCGAAATTATTGCGAAGAAATTCCAATTGCCCGGTTGGCACAGATGGAACACCTGAGCGCCAGCCAGTACCGGGCGGTGTTCCGCAGTGTAACGGGTGTTTCGCCGCGCGGCTATGTTACAATGCTGCGCATGCACCGGGCCCGTGAACTGATTGTGCAGACAAGCCTTCCGTTCAGTGAAATTGCGGAACAGCTTGGTTACCGCGATCCGCTTTATTTCAGCCGCGTTTTCCGGGAGAGCTGCGGCGTTTCACCGCGGGAGTACCGAAGACTGCCCCGGGAAGAAGCCCGCGGCTGACCGTGCAGAATTCACACTGCGTTCGATGACGGAAGAGCAGAGAAAATTTATTCTTCGGAAAAGCGCGGCAAAACGATTCGATTTGATTTTTCGGCACCAGGGATTTTCCAAACGGAACAAAACGGGTTTTAACGGAGGCCGGAGCGCAGGTTCCAATCGGTTTGCCCAATCATATATTGAACCGGGCCCATACAGCCCGGAAAGGATTTGATGTGATTGGGTATTACCAATTCCAACAAAGTATTGAGTACGGCGCAGATTAGCTGCGGAGAAACCTTTAAGGTGACGCTTTCGCTTACCGGAGAACCGGATATTGTGTCGCATCCGACCGACATTGTTCTGATTTTGGATCGTTCCGGCAGCATGGCCGGGAGCCCAATGGCGAATTTGAAAAGCGGCGCCAAAAAATTTATTGATATTATCGACGAAGCAACGGATTCCACTCAGGACGGCCAGATTGGCAACGGAAGCCGCATCGGTATTGTCAGCTTTGCCGAAACCGCAACGCAGGATACGCAGCTGATTACCTCAGTCGCAGATCTGAAATCGGCGGTTAATTCCCTTTCGGCGGGAGGCAACACCAACCATGCGAATGCCTTTTCCAAGGCGATGCAGTTGATTGATTCTTCGACGCATGACAAAGTGTTTGTCATGTTTACAGACGGAAGAACTACAGCCGGGCCGGATGCCGCGCCGTTTGCAGCCGCCGCAAAAGCAAAAGGCGTAATTATTTATTGTATCGGACTGAGCGGGAACGGCGGAATCGATGAACAGGCGCTGAACGCCTGGGCATCCGACCCAGCATCCTCCTATGTTGCCATCGCTCCGAATGATGAGGAACTGGAAAAGTTGTTTGAAGATCTTGCAAAAAATATTTCAAAACCGGGTGCAACCAATATTGTTATTAATGAAAAGGTGGATGCCTGTTTCCGAATCGCCGGGCTTTCAACGCCGACAAAGGGGACAGCGGCTCTGACCGGCCCAACTTCGCTTCGATGGAATATTGACAAATTGGGTGTAAGCAGCAGCGAGGGAGCCAGCTTGGAGTTTACGGTTGAGCATGTTGGCCCATGCACCGGCGTCAGAAATGTGAACGAAGAAATCACTTATACCGATACAGAAGGAAATAAGGTATCTTTTCCGGAGCCGCAGATCAAAGTGGAATGCGGAATTGACGTTATAGCCGAGGATTGCCCGACTCCGGTGGAAATTGATGCAGACGGCTGCCATGACGAAATTGAGTTTGACGCCGGGGATCTTGACATGCAGTCTCTCGGCAGAATACTGCAGTTGGATGTTACGCTGAGAAATGTTTGCCCGCACAAGCGTGTGGCGCTGGGCGTTATCCTGACAGAATTGGATGCCCACGGCATTGAATATAAACGAGGGATGAAAACGGTTACCATTCCGGCGCATCAATATTCCGATTGCAGAAATGTCACGGTCAGATGCATTAAATTTGTTCTTCCGGAAGATCTGGATGTGTCGGGCGGTTCAACGACGTCGATTTGCAATCAGCGCAGATTTAAAGCCCGATTTATCTCTCACTATGTAGATACCGATTTTGAGTGCTGTGATGTCGTCTTCTGATTTTCGGTGCATCAACGCGGGAAGCCGCCCGGCTCCGGGCGGCTTTTCCTTCCTGTTTTGCTGTGTTCAACCTGTTGGCCGGGGTGTTTTTACGTGTTTGCAGGCATTCAAAAAAGAAAACCTGGGAATCACATTCTACTCTATGGACGCTACGACACTACTGCAATGACAGTAGAACAGTTAAAAACACTTATCTGGAGATACTTCATCAGTTATTGGAACAATAGGAGAATCTGTTCTGCTAATGGTGGCTTACCTCCTATGATTAAGAGACAGAAATACTATGATTCACTGCCGGAGGCAGCATAGGTCGAACATCCCTGAGAAAAAAGTGTAAAGTAATATTGATAATATCAAAGAACGGATCGATCTTCAATGGACGAATATAATTCTCGGGCGGGAGGATATGATGTTCATCCGTGAGTCAAAGACCGATGCAGGAGTCAGGTGCCTGCCTATCATGCCGGACGTGAAAAAGATATTACTTGATCTGAAGAAGAAAGGGTCGCATGCGGATAACTACGTTTTTCATACAACGCGAGGGACACCTATCAGCGAATTTTCGTTGCATAAGCTATATTTGCGCATGAGAAAAGCAACAGAAATTCAGACGATAACAAACCATGTTTACCGCCATACCATATGCGACAAGAGCAATCGAAAATGGAATGGGAATTTCTGCTCTTGCAAAGATAGTAGGGCATACTGATCTGTCCTTTACCGCAAAACGCTATGTTCATCCGGAGTTTGAATTTATAAAAAAAGAGATGGAAGCGTCTGAAAACAGGAGAGGAGCAAGGAGAAATAGCAGACAGGAGACGGTGCAGATTTTGAGAGTGTAAATAGCAAAACCTGCTTAGGGGTTTATTCCTGAGCAGCGTTAAGAAACGCGAGCTTTTATAGTTCAATTTCATAGATGGAAAATGAATGTTTTGCCTTTGTGGGGGAACTTGTATTCTCGTGATAACAAAATATTGATCCGGAAAGCAGATGGAAAGTAAAATTTCCGTCTGCTTTTTGCTGCCATACAGAGCTGATCGTTTTGAAAACGGCTGGCTCTTTTTTATTTTCTTGAGGAGTTTAGCCTATGCTATTTACAGATTCATTTTCCCCACACCGGATGGAACAAATGGTGCGCAGAATTTCAGATCTTACACTTCGGGGTCACATGATATTTTGCCGCAAGATTGCTTCTGTCATGTGCTGCTGATGGACGGTGTAACGGTAGAAGTTTTGGGAATGCCGGAAGAGGTGTTTAACGAGCAAAAGGCGGAAGAAGTTTTGAATTGGCAGCTTGAGTGGCTGCGTGAACGAGGAAATAAAGGGATTAGTGCAGCTTTCTCGTCAATTCATAAAAGTCCTCAAGAACTGGATCAATCCTATGATGAAGCATGCATGGCGTTAGTATGTGTCCATGTTCGGAATAATTCTGTAATTGTAGGATTCTCTAAAAACGAATATAAAAAAATATATGACCAATTGGTCGAATATAGCGGAAATTACGCTGTATGGGGAGGATGCGTTCCGGATTTCTCTATAGAGCAGGCAAGAACAATTTTTACGGACTTTCATAAGCAATTTGTTGCAGATGGTATTGACGGCTTTAAGTTAGACGAATGCGATGGCAGTGATCTGGCTAACGGTTGGTCATTCCCGAACATGGCGGAATTCCCCTCAGGTTTGGATGGAGAGCAGTATCATTCCCTTTTTGGTGTTCTTTATATGC
>JBMNVT010000015.1:0-56757 GCA_050947015.1 Acutalibacteraceae bacterium
CCAGACAGCTCGCTGTCTGGCAAAGGCATTACAACAATTTTCCCATGCGTCCTCTCAACTGGATCTCTCCCAAAGCTGTCCTATTTTCTTTCCCTAATGTGTAACACATCATTGACAAACCTACAGCCTTGTGTCTTTTTTGCCTGATAACGCTTCGGCATTTCGTCTGCGCGGCAAAAACAGCGCTTGCCACTTGACGGTTTCTTTTGCGAGATTTATACTATTGTTAAGAACTGCACGCATCTGCCGTGCAGAAAGGGTGAGCCGCATGTTTGTCGCAATTATTTCCAGCCTGTTTTTTCTAGCCGTTGCATGCCTGCTGCGCAGCGAACCGATGTGCAATCTGCCGCTGCTGCAGCCGATTTCGCTTTATTTTTTTGCCGAGGCGGCCTGGACGCTGCTTTCCGGAATTCTGTTGCTCTGCTGGCGAGACGCTGCAGAATGGGCGTCGTTTGGACATTACGCGCTGATGGCGGTTGCCGCCGGGTATGTGTTTTACTGCGGCTGCAATGTTTACCAGACGCACAAAAAGAACGATGACAGCGGTATGAACGGCGAAAAAGGAAAGAAAACGCGCGACGAAGAAAAATCCTCCGGGCAGGCTCCCAAAGCATAAATCCACACACTTTCGCCGGTTCGGGATTCCGGATCCGGCGGATTTTTATGATTTTATCTAAAGAAGGTCGTTAAAATGTACGCTTATTTCATGGCGGCAGTCTGTGCCGCTTCCGGTCTGCTGCTGATTTTCCGTATGGGCAGGGAAAAGAAGCTGTATTATCCTCTCGGTGCGTTTCTGGTTGCCCTGGCCGTCTGGGTTCTCGCCGATGAGCTGACGAACAAGGCGCTTTCCGGCAGTTGGGCCGTCTGGGTGCAGCGCGCCGTGCTGCTTGCGGTAATTGCAGCGCTGATTGTTGTGATGGCAAAGGACATCCGTGCTTCCAAAGCGGCGATGCAGTCCGACACGGTCGAAGACGGTGAGCCCTTGGAGGCGGATTTTGACAGCGAAGAAGCCGGCGCGGACTCTCCGGTCGACTCTGATGAGTCAAAAAAATCTGTTTCCTCCGGAAAAACGGATGAAAAAAACTGAAAATGTTTTTTGATTAAATTGTTTGATAAAGAAGGAAGAAAATAACTATGCTGCAGGATATTCTTACGGTTGCGGGTCAGGTTCTTTCTCTGTTCCTGATGATGGGTGTCGGCGCGCTGCTGACGCACCGCGGCAAAATTACAGAAGACGGCGCGTCCCAAATGTCATACGTTTTGATGAATATCGTCGCTCCCTGCGTCATTATTGATTCGCTGCAGCGGGATAAAGATTTGACTGTTGTACGGGAAATGGGCATCGCCGCCGGCATCATTACGGCTTCCATCGCCATTGGCATTGCGCTTTCGTTTTTGTTCTTTCGCAAAGAGCAGCCGGAAAACCGGCGGGTGCTCCGCTTTGCAATGACATATTCCAATTGCGGTTACATGGGGCTGCCGTTGGTGCAGGCGACGTTGGGCGAATCTGCTTTGGTGTATGCCGCTGCAGCCGTCATCGCCTTTAATGTTCTGGTCTGGACCGTCGGCATCGTAATGATAGGCGGCAAAAAAGAGGCCTCCGTTAAAAAAGCGCTGCTTAACCCGGGTACCATTGGCTTTTCCATTGCGTTCGTGCTCTTCTGGTTTGAAATCCGCCTGCCGTCCGTGCTGGGCGGCACCGTGACCATGCTGGCCGCACTGAACACGCCGGTCGCCATGATTGTTGTGGGTAGCTACGTGGCAAAATCAAACCTGCTGCAGTGCTTTTCACAGGGCAGGCTGTATGGAATGACGGCGCTACGCCTGCTGGTAATTCCCGCTGCGCTGACCGCCCTGTTTTACCCGTTTCATCTGCCGTATGAGCTTTACGCGGCCTCGGTGCTTGTCGCCAGCGCCCCAACCGCCGCGATTACGACGATTTTTGCCACGCGCTACAAGCTTGACGCCTCGCTTGCCTCCCAGTGTGTCACGCTTTGCACACTGCTTTCCATTCTCACTATGCCGGTGTTGGCAGCAGTGATCCGGGTCATCAGCGTGTGAGTAGTTCGCGTTCAAAAAGAGCTGTGAATTCCGCTCGGCACCGGGTGTTTTTTGTCGAAATCGCAAATTGACTTTTGCATTGGGACAAGCGTATAATAGAAAACTGAAATCTGAACTGTTTAAAATGGGCTGTACCATTTACAGAGACGGTCTCTGTGCTTTTGGATTGGCTGACAAAAGCGCAGGGGTCGTTTTTTGCGCCCGAACCGAAGGAGAATGTATATGGAATTTGATGTCATGAACATTTTGTTCGACTGCGCCGTAATTTTGCTGGCAACCAAGCTGCTTGGTATGTTGACCCGCAAGCTTGGCTTACCGCAGGTTGTCGGCATGATTCTCGCCGGCCTGCTGATTGGGCCGGCTATTGTCGGCCAGCTCGGCCTCGGCGGCTTTGACGGCATCATCAATCCCAGCAGCGCCGAAATGGACGTGCTGCAAAGCTTCTCTCAAATCGGCGTGGTCTTTATTCTGTTTTCCAGCGGACTGGAAACTGACGTTAAGGAGCTGAAACGGAGCGGTGCCGCTTCCACTGCAATCGCCTGTGCGGGGGTGCTCGTTCCCGTGGCGCTTGGTACCTTCGGTGCTTTGTTGTTTATGGGATGGCCCGGCAAGGCAGCCAACCACAGCATGATTATGAACGCGCTGTTCGTCGGCTGTATTTTGGCCGCAACCAGCGTCGGCATCACCGTAGAAACATTGCGCGAGTTGGGCAAGCTGAACACCCGCGTCGGCACTACAATTCTCAGCGCCGCCATCATTGACGACGTGCTCGGCATCATTACCCTCAGCATCATCACCGGAATGAACGGCGGCGGAAGCATCGGCGTGACGCTGCTCAAGGCGTTGGGCTTCTTCGCGTTTACCATCGGGCTTGGACTGCTGCTCCGCTGGTTTTTCAAGCTGCTTGTCAAAAGATATCCGCACAAACGCCGCACCGGTATTTTTGCGCTTGTCATGTGTTTCTTTTATGCATTCTGTGCTGAAGAATTTTTCGACATTGCCGCTATTACCGGCGCTTATATGGCCGGTCTGATGCTCAGTGGACTGGACGACACCTCATTTGTAGACCGCAAGGTTGTGGTAAGCGGCTACATGATTTTTACCCCCATGTTTTTTGCCTATATCGGTATCAGCGCAGACTTCAGCCATTTTCAGCCTTCTGGATTGATCTTTGCCGTTGTTTTTGTGCTATTGGGCATCATCAGCAAAATTATCGGCTGCGGCGGCATTGCCCGCGCATTTCATTATAGCAACCGCGAGTCCCTGACCATTGGCTGCGGCATGATTGCCCGCGGCGAAGTTGCCCTTGCCGTATACGCCACCGGCCAAAGCCTGATCTATTACGAAAACGGCGTTCTGGTCGGAATCGACCCGCTGGTTGCGACTATTTTTCTGATCGTGATTTCCTCGATTCTCTGCCCAATCCTGCTGAAGATGGTATTCAAGAATCAGCCTCACCCGCCGACGGAAGGCAAAGCGCGCAAGGTTTCCATTTCCTCCGAAGCGATTGACGACCACCCGGTCGACGATCACATAAAAAATGCTTTTACTGCACACGCATCAAAAGGATCTGCTGCAAAAACTGCGGCAACACAGTCTGACTTGGTCAAGGCATAGGGCTTTTGGCAGCAAAGGGTACCGTTCTGAATCAACAAAAAACGCCTGCAGCCGGGGCTGCAGGCGTTTTTGATTTTTCCGATTCCGCGCGGCTGCTGGCAAACGTTATGTTTCTTCCGCTGCGATCTGCTGTGTGTTTACTGCAAGATTTCTTACCCAAATGCGTTTTTTGACAAGTACCAGCCCGATAAGTGCTTTGATTCCGTCGGAAAACTGTGCGATCAAATAGACTGCCACAATCGCCAGAGACGTTCCGTGGGTCAGCAGCCAGACGATAGGCAGCGTGACACACAGAACATAAACGCTGTCAAACAAAAAGGTGATCCCCGTGCGGCCGCCGGAGCGCATCGTGAAATAGGTGCAATGCGCGATTGCATGCAGCGGCATTGTTATGGCCGAAATCAAAATAAAACTTGTTGCCAGCGCACGCACGTTTTCCTCCGTATTGTAGAGCAGCGGAATAAATGGCGATGCGGCTGCCAGCAAAGCGCCGATCAAGATACAGATTGCTCCCGCAAAAAAAGTAAGCTTGCGGTTGTCGTCAACCGCCTGCTCTGTTTCTCCCGCGCCAAGCCGCTGTCCGACAAGGATGGAAACCGATGTTCCGAGCGCCATAAATACAATATTAAACAGATTGGAAACCGTTGTGGAAATATTCAGCCCGGCAACCACCGCCAACCCGCGCACCGAGTATGCCTGCGTAACCGCCGCCATTCCGACCGACCAGAGAAGCTCGTTAACCATCAGCGGCGAACCTTTTTTTGCAACACTACGCAGCAGAAGGGACGGAATTCTGGCAGTGGAAAAAAGGCCGTGCAAAAAATAGAACCGTTCGTGGTTACGGACAATCTCAAAAAAGATTACGCCGATTTCCACAAAGCGCGAAAGCACCGTGGCAATCGCTGCGCCGGCCACGCCGAGAGCAGGAAAACCTAGATGACCGAAAATCAGCAGGTAGTTGAACACCAGATTGACCAGCACTGCAAGAACCCCCGCTTTCATCGGCAGCACTGTCTCCCCCGATTCGCGCAGAGTACCAGCCAAAGCCTGTGTTAACGCGCTTGGGATCAACCCAAACAGCATAATCATTAAATAAGTATACCCAACTCGGAGCGTTTCTTCCGGGTTGCCGGCGCTTTCGCCGCCTTCGGAAAGATAAAGCGAAAGCAGTGGCTCTCCGAACAAAACAAACGCCGTCATACACAGCACACAGATGATCGCACAAATATAAATCTTCAGGCGGAGCACATTGCGCACATTCTCATAATCGCCGCGACCGAAAAACTGCGCGCCAAAAATTCCGGCGCCGGAAATTGCTCCAAAAATAAACAGATTAAATACAAAAATCAACTGATTTGCAATCGCCACGCCGTTCATTTGCGTAGTGCCGATTTGGCCAACCATCAAATTATCCAGCAAGCTTACAAAATTGGTGACTCCGTTTTGAATCATGACAGGGATCGCAACGGCAAACACTTTTCGATAAAAGGCCCTATCTCCAATAAACTTCTTCATCCCGGCTCCCTCATACTTTTTTCTTAAAACACTGACCGAAATTATTCTCCGCGATCTTTTTGAATCAACCTGCGAACAGCATCCACGCCCACACAGATTGCGCGGTCAATATCGTAGCATTCCTCATCCGGCAGACCAAGCCTGCGGCGGTCCTTATTCATAATCGTGAGCAGTACGGTTCCCGCGCGCACGCCGCGCACCGCTGCAACCGAAAACACCGCAGCGCTCTCCATCTCGGATGCCAGGCACCCGGCCGCAATCCATGCATTCCATTTGTAGCGCAGTTCGTCGGCAACCGGCATTGTTTCGGGCGCATGCTGTCCGTAAAAGGAGTCCTTGCACTGCACCACGCCAATATGTCTGCGCATCCTGCAATGCTCCGCTGCCTCTGCCAGCGCGCAGACCACCCCAAAATCCGCCGCTGCGGGATATTCCACCGGCAGATACTCGCGACTGGTTCCCTCTGCGCGAACTGCGGCCGTGGCAATAACCAGATCGCCCCCGGTCACATTTCGGTTCATCCCGCCGCAGGTTCCAACGCGCACAAAGGTATCCGCCCCCACCTTAATCAGTTCCTCCATGGCAATCGCCGCGGAGGGCCCACCGATCCCGGTGGAAACCACACTCACCTTTTCACCGTCAAGCTCCCCCGTGTAGGTGGTGAACTCCCGGTTGGAAGAAACGAACCGGCTGTTCTCGAGGTGCGACGCGATAATCTCACAGCGCCCCGGATCGCCGGGCAGCAGCACATATCTGCCCACATCTCCTTTGTTCAGGTGTACATGATATTGATATTCTCCCAGCATGGCAATACTCTCCCTTCCATAATAAATCCAAGGCAAACGGCCCAAAAACGCTTCCGACCGGATCATTTCCGAAACAGCACCGCCGCGCTGCTGGTGCCAATTCTGTCGCACCCGGCAGCCAGAAACGCTTCCATCGCCTCTTTAGTACGAATTCCGCCTGCAGCCTTGATTTTAACGTTCGGGCCGATTTCCTTCCGGAAAAGCGCAATGTCTTCCAACTGAGCGCCCGCTCTGCCGAACCCTGTGGAGGTTTTAATGTAATCTGCGCCGCCCTCGGTGACACAGCGGCACAAGGCTCGTTTTTCGTCCTCTGTCAGTTCACAGGTTTCCACAATTACTTTCAAAACCCGATCCCCCGCCGCTTCCTTCAGCAGACGAATTTCACTCGTGACACAATCGAACAGCCCTGCCTTGACATCTCCCAAATGCACAACCACGTCCAGCTCTTCCGCTCCGGCAGCGATCGCCTGCCGCGCTTCGCAGAGCTTGACCGCTGTTGTATGGTAGCCGAGCGGGAAGCCGATAACCGTACCGACGGTCACTGTGGGGTAATGGTGATGCGCCCACGCGACGAAGCTCGGCGGAATACAGACCGAAGCCGTGTTCCACTCCGCCGCCTCACTGCAGAGCCGCGCAATATCCTCCTGTGTTGTAACAACGGAAAGCGCCGTGTGGTCGATATGACGCAAAATTTCCGAACGCTCCATTTGGTGACCATCTCCTTTCGCTGAGCCGCAAACTTCTGTTTGAACAGCTCATCCTTCGCTCTGCGCTTTTTCGTTTCAGAACGGAATATCCTTGCCAAAACCGCAAAGCACACGCAGCACACGCCACACCGGCAGGCCAACAATGTTGGTGTAATCGCCGGAATAATCGCGCACCAGCTTTGCTCCTCTGCCCTGAATGGCGTAAGCGCCCGCCTTGTCCATCGGCTCGCCTGTGGCGACGTATCGGTCGATCTCGTCCGGCGAAATGCCCCGGAACGTAACGTGAGAGGTTTTACAAAAGGTGATAGTCGTTCCGCTCGGCGTCACCACGCAGACACCGGTATGGACGCAATGTTCTCGACCGGAAAGCAGCCTCAGCATTCGCCGGGCATCCTCCTCGTTTTTCGGCTTGCCGAGCACCTCCCCATCAACAGCAACCACCGTGTCGGCTCCAAGCACGACCGCACCCGGGTGTTTTGCGGCAACGGCCAGAGCCTTCTGCCGCGCCAGATGCTTCACCATCGTTTTGGGCGGCAGCCCTTCGGCAGTGCTCTCATCCGTTTCAGAAGGGATCACGGTAAACGCAAGGCCTGTCTGCTCCATCAGTTCGCGGCGCCGCGGAGAGCCGGACGCCAGAATCAGCTTGCTCATGTAAATTACCTTCCTTGTTCATTGATTTTGACCATCCCGTGTGGTCAGCAGTACATTCTGCGCAGGATCGCTTCGGCGGCACATTCCGGAAGAATCTTAATCAGTCCGGCCAGCAACCGGTAATCAGCGCCGATGACGTTGTGCATGCGTGGGTTCCGTTTCTGCGCCAGCGCCAGCGCTTTTTTTGCGACCGATTCCGGCGGTTTTCCGTTTTCTTCGTCACGCGCCATTTTTCCGACTGCCCGCTCACAGGCTGCACGGTAAGGCGAGACTTCCGGCATCGTCATTTTTCTCGCCCCTGTAAAGCCCGTTCGGGTATCCCCCGGTTCCAACAGCGCAGCACGGACACCGAACGGACGGCATTCCATGCGCAGCGCCTGCACGGCTGCTTCCAACGCAAATTTGCTGGAGGCGTAATGCGACTGAAACGGAATGGACACCAGCCCGGCAACCGAGCTTGTAACAAGAACCAAACCAAAGCCCTGCGCACGCATGGACGGCAGCACTGCCCGGTTGACACGCAGTACGCCAAAATAATTGGTCTCCATCTGTGCGCGAACCGCTTCAAGCGGCGTATCTTCACACGCGCCGGCGATCCCGAAGCCCGCGCAGTGCAGAACGACGCCGATACTGCCCGCCTGCGCCAAAACCTCGCTTACTGCCGCATCAACCGAGGCATCGTCCGTCACGTCCATGGGCAGCATCCGGATCATTCCGGCGCCGACCCGCCGCTCGCTGCGCCCGCAGGAACGCGAAACACCCCAGACGGAATAGCCCGCCTTTGCAAAGTACTCCGCGGAGCTTTTGCCCAGTCCGGAACTCGCGCCTGTGATCAGGATGTTTTTCCCGTAAGGAGTTTTCATTTTCTCAATCCTCTCAAAAACCCGGAGTCATCGCCCGTTCTGCGGGTCTTTTCAGTCATATTCCAGCTCTACGGAAAAGCTCTGCTCTTCGCCGAGGTCTCCGCGCACAAATGCTGTATTCCCCCGCTGCGCAGTAAAAAGAGCAAGCGTGCTGCCCGGCATCGCCTCGTGAACATAGTTGGTAAACAGCGTCTTTACCGGTCGGCAGCGCACCTCCTCCGGCAGCGCATCGACGGCAAAATCGCAGTACCACGAATTATTCATATGGCCGTTGTTGTCCACAAACGACTCATAGACGGTCCGCTCTCCGGCAGGGGGCATTTCCGCCGGCAGAACGATCCGTTTGGGCTGCGGGTTGCCCGGCACGAAAGACTGATTCATCTTAAAGTTGGAATTGAGGTAAACGTCCGGTCGGATCACGCGGCGCGTCTGCAGATCGGCACAAAAATATTCGTTCGTCGCTTCCACGACCGTTTCTTCTCCAACGCGAAAAATAAAATCACGGTACATCCGCACTCCGCGCACCGCCCGCTGCAGCGTTGTCATGGTCAGCTCTTCCCGCGCTGCCGGGTAACGGTGAACCTGAACCGACGAACGCGAGATCAGCACCATGCAGACCTTTTTCACGACCTGCTCATATGGAATATCCTCCGCCGCCGTCTGCCGGTCTCCGGATTCCTGCATCAGCCGCAGGATCGTCGAAAGCCGGAGCCGGTTGCTGCGATCCACTTCATAGGACGCAATTTCTTTTTTCCATGTATAAGTAGTTAGCCCATCCATTTCAGCCATCCTTTTTCATCTGCAGTTTCATCTGTTTTCATTTTTCATCTGATTGATTTATTATACCGCCTTGCCGAAGAAACTGCAAGCAGAGCCGTGCACGCTTTTCCCGGTCGATTTTCGCCGGGATGCCTCCCTTCGCAGCGGTCGGCCGCATCGATCGCTTTTTTGACAATTTCGCCATTAATTTAGAATAAAAATTGTTTTTTATATTGACTTTGCTCTTCCTCTTGTATACAATGAAAATGAAGGATAATATTTCTATAAAAGATAATATAATTTGTGCCAGATTCTTCCGCTCTCTTTTGTCGCTGATTTTCCCTTTTTTCTTTGCCGCGCATTCCCCCCTTTCCCAACTCGATGCCGGTCACATAATTTTCCTTCTCGCCAATTTTATTATTAAATTTATAAAAAGAGGAATTTTTATATTGACTTTTACTCACACACAAATTATAATAAAAAAGGGATTTTTATCTTTAAAATATTGTTTCCCTGTGTTGTCGTGATTTTCCATGTTATATCATGAAAATTCATCCATTCTGCAGAGCTGACGCGCAGTCAACAGATTTGGTCAAAGAAAAAAGGAAGGGTAATTCCAATGCAGAATTAATATTTGATGCTTTTTGTTTCTAAAATTGAAACCAGGGATCGAACAAAAAACGAAAAAGGAGAAATAGCACGAAAAGAAAAAACAGTAAAGTTAAATTTTTTCTCTCAGCAATGGTATTTCCTTGCATTTACCTTTTCTCTCTTTCCTGTAAAAGTATTCGCCGATGTCACATTACCCAGTACCGCCTCTTATGTAGGCTATGTGCAAAGCGGTAAGACATATTATATACGCAACCATCTAACAGCTTCTTATTTGTCAGCACCTTCCGGTGCATCCGTTGGCTCAAGTTTAGCATTAGGCACTTGCACACCTTCTTCTGATCGATATAAGTGGACATTACAACAGATTGGCACTACCCAGTATTTCAAAATTGTAAACAAACAATATCCGACTTTGTGTATAGACCAAGACACCCTCACTTCAAATACTGTAAAGTTAAGATTGGCTAGCGCTTCATATGCTACATCTAAGTGGAAACTGGTAATTCAAACCGGTGCAGCCACTCGTTTTGGCACCATTAATAAATAGCGCAACAACCCCAATGCGGTTAGCCGATACTGAAAATGCCACAGATCCACTAAAAGCAGCAAGCCTTACAGAAGATAACGGTTATGCATCATGGATTTTTGAAGAAGTATTGTCTGATAGAAATAATGCAGCACCTCCAATTTCTCATAACTACACATATGCAAGTCAAGGGTATAAAACGGGACATCTCGCTCGGGATGTCGCTACAGTTGGAGTAGATGGAATTTATAACTTTCCGCTTTATGCTGATAAGGCCGGCTATCTCACCTACTGGAGCAGCATCAGTAACAATCAACTAACTAGAATAGCAAATTTCGCTACAATAAAACACACAGGTACAAATTGCGGCACAATGTATGCCCATATGTCCGCCTTTTCTAATGGTGTTACAGCCCCTTCTTATTCCAGTAACCGTTCTTCCTCTGCATCTTTTAATCCCATCAAACAAAATTCAACAGCTATTTATGTAAAACGTGGTCAACTGATCGGATTTGTCGGTAATACAGGAACAGCAACTGGCTATCATCTTCATGTTGAATATACAAATAATTACAGCCAGCTATGGGAAGGGAGCGGAGGCAAGTGGGCATATGCACCATCATATAGCACCTATGCTCTTGACCCCAGACTCTACATGAAGCTTTGGTGGAGCGCCGGTTAAAAACCGATTTCTCCCCAAACCCAAATCACCGTTTGGAGGATTCGCCATGAAAAAGCTCCGGAAAACAACGTTTTTTGCATCCGCCGCAGCGATTCTGTTCCTCTTGTGCTCCTGCGGCTCTCCTTTTCCCGACCCGGCGCCGGTCAGCAGCCTTGCTTCGTCGCAGGGAGCGCCGTCTTCTTCACAGGCTCCGTCTTCCTCCGATTTGGCAAAAGAAAACGAATTTCTGTTTGTGAACCGAATCAATCAGCTGAATATTGACCGTTCCGACACCTCACTCGAGATTTTTTCCACCGCAGACGGTGAGGTCTACCTTCGTAAAAGCCTCAGCCAATACCTGACCTACAACGAGCAAAGTGAACCGCAGATTCCGGAAGATTACCTCAAGCTTTTTGACGGGTTGGAGAGCGCTCTGCAGTCGGGAACCGACATCGGGGAACCGCTTTTGCTGAAAATGAATCTTCCGGAAAAAATGAGTCTTCTCACCCCGTATCTCTGCGTGGGGGAAAGCAACCGTCTCTACTATATCGGCGGAACCATACCGTTCCAAATGCCCGAACACGTTACGGAAAGCGCGGAAAATCGCTGCATCTACCGCGAATACCTGTTTGAAAACAAGATCGTTCAGGCGGAAAGCAACGGATACGATTCCTTCCTCCTCACGGAGCAGGGCGAGCTTTTCTGCCTCGGCACCATGTCTCTTTACGGCGGGTGGGCTGTCGTTCCGGAAAACTTCTATTTTAAGCCGGTCAAGGTTCAAACACCCGGCAAAGTCAAAAAGATCGTTTTGAACGAGCGAACGCTTTATCTCCTCTGTGAAGACGGCGTCATCTATTCCGCCCCCTCTTACACCACGCCAGAAGGATATGGAAACGAATATAACGAGGAAGCGCCCATTTCTCCCGACCGGAATGTGTTTTCGCCCATTCCGATGGATGCCAAGGCGATCGACCTTCAGGGCGGCGGAATGAATTTTTGCATCATGGCGCTGGACGAGAAAAAACAGCTTTATCTCTACTTGGAGCTGGAAGACTTTTATCGCGTCACGGACGCCTACCACAAAGACCCCTCAAAACCGAAGCAGCCCCTGCATCCCGCCTTTGAAAAGGTCCCCGGGATCGGCGCCGTTCAGGAGATTCGAACCGATGGCGCCGGAAATCGGATCCTGCTGAAAATGGCGGGCGGCGGGTATCAAACCCTCGGCTATCTGGAGCTCGATTCTCAGACCGACCGGCTGAAGTATGTTTCTCCAACACCGGTTGACGGCAGCCTGCTGCCGGAAAACGCCGAACTCCACCCTTTCTGTGGCGGAATTCTGGCGGTACCCGCTCAGGGTGAAAACCTGTACAGCGGCATGGAGCTTTCCATCAACAATGTCTATTTTCTGCCCCGCGCGGCAGCACAGTTTGTCCCTGCGGAAAAGGTCTATTGGAAATTGTTTGATTAAAGAGGTGTATCAGTAATGAAAAGAAAGATTTTATTGTCTGTTCTGGCCGTCGCCATCATTGCAATTTTCCCCGTTTATTCTGCCACGGCACAGCAAAATAAAAAGGGAATGTTCCAAAAAGAAGATTATGCGCTTGTTTTTACAGACGAAACGGCAGCAAACTATGTCAATCAGCAGAACGAAGAAATCGACAGGACGATCAGCGTCACGCAGCTGTTTGATCAGAAGCTGCAGGCCTATATGCAGGAGCATCCCGATCTGACGGAAGAGGAGGCCGCTTTCCAGACCGACCGGCTACATCAGGAAGCCCGCAGAGAAGCTGCCGGACCAAACTACCTGGCGGATGAAAAAGCCAGACTGCTGGCGGAGGTCCAGGATCTGGAACAGGATATGCCTGTGATCAGCAGTTCCGATACCGACGAAATCAGAAATGAAAAAACAGCCGTTCAGAAAAAATATTACGGCATTATCTTAGCCGCACACGTCCAGATCTCTCTGATGGAAAACAATGCGTCATACGTGCAAAACAGCCCCGAGGAACTGGAATTGCTGAATCAGATCAACGATTTCATCGACTGCTGCTCCGTTTCAGACGACGGAAAAACGCTTCTGATCCCGGAAAACGCCCCGGCCGCCCGGCAGCTGCAGCCGTTTGTCACAGAGTATTTTGATCAGACGCAGCAGCTGGTAAAGGAAACCCTGGCCGGATAAGCTTTGAAAGCACCGGGGCACGCCGTTCCGGTAACATGATGCATCCTGATATTCATCGCCTGCAGGCTCCGGCTGACGGGCGATGCTCACGCTTCGGCAACCTGCGGAAAAGCTCGATCTTATCGGGCTTTTCCTTTCGTGTATGTTATTTCTGCATATTTTACATTTAAATTTGAACAATTCAAATAATTTTTTGTAACCTATTGACTTGCATTTGCAATTCATTTATCATGTGAATAAATTAATTATTTTTTTATAGCCCACTCAAAAAATATTCAGGAGGTATTTTCTATGGCAATTGCACCGCTTCGTCTTGGCGCAGCTTACCACGGCAACCGCATGCCTCATCACGCCCGCGAAGACCTTCTCGACATGGCGACCCACGGAATGGATCTTGTAGTACACATGTTCTCTCACACCGACTGGGATCGCCATAAGATGGTAATGAAGGATATCATCTCGATGTCCGAGGATATCGGTCTGGAGGTTTGGGTCGATAACTGGGGATTGGGAGGTCCTCCCGGCGATAAGTCGCATTTTCTGGCGTATTATCCGGATAGCCACATGTATCTTTCCAACGGAGATATGGATCCTGTGCACGCCTGCGTGAACAGTCCCGATTTCCGCAAGTTTACCAAGGAATGGATTGACACCGTCTATTTTATCGGCGGCAGAACGATTTTCTGGGATGAACCTCATATGCCGCAAAAGACTGTGGACGGCAAAACCTATTACGGCTGTACCTGCCCGCGCTGCCGCAAAATGTTTGAAGAAAAATACGGCCGGCCGATGCCCGAATTCTCGGATGCGGACGCCGCGGCGTTCGGCACCGACTCAATCGTAGATTATTTCCGCGAAATGACGGAATACAGCGCGTCCAAGGGCATGAAGAACGTCGTCTGCGTCATGCTTGGTACCTATGGCATGAGTCTGGACGTTGTCGACCGCGTGTGCAGCCTGCCCCACATGGATAACATCGGTTCCGACCCGTACTGGGTGGGAGTCAAGGAAAAAGACCCGGCGCTGAGTGTTTACGATTATGTATCCCGCGGCACCAAAGAGAACCTGCGCGTCAGCGAGCAGTTCCACAAGGACCACAATATCTGGATCCAAACCTATAATAATCCGCGCGGCGCAGAAGAA
The DNA here is from genome assembly GCA_050947015.1 of Acutalibacteraceae bacterium. Taxonomy (GTDB): domain Bacteria; phylum Bacillota; class Clostridia; order Oscillospirales; family Acutalibacteraceae; genus CAKXIK01. Next base: position 14,101 of record JBMNVT010000015.1, read on the forward strand.
GATATCGTCGTCGCCACCGAAGCCGCTTACGACGCCGGTGCCCGCACCATTATTGCCTGGGGATATTACGGCAGCGAATCGAATGATTATGCAGCAAAGAACGCCCCGGTTACATGGGCAAAAACGTGCGAAGCGATGCAGCGTGTGCGCAATTTTGAACGCGACCGGATCCTTGCTGAAAACCGCAGACTGTACATGAAATAAAATACGGTCCGAAACCTACACCAAAAACGCCCTTTTACCGCAGCATCTGCGCAGTAAAAGGGCGTTTTCCTTTTCCGGCAATCCGAGAATGTATGTGCTGTATATTTTTGCGGCATCACACAAAAACTGAATGCAAACGGCTGCACTGCCGCTTTGCGCCGAAAAACACCGAAAAGAGAAATTTTCTTTCAAAAACATTGTTAAACAATTGCTCAATCATTGTTAATTATTTACCAATATTTCATTGATTTGTATACTTTCCTGTAAAAAACTCTGATTAAGTGAGAATCTTTTTCCATGTTGCTTCCTTGAAAAAAAAAAGAAAAAAAAGTATAATAGTATTGTTTTTCATCTGCATCGTACGGCAGATTTTTCGTGTCATAACACCCGGTCTGCAGCCGGAAAATGAAAAACATGCGGGTTTCCCGCGGGAAAGGATGGTTCTTACCATGGCGTCAGACGCAATCGAACAGATTCGCAGCGCGGAACAACAGGCCGCTCAGATTGAACGCGATGCGGAATCGGAAAAAGCTCATATTCTGGACAAAGCGCAGCAGGCCGCCGCGCAAATGCTCCGCAGCGCGCGGGAGGAAGCAAAGCGCAGAGGCGCGGTTCAGGCGGGCGAAGCCGCGGAGCAATCCGCTAAAAAGGGGATCGCCTCTGAGCAGGAAGCCCTTCGCCGGCGGGAAGCTCTTTTGGCTGACGCGGAAGAGAAACGACCGGCTGCCGTCCGCAGGGTTATGGACGTTATCGGGCTGTTCTGAACGGTCAAAATCCGAATGAATGATGTAAAAAAAGGAGGTGACGCGGCAAATGGCAGTCATTCCAATGAAAAAAATGACGCTTTTCGCACTGAAGCGCGACCGTAAAGCATTGTTGGAGTTTCTGCAGCGGCGCGGCGTGATTGAAGTAACCGACGTTCCGCTCAGTGACGACTTGTTTTATAAATCAGACAGTTCTCGGCAATTGGCGCATTTTGACCGCTGCCAGAATGCTGTGCGTCAGGCGTTGGAGCTGCTGGATCATTACGCACCGGAAAAGAAATCCATGTTCAGTTCGCTGCAGGGCAAGCCGGAGCTTTCTCTCGCGGAATATGACGAGCAAGTGCTTACGCACGAAGAGGCGATTTCCGCCGCCCGCCGCATGGTTGCGCTCTCCCGTTCCATGGCTGAAGCTAAGGCGGAGCAAGCGCGGTTGGAAAACCAGGCGGCGGCGCTGAATCCCTGGCTCTCGCTTGACCTTCCCATGCGGTTTCGCGGAACAAAGCTGACCACCGCTTTTATCGGAACGGTTCCGGAAGCGCTCAGCCTTGAAACACTGCTGAGTTTTTTGGCAGAGGAAGCCCTGGACGCCGCTGTCCATGCAGAAATTTTGAGTACAACGCCGGATCAGACGTGCATTTTTGTTTTGTGCATGAAACCGCAGAGCGGCGCCGTGGAAAACGCGCTGCGTGCGCACGGTTTTTCGCTTCCCGCTTCGCCAACCAAGGTTTCTCCGGCAGAGGCTGCACAGGAATACCGGCAGCGCATTCAGGAGCTGGACGCACAGATTGAGAAAAGTGAGCAGGAGATCGTTTCGTTCGCTGCAATGCGTCCGCGCATTGAATTTCTTGCAGACTATTATGCAATGCGCCGCGAAAAATATCAGGTGATCGACAAGCTTTCACAATCGAAAAATGTTTTTGTGCTGGAGGGATATCTCCCCGAACCGGCGGAATCGCAGATTGAGCGCGACCTTGTGCCGTTTTGTGCCGCGGTGGAATTTTCCGAGCCGGGCGAAAAGGAGCAGCCGCCTGTGCTGTTGCACAACAACCGTTTTTCTGAACCGGTGGAAGGCGTCATCGAGATGTACAGCATGCCGGGCAAGCGGGATATTGACCCGACCTCGATTATGGCGGTGTTTTACTATATTCTCTTCGGTATGATGCTTTCCGACGCGGCTTACGGGATCCTGATGGCGCTCGGCTGCTTCTTTGTGGTCAAAAAATTCCCGAAAATGTCTGCCTCGCTGCAGAAAACGCTTCGGATGTTCTTCTGGTGCGGTGTTTCCACTGCGGTATGGGGAGCGCTGTTCGGCGGTTGGTTCGGCGACGCGCCCACCGTGATCGCCAAAACCTTTTTCCATACCGACTTTACCGTTCCTGCTCTCTGGCTCGTTCCGCTGGAGGACCCGATGACGCTGCTGATGGTCTCGTTCGTCATCGGTATCATCCATCTGTTCACCGGGCTCGGGATCCAGTTTTATCAGCTCTGGAAGCGCGGCGACAAGGCCGGTGCAATTTATGACGTCGGTTTCTGGTACGGGCTGTTGATCGGGCTGATCGTCTGGTTAATGAGCACCGATATGCTGCGTTCCATGGCAAACCTCAGCTTCGCCGTTCCGCCCGCCTTTGTTACGGCCGCAAAAATTCTGGCCGGGCTTTCTGCCATCGGCATCATCGCAACGGCCGGTCGGGAATCCCGCGCTCCGTTCAAACGACTGCTTAAGGGGCTTTACGGGCTTTACGGCGTGACAAGCTACCTCAGCGACGTACTCTCCTACGCACGTCTGCTGGCGCTCGGTCTTGCCACGGGCGTTATCGCTTCGGTCATCAATCAGATGGGCGCCATGGGCGGCGATTCCGTTTTCAGCGCGATCGTATTCACACTGGTGTTTCTTGTCGGACATCTCTTTAATCTGGCCATCAATCTGTTGGGCGCTTATGTGCATACCAACCGGTTGCAATATGTCGAATTCTTCGGCAAATTTTATGAAGGCGGCGGCGAAAAATACGCTCCCTTCGCCGCAAACACAAAGTTCTACACTATTAAGGAGGAAAATTAACAATGAATGATCTCGGACTTGTTTTTGCACTGACCGGCACCGTTTTGGGTGCGCTTCTTCCCGGAATTGGTTCTGCCATCGGCGTCGGTATGGGCGGCGAGGCTGCTGCGGGTGTTGTCACGGAAGATCCCTCCAAATTCAGCAAGGTGCTGATTCTTCAGCTTCTGCCGGGCACACAGGGCATTTACGGCCTGCTGCTTGGTTTTATCATGCTTTCCGGCATTGGCGTTCTTGGCGGCGGCTATGCAGCCGGCAGCATGACGCTTGCAAAGGGTCTGCTTTATCTGGCCGCATCTCTGCCTCTTGCCATTGTTGGCCCGTGGTCCGCGATCCGTCAGGCACGCGCTTCCGTCGCCAGCATCAATCTGGTTTCCAAACGCCCGGATCAGTTCGGTAAATCCATGCTGTTCCCTGCCATGGTTGAAACCTATGCCATTTTTGCGCTGCTGCTTTCCATTCTTGCCGTCACCGGCATCAACGGCCTTGCAATGTAACCGGTGCCTGTCACCGGCAGCCACCAACGTAGGCGGGAAGCGCGGAATTTTGAACAAGCGCGGTTCCCGGCTGATGCGAAAGGAATGTTTGAATTCATGAGCGGACTGGAAAAAATCGTGGAACAAATCATCAGCGAGGCGAAAGAAACAGCGCAGAGGACGATTGCTCAGGCGAACACCGAAGCCGCACAGATTGCCGAAGCCGCCAAGGCAGCGAGCGAAAAGGAGCTGGCCCGCTTGCTGACGGAAGCTTCAAAACAAGCTGAAAGCGCACAAAGACTGGCGGATTCCGCAGCGGAAATGAACGCCAGGCGTTCCTTGCTGGCCGCAAAACAGCAGCTGATCGGCAGTGTGATTGAAGAAGCAAAAGCCGCGCTGACCGCTTTGCCGGACGACGAATACTTTGCGATGCTGCTCCGTCTGGCAAAGAAAAACGCGCTTCCGCAAAAAGGCGAACTGTTCCTTTCCCAAAAAGATCTCGACCGGCTGCCTGCCGGATTTGAAGATCGACTGAATCAGGAGCTTGCGCCGCACAGGGCGCAGCTGCAGATTTCCAAGCAGGCACGTCCGCTGGACGGCGGTTTTTTGCTGGTTTATGACGGAATTGAGGAGAATTGCTCGTTTTCCGCTTTGTTTGATGCGCAGCGGGAAGCTCTGCAGGATCAGGTGCATCAAATTCTGTTTGCCTGATCCGGTTGATTTTCCGGCAATAAAGGAGGAATTCCCATGCGCGAGACCGATTATGCATACGCGGTAGCGCGGATCCATGCCAACGAAATCAGGCTGCTGACTCGGCATGACACCGACGCGCTGCTTGCCTGTGAAACGGCAGAGGACTGCCTGCGCACGCTTTCCGACCGCGGCTACAATACCGAGCTGCCTACCGAGGAAATGCTTTCGGCAGAGCTTGCAAAAGCGTGGGCGCTTGTGCGGGAGGTCGCGCCCGAACCGGACGTATTCAATGTACTGCTCCGTAAAAACGATTATCACAATTTAAAAGCCGCCATCAAGGGCGTTGTTACTGGCAGCGACTGTTCCCGCCTTTTTGTAGCTCAGGGTCTCATCGACCCCGCAGTGCTGCAGGCAGCCGCAGAAGCGCGCGATTTTTCCGCTTTGCCGGAAGAAATGCGCGCGCCGGCCGATGAAGCCATGACGGCGCTGCTGGAAACACAGGACGGTCAGCTTGCCGACGTTATTCTGGACCAGGCGGCGCTTTCTGCGCTGCTTGCAGCAGGCAAAGCCAGCGGCTCACCGTTTTTAGCAGGTTATGCAGAACTAATTGCCGCAACAACCGATATCAAAATTGCGCTTCGCGCGGCGCGCACTGGCAAAAACGCCGCCTTTCTCCGCCGCGCGCTTGCTCCCTGCGGCTCCTTTTCCGTAACGGAGCTTGCCGAAGCCGCTGCGCAGGGCACACAGGCCGTGGTCGATTTTCTGGCGAGAACGGCCTTTTCCGGTGCGGCGGAAGCACTTTCACAGTCGCTTTCCGCATTCGAAAAATGGTGCGACGACCGTATGATTGAATCGCTGGCCGGCGCAAAAACAAAGCCGTTCGGTGTGGAACCGCTGGCAGCTTATCTTCTCGGGAAAGAAAACGAAGTGAAAACGGTTCGCATCATTCTTTCCGGCAAACACAACAGCCTGCCGGACGAAGTGGTTCGCAGCAGAATCCGTCAGCTGTACTGATTTTGCTCCGCCCGACAGAAACGCAGGAAAGGAAGGAACATCCCCTATGGTTAAAATCGGCGTGATCGGCGACCGCGACAGCATCTATGGCTTTGCGGCGCTTGGCCTTGATATTTACCCCGCAGAAGACGCGAAAAACGCCGGCGAGCTGCTGATGCATCTGGCGGATAACGATTACGGCGTGCTTTACATTACCGAAAAGCTTGCCTCACAGTTAGCGCCGGAGCTGGAAGCCCTTTCGCAGCGTATTCTGCCCGCAGTGATCCCGATTCCGGGTGTTTCGGGCAACACAGGCATCGGAATGGCAAATGTAAAAAAATCGGTGGAACGCGCAGTCGGATCGGACATTCTGTTCGGCGACTGACGCGCGCCCGCCGTTTCCCCCATTGCAAGTAACGGACGGGATGTGCCCCGCGGCGCCGCCCGGTTGAAAGGAATGGTACCAACAAAATGAGCAACGGAACCATCAAAAAGGTTGCGGGTCCTCTGGTGATCGCCGAGGGAATGCGCGACGCAAATATGTTCGACGTGGTGCGCGTCAGCAAGGAACGCCTGATCGGCGAGATCATCGAAATTCACGGCGGCGACGCATCCATTCAGGTTTACGAGGAAACCTCCGGGCTGGGCCCGGGCGAGCCGGTGGAATCCACCGGAACCCCGCTGAGCGTGGAACTTGGCCCCGGACTGATCTCCTCCATCTTTGACGGAATTCAGCGTCCGCTCGAAGAAATTTATCAGCTTTCGGGCACTAATCTGCACCGCGGCATCGAAGTACCCTCGCTGAAACGCGATGTGAAATGGCACTTTGTACCCGTCATGAAGGCCGGCGATGAAGTGGTTGCCGGCGATATTATCGGCACCGTGCAGGAAACTGAAATCGTATCGCACAAAATTATGATCCCGCAGGGCGTCATCGGCAAAATTGCTTCCATCAGCGAAGGGGATTATACCGTAACGGAGACCGTCGCCGTGGTGGAAACCGCCAACGGAGACCGTCGCGAAATTACGCTGATGCAGAAATGGCCCGTCCGTGTAGGCCGGCCCTATAAGCAGAAGCTTTCTCCCACGATGCCGCTTGTCACCGGGCAGCGCGTCATCGACACGCTGTTCCCGATCGCAAAGGGTGGCGTGGCAGCCGTTCCCGGCCCGTTCGGCAGCGGTAAAACCGTTGTGCAGCATCAGCTCGCCAAGTGGGCCTCCGCCGATATCGTCGTTTATATCGGCTGCGGGGAACGCGGCAACGAAATGACCGACGTTCTCAATGAATTCCCCGAACTTGTCGACCCGAAAACTGGATATTCCCTGATGAAACGCACCGTGTTGATCGCCAATACGTCCGACATGCCGGTTGCCGCGCGCGAAGCATCCATTTACACCGGAATCACGATCGCCGAATACTTCCGCGACATGGGCTATACCGTCGCGCTGATGGCCGATTCCACCTCCCGCTGGGCGGAGGCTTTGCGTGAAATGTCCGGCCGTCTTGAGGAAATGCCCGGCGAAGAAGGCTACCCGGCATACCTCGGCAGCCGTCTGGCGCAGTTTTACGAGCGTGCCGGCCGCGTCAAAGTGCTTGGCAGCGATGACCGCGAAGGCGCGCTTTCTGTCATCGGGGCAGTTTCTCCTCCCGGCGGCGATATTTCCGAGCCGGTTTCACAGGCAACTCTGCGCATTGTCAAGGTTTTCTGGGGGTTGGATTCCAACCTGGCATACAAACGCCATTTCCCCGCCATCAACTGGCTGACCAGCTATTCGCTTTACACCGACACCCTCGCCTCCTGGTTCAACGATAACGTGGAGGAGGATTGGATGGAGCTTCGTGCCCGCGTGATGCGCATGCTGCATGATGAATCCGAACTGGAAGAAATCGTGAAGCTGGTCGGTATGGACGCGCTCTCCGCGCCGGATCGTCTGAAGCTGGAAACCGCGCGTTCCATCCGCGAAGATTTTCTGCATCAGAACGCTTTCCACGAAACCGATACCTTTACGCCGCTTGCCAAGCAGGCAATGATGATGAAGCTGATCCTGCGCTACTATGACGAAGCGGCCGCGGGGCTGGAAAAAGGGATCCCGGTGGATACGCTCGTCAAGCTTCCGGTTCGCGAACGCATCGGCCGGTTCAAGTACGTTGACCCGGCGCAGATTTCGGAGGAGTTTGACGCTGCGGTTCTGCAGCTGCAAAAGGAAATTGACGCTGCGGGCGCAAAGGAGGAATTCTGATGCCGAAGGAATACAGAACGATACAGGAGGTCGCCGGCCCGCTGATGCTGGTGCGCGGCGTTGAAAACGTCACTTATAACGAGCTTGGCGAAATTGAACTCTTCAGTGGCGAAAAGCGCCGCTGCAAGGTGCTGGAGATCAACGGCGGCAACGCGCTGGTACAGCTGTTTGAAAGCTCTACCGGCATCAATCTTTCCAACAGCAGAGTGCGCTTTCTCGGCCGCACCATGGAGCTGGGCGTTTCTGAAGATATGCTTGGCCGCGTGTTCGACGGCCTTGGCAACCCGATCGACGGCGGCCCCGAAATTTTGCCGGACGCGCGCATGGACATCAACGGTATGCCGATGAACCCTGCTGCCCGCAATTATCCTCAGGAATTCATTCAGACCGGCATTTCGGCCATCGACGGACTGAACACGCTGGTTCGTGGTCAGAAGCTGCCGATTTTTTCGGCCAGCGGCCTGCCGCACGCTCAGCTTGCCGCACAGATTGCCCGGCAGGCAAAGGTGCGCGGAACCACCGAGCCGTTTGCCGTTGTGTTCGCCGCAATGGGCATCACCTTTGAAGAATCCAATTTCTTTGTCGAAAGCTTTCGCGAAACAGGCGCGCTCGACCGCACCGTCATGTTCGTCAATTTGGCAAATGACCCCGCCATCGAACGAATCGCGACGCCTCGCATGGCGTTGACCGCCGCCGAATATCTCGCGTTTGAAAAAGGAATGCATGTGTTGGTCATTATGACCGACATTACAAACTACGCCGACGCCCTGCGCGAGGTTTCCGCCGCACGCAAGGAGGTTCCCGGCCGCCGCGGATATCCCGGTTATATGTACACCGACCTTGCCTCGCTTTACGAGCGCGCCGGCCGCTTGAAGGGGAAACCCGGCAGCATTACGCTGATTCCGATTCTTACCATGCCGGAGGACGACAAAACGCATCCGATTCCCGACCTGACCGGATATATCACCGAAGGCCAGATCATTTTGAGCCGTGAGCTGTACCGCAAAGGCGTTACGCCGCCGATTGACGTTTTACCCTCTCTTTCCCGGTTGAAGGACAAGGGCATTGGCGAAGGCAAAACCCGCGCCGATCACGCCAACACCATGAATCAGCTGTTTGCCGCTTACGCCCGCGGCAAGGACGCCAAAGAGCTGATGGTGGTTCTGGGCGAAGCCGCTTTGACCGATATTGACAAGCTTTATGCCAAATTTGCCGATGAATTCGAAAACCGGTACGTTTCACAGGGCTACGGCGCAAATCGCAGCATTGAGGAAACGCTGGACATCGGCTGGAAGCTGCTCTCGATTCTGCCGCGCGGCGAGCTGAAACGAATTAAAGACGAATTCCTCGACGAGTATTACGGCAAGGCCGAAGCCTGATTGTGTAAGCCGGCTGCCGGAACGGCAGCGCCGGACAAAACTTCGGTCAAACCGAAAGAAAGGGGAAATTTCCTTTGGCGACTCAAAACGTCAACCCAACCCGAATGGAACTGACAAAGCTCAAAAAAAAGCTTGCTACCGCCATGCGCGGCCACAAGCTGCTCAAAGACAAGCGCGACGAGCTGATGCGACAGTTTCTCGATATTGTGCGTGAAAACAAGACGCTGCGGGAGCGGGTGGAGGACGCAATTCGTCAGGCGAACAAAAGCTTTGTGCTGGCGCGCGCCGTAATGCAGGACGAAGTGCTTTCCACTGCGCTGCTCGCCACCAAACAGGAGGCAATGCTGGAGGTTTCCACCCGCAATGTGATGAGTGTGGATATTCCTGTGTTTACCGCCAAAACCAAAACGCCGGATCCATCGGATATTTATTCTTACGGCTTCGCATTTACCTCGGCTGACTTGGACAGCGCCATTTCGGAGCTTTCCGATCTGCTGCCGGATCTGCTCAAGCTGGCGGAACGTGAAAAATCCGCTCAGCTGCTCGCTGCCGAAATCGAAAAAACGCGCCGCCGCGTCAACGCACTTGAGCACGTTATGATTCCGGATACGCAGGCAAAGATCAAGATGATCACCATGAAGCTGGATGAAAACGAACGCAGCACGCAGATTCGCCTGATGAAGGTGAAAGACATGATGCTCGCTCAGGCGCATCACTATGAAAATCCGCTGGAAAGCTGAAACTTTTTGTTGAGCCAATTTTGCATAACCGTTTTAACCGGAGTTGACCGCAGGGGTCAACTCCGGTTTTTTGCGGATTTTCGCACAAAAAAAGCCGCCCCTGCATAGGGCGGCTTCCAAAAAAGAGGAAAGGAGAAAAGAATGAAAAGAGGAGGAATAAAAAACAGTCTCAGCTTCAAAAACGTCCCTGCTCGTTCTCTCTTGCTGTGATGATAGTATATTCGATCTTTGTGTTCCTTATTTGTTCCAAATAAGAACATTTAAAGAAAAGAATATGAATGAATTGTTGCGAACTTTTTGGATTTTGTGACCGAAAGCTTTTGGCCCCCAATTTGTTTTGTTTTCCGAAGCCGCAGAATGACAAGCCTTTTTAAGACATATTAAACATATATGATTTTAAAAAAATTTCTTGACAACTGATCTCTGACGTGTTATACTTTGCTTGTCAAAACATATTAAACAGATATGATTTATTAACTAGGAGGCATGGCACATGAACATATTCGTAAAATATGGTCTTTTCATTTACCGCAGCTGCCAAAAGGAACGAATGTGTTTCTGTTGACGTTCACCCATTTTACCCGCAATCCGCCTGCCAAACATTATTTTTCATTTGAAAGGGAGTCAACATCATGTCTGAACTGAAATCACGCAAACTGAAATTTGAAACGCTGCAGCTGCACGCCGGCCAGGAATCGCCCGACCTTGCCACCGACGCGCGGGCCGTCCCAATTTATCAGACCACTTCGTATGTTTTTCATAACAGCGAGCACGCCGCCGCCCGTTTTGGTTTGACGGATGCCGGCAATATTTACGGCCGGCTGACCAACCCGACCGAGGATGTTTTTGAGCAGCGCATTGCCGCTTTGGAAGGCGGTTCCGCCGCTTTGGCAGTTGCGTCGGGAGCCGCAGCGATCACTTATACGCTGCAGGCTTTGGCGCAAAACGGCAGCCATATCGTTGCCCAGAAAACAATTTACGGCGGCACTTACAACCTTCTGGAACACACGCTGCCAAACTTCGGCATAACAGCAACCTTTGTGGACGCGCACCGCCCGGACGAAGTGGAGAACGCTATTCAGCCGAACACCCGCGCTGTTTATCTGGAAACACTGGGCAATCCAAACAGCGATATTCCGGACATCGACGCGATTGCAGCAATTGCGCACAAACATGGCTTGCCGCTCGTCGTCGACAATACCTTCGGCACACCTTACTGGATTCGCCCAATTGAACACGGCGCCGACATTGTTGTGCATTCCGCAACAAAATTCATCGGCGGCCACGGCACCACGCTTGGCGGCGTTATTGTCGATTCCGGTCATTTTGACTGGAAGGCTTCCGGCAATTATCCCGCCATCGCTGCGCCAAACCCAAGCTATCACGGCATTTCGTTTGCCGATGCTGCCGGTCCCGCCGCGTTTGTCACTTATATCCGCGCCATCCTTCTGCGCGACACCGGTGCAACACTTTCTCCTTTTGCGGCGTTTTTACTGCTGCAGGGAACGGAAACGCTGAGCCTGCGGCTTGACCGCCACGCAGAAAACACCAAAAAGGTCGTGGAATACCTGGCAAACCATCCTAAGGTGGAGCAGGTCAACCATCCCAGTCTGCCGGATCATCCGGATCACGCCCTGTACGAAAAGTATTTTCCCAACGGCGGAGCTTCCATTTTTACGTTCGAAATTAAAGGCGGCGTTGCGGAGGCGCACCGGTTTATCGACCACCTGCAGATTTTCTCCCTGCTCGCCAACGTTGCTGACGTAAAGAGCCTTGTGATCCATCCTGCCACCACAACGCACAGTCAGCTCTCCGAATCAGAGCTTCTGGATCAGGGCATTAAGCCGAATACTATCCGCCTCTCTATTGGCACCGAGCACATTGACGATATCTTAGAGGATTTGGAGCAGGCGTTCCGCGCGGTGTGAAAAGGAAATACGGAAAAAGGCGGGCAGCGGACACAACCATAAAAGCGGCCTGCCAAACCGCAAAACAGAAGACATCAGAAAAAAGATTACAAAAAATACCTCCTGCGTAGTTTTTTTACGACAGGAGGTATTTTGCGTCCGGTTCTGTTAAACAGCCAACTCGGTTTGCGTGTGGCAGCGAAGGAAATCGTCAAAAACCTCCGCCATCAGCCGGTGCCCCTTTTCATTTGGGTGCATTCCGTCATCACAAATCATGTTTTCATAATTCTTTGTCGTCAAAAAAGCTCCGCGTACATCAATCAATTCACATTGATTGCGGATTGCAAGCTCCGCAACCGAATCGGAATAATTTTCCTGCCAACGGTAAATCGCGAACGCGTTTCCCAGCCAATGAAGAATGTTCCGCGCGTTCTGCCCTCGGCAGATCGTTTTGAAAAAACGGCGGTAATCCAGCGGCGGTAGTGTCATCAGCAGCGGTTTCAGACCGTTCTGGCGCGTTTCGTCAATCATCAACTGCATTTCGTGCATGAACTGAGCCATTGGCGTAACCGGAAGATGCGTTTCGTCGGGCGCTTCGGAAATTTTTTCCCAGTCAAAGTTGCAGTCGTTTCCGCCGTATTCAATTAACACTGCGTCTGCCTGCACACCCTTTGCGAGGTCGGCATGCACAATGGAACGCCCTTTGACCGAGGTGCAGCCAAACCGCGAACGGTTGGTCAGCTGAATTTTATTTTTTTGAGAAAACAATGCGCCGCAGTTGTTTTCCAACACATGGTATTTTCCGTCTTCGCCAAGCGCGACCCCCTTTAAAATAGAATCGCCCCAAACTGTAATCTTCTGAATTGTTTGTTCCATAATAATCGCCTTTCATTCACAATGCATTCATAATCTATTCACAAAGAACATTTTATCTGGTTTTTAATACTATATTAACCTTTTGCTATTATTATGTCAATGCTTTTTTGAAATATGTTGTTCTTTTTTTTCTTTTGTGATAAAATAAATTAAAAATTGAGCGCGGAACAGCCATACGGCGCGGCTGCGCTTTTTGAGAAAGGTCGTTGCGGCATGGAAAGCAAATGGGAAATCATTCAGTCATGGGCGCAGAGCGTGGAAAACTATTCGCCGCTGCCGTGGGACAGGATGCCGGAAATTGAACTTTATATGGACCAGGTCATTACTTATATGGAAAAACAGCTCTCATTCTACCGGCGCAATGAACAAAGCAAGATGTTGACGCCGAGTATGATTAACAATTATGTAAAGGATGCTCTGCTGCCGCGACCCGACCGCAAAAAATATTCCCGCGAGCATCTGGCTTCGCTGATGATGATCTGCCTGCTCAAGCCGATTCTCTCGATCCCGGACATTCAGCTGCTCAACAGCAACCTGCGCCGCAGCGGCACCCCAGAGGAAGTTTATACCCGATTTGTTTCTTCGCAGGACGATGCGCTTAAAAATGTGGCGTCCCGCCTGCTGAAAAGCAAAAATGAGCGCTCGGCAGACGAAGACCTTCATACGCTTGCCATGCAGCTGACTTTAGAGGCTAACGCCTGCCGTATTGCGGCTGAAAAAATTCTGGAGTTTCTGGAGCAGCCAGAAACTTCACCAAAAGAACAAAACAAAGACAAAGGCAAGGCCAAAGCGGAGGAAGCTCTTTCTTCAACAAAACCTGCCGAAAAGGCAGACGCGCAGCCGGAAAATGATTTGCCGGCGGAATCATCTGCAAAATAAAAAAGCACAACATGAGGCAAACTGCGAACGAAAATTCGCAAGCCCCTTGTGTTGTGCTTTTCTTTTGCAAATTCTACACCGCTCCGCAAAGTCTTGCTGCCAGCGTGATGAGAAAACAAATCGCCATGCCGCAAACGGTGGGAATCGCGATGGCGGCGAGAGTCCACTTCCAGCTGCCGCTTTCCTTGCGGATCGTCAGGCATGTGGTGGAGCAAGGCCAGTGCATCAGTGAGAAAATCAAGGTGCACAGCGCAGTCAGCCAGGTCCATCCGTTTGCCGTAAACAGCCGATACATTTCTGCGTTTTCAAGAGACAGAATCGTCCCCTGTGAAAGGTATGCCATAATCGCAATCGGGATAACAATTTCATTTGCCGGAAAGCCTAGAATAAACGCGAGCAAAAGAACACCGTCCAACCCGATCCAGCGGGCAAACGGATCCAGCGCGCCGGAACAGACTGCAAGCAGCGTCTGACCGCCTGCGGTGACGTTGGCAAGCAGCCAGATGAGCGCTCCCGCCGGCGCGGCAACCACCGCCGCACGGCCAAGCACGAACAGCGTTCTGTCACAGATGGAGCGCACGATTACGCGGCCAATCTGCGGACGCCGATAGGGCGGGAGTTCCAGCGCAAATGAAGACGCCTGACCGCGAAGAATCGTTTTGGAAAGCAGCCAGGAAACAACCAGCGTTGCCGCCACACCGAGCAAAATGACCGCTGTCAGGATCAGCGCTGAAACCAGCGTGCCGCCTGCAGCATTGAAGAAGATGGAAATAATTGCGATCATCGTCGGGAAACGACCGTTGCAGGGCACAAAATTGTTGGTCAGCATGGCAATCAGCCTTTCCCGCGGGGAATCGATGATCCGGCAGCCGACCACACCGGCCGCATTGCAGCCAAACCCCATGCACATGGTCAGCGCCTGTTTGCCGCAGGCGTTCGCTCTGTGAAAGCCGCGATCGAGATTAAACGCCACACGCGGCAGATATCCGAGATCCTCCAGCAGAGTAAACAAGGGGAAAAAGATCGCCATCGGCGGCAGCATAACCGATACCACCCAAGCCAGCACACGGTAAACGCCGTCTGCCAGCAGCCCGCAAAGCCATTCCGGCGCGGCAAGCCAATGCAGCAGATCGCCAAACCGCTCACCCAGCCAGAACAGTCCTGTGGAAAGCAGCTGCGAAGGATAATTTGCCCCGACGATCGTCAACCAGAAAATGCCCAGCAGCAGCAACACCATCACCGGTGCTCCCGTCCAGCGTCCGGTCAGGATTCTGTCAATTTTTCTGTCCCGCGCGGCATAATTGACCCGGTCAAACGTCACGCAGTCACCGCAAAGGTCTTCCGCGTCGAGCACCAGACAGGAAACAATGTTATCGCGCAGCTTTTCTTCCGTATACCCTTCGGAAAAAAGCTGTTCCCTTGCCTGCCTCAGAACAGGAGCGACCTCCGCTGCCTCTTCCGGTTGATACCCCAGAAATCTGCCAAGCGAACGAAGCAGCTCCGTCTCGTTTTCCAACAGCCGCAGCGCAGCCCACCGCGGAGAAATTCGTCCGTTCAGCAGCGGCTCCAGCACGGGCTGCAAAAGATCGAGCGCCTCTTCAATTGGGCGAAGATACCTTGTACGGTGGACGCCATTGGGGTTTGGCAGCTGCGCCAAAGCCTCTGTCAGCTCCGACAGTCCCCTCCCCCCCTGCCGGGCTGCCGCCGCAATCACCGGCACCCCAAGCTTTTGCGAAAGCGCCGCGGTATCCACACGAATTCCTTTTTTCTCCGCTTCATCCATCAGGTTGACGCAAACCACCGTGTTCGGCGTGATCTCCAATACCTGCAGCACCAAATTCATATTGCGTTCCAAACAAGTTGCATCGCAAACCACCGCTGCCCCATCGGCGCCGCCAAAACAGATAAAGTCCCGCGCAACGGTTTCCTCTTCGGAATGTGAAAGCAAAGAGTACGTCCCGGGCAAATCGACCAGCACAAACCCTTTTCCCGCCCGTTCGCACCGCCCCTGCGCATTGCTGACGGTTTTGCCCGGCCAATTTCCCGTGTGCTGATTCATCCCGGTCAGGCTGTTGAATACCGTGCTTTTCCCAACGTTTGGATTACCGGCCAGAGCAATGACGCAATCCTCCGGCGTCTCTCTGTGAATGATCAGTCCGCCGTCCAGCGCGCCGAGCCCAGTCGCGCTTGCAGTTAATCCCACCACTCAATTCCCCCTCCGGAAAAAATGTGTCCGCCGGCAATGCTGGCGGACGATGCATGATATAATTTTATACGAATCGGAAAGCAGCCTCAGCACTGAAAACAGAAAAAATTTGATTTCTGCGATATCAAACTGTCATGATTACTTTACGACGGAAGGGTGTGACCGCCGCGAACCAGGATTTTTTCGGAATCCTCCGCTCTCAGCGCAATCACCGCGCCGCGGATCAGGTACGCGACCGGGTCGCCCGAAGGGCTTTTCTGCAGGCATTCCACCCGGGTTCCCTCAATCAGTCCGATATCCTGCAGCCTGCGCCGCATCACGCATCCGGAATCCAGTGCCTCAACCCTTGCCCATTCGCCTTCATATAATCGATTCAATGGAATCGTATTTTCATTCATATCCGGAATCCTCCCTCAATATGATAAAACGGGCGGTGTTTCTCCGCTCCAATCTTGTTTCCTTGTTCCAACATATGCCGCGGAATTCGGGATGATACTGCTTTTTTACCGCGAGAGGGGGTACGAAATGTGTCCAAAGGAAAGCGATTTTTACACTGCTGCCGGATATCGCAGTAAAAGCCATCATCTTTTGACAGAATCGATGGAGGACTACCTTGAAATGATTTTTCGTCTTTCGCTGTCAGAAGGCTTTGCACGGGTAAACGAGCTGGCCGCGCGGCTCAACGTTACACCGTCCTCCTCTTCCAAGATGGCAGCTGTTCTGCGGGAAAACGGGCTGGTTGAGTTTGAAAAATATGGCGTGATCCGCCTGACGGACGGGGGAAAACAGCGCGGAGAATGGCTTTTGCACCGTCATCAGGTGCTGGTGCAATTTTTCGGCGCTCTCGGCGATCAGGAACACGCGCTCGACCTTGCCGAACAGGTGGAACACTTTTTACCGGAGGAAACCGTGCGCCAGCTCAATGCGCTGACTACCTTCATGGAGCAAAACGGCTGGGCGCCGGAAAGTTCAGCGGATTCTTCCTCTGCAGAATAATTGCCTATAGAAAAAAAAATTCCACCGCACAAATGCGCGGTTGTCGTAAAACAGTTTTAGTCCCGGCAGAAAGATCTGCCGGGACTGTTCTTGTATATATTGCAGCCACATGATAGAATAGAAAAACAGACCAATAAACTTGAATTTGACGAGATGAGTAAAATGATTATAAGACGATTCAAAAACGAAGATGCCATTGAACTTGCGAACGTAATTGCTAAAACCTTGCGAACAACAAATATCAAAGATTACTCACCTGAATATATTGAAAATGATATTCGTTTTTTGACTGCTGAGAAGTTGATTGAGCGCTCGAATTGGACTAATTTGTATGTTGTTTGCGATGATAATGTACTTATCGGTTGTGGCGCAATCGGTCCATACTGGGGCAAAGATGATGAAAGCAGTTTATTCACAATATTTGTACTTCCAAAATACCAGGGAAAAGGAGTCGGACGAAAAATAATCGAAACTTTGGAGCAGGATGCGTATTTCTTAAGGGCAAAACGCATTGAAATCCCATCATCTATCACAGCAGTAGGGTTTTATCGAAAAATGGGTTATGAATATAAAAATGGTATTGCTGAATTAGATGACGAGAAACTCTACCGCTTAGAAAAATTTAGATACATTCCAGTTTGTCGAACAGATTAAAGAGCGCACTTCTATACACCGTTCGGTGTGGTGCGTAATCTGCGGTGTTGCACCGCAACAAAGCCTCCCCCTGTGTAAGGGGAGGTGCCCCGCAGGGGCAGAGGGGTTGTCAATCCCTCAGTCAGCTTCGCTGACAGCTCCCTTTGCACAAGGGAGCCTTTCTTAATCCGACATACATACAAAAACCGACCTATGATCGTAACCATAGGTCGGTTTAACTGTTTTATGAACAACTCCGCTAAGGCCGGTTGGCTTCTGTGCGGGGATTTTATGTCACCCGCGTGCAATGATATCGCAAAGTTCAAGATATGAAATTCCCACTGCCGCGGCTTCCTGCGGCAATAGACTGGTTGGGGTCATGCCCGGCAACGTATTAGCTTCCAAACAAAACGCACGGTTTTCCCTGTCCAAGATAAAATCAACTCTTGAATAAAAGCCTAATCGTAACGCTTTGTGAACCGCTTGAGCCGCGTCCTGCAGCTGTTTTTGAATCGGTTCTGTAATATCTGCCGGGCAAATCTCCCGTGTCAACCCTTTTTGGTATTTATTTTTGTAATCGTAAAATCCCTTTAAGGGCTGTATTTCTATTGGCGGCAGAGCTCTGCCGCCCAAAATGCCGACTGAAAATTCCCGCCCCTCAATCTTCTTTTCAATCATGATTGAGTCCTCATATTTTTGCGCGCTTACAATTGCAGCATGAAGCTCCGAGTCATTTTCAACAATGGTAACTCCTATGCTGGATCCACAGCTGCATGGCTTAACAACACATGGATATGTGACATTGCTCCAGCCATTGGGCTCTCTCAGATCCACACGAACCCAATCTGCCGTCAGAATTCCGCTTTCCTTCATCAATCTTTTGGAAATGTCTTTATCCATCGCAAGTAAGCTTCCTATATACCCCGTACCGGTATAACGGATTCCGTGCAAGTCGAAAGCAGCTTGTAGCTGTCCGTTTTCGCCGGCCGCGCCATGCAAAGCCAAAAACACAACGTCCGCTTTTTTGCAAAAATCAATCACTTCTTCTCCGATTAAACATTCATCGAATTTGCTAGAAGCCCTGATTGCGCCCAGATTCGGTTCCTGTTCAGGAATCGCATAGGAATATCGATATGCAGACTTTTTATTCCGATAGATTGGCTCTATCTCTTTGTTGTTTTTCCCGAGATATAAGTCTAATAGCATCACATCATGGCCGTTTTCGATCAGTGCATTTGATATCAGCGCCCCGGATGAAAGGGAAACATCTCTTTCCGGACTCAGTCCGCCCGCCAAAACCACTATTTTCATAAATACCTCCTTATGAATTCGCCAATTACAAAAATCAAACTTGAGCTGAAAAGTGATCTCTTTATTCTTTTGCCGCCAGCTTTAGAATACTGAGCAGAATTTCCTTCACCTTTTCCATTTCCTCTGTAACAGTAAATTCAAAGCGGCCGTGACCGTTCTCGCCGCCGGTACAGAGGTTCGGGCACGGCAGCCCCATAAATGAGAGCTTTGCTCCGTCTGTTCCTCCCCGGATGGGGATCACCTTCGGTTCTACCCCAACCGCACGCATCGCATTCTTTGCCAGTTCAATAATTTCCGGATGCGGCAGGAGCTGTTCCTTCATATTAAAATAACTGTCGCTGATTTGAAGCTTCACAGTTTTCTCGCCGTATTTTTCGTTCAAAAAATCGGCTGCAGCAATCATCAAGCGCTTGCGGCGTTCCATTCCGCCCTTTGAAAAATCACGCAGCAGGTAGTTCATTGTCGTCTGCTCCACTTCTCCGGAAAGCTCCCCAAGGTGGAAAAAGCCCTCGTAGCCCTCAGTGGCAGCCGGAATCTCCTGCTTTGGCAGCAGAGAGTCGAATTCCATTGCAATATGCAGCGAATTCTTCATCTGATTTTTTGCCGAACCTGGATGAATGTTTTCGCCGGACACCGTAATAACAGCGGAGGCGGCGTTAAAATTCTCATATTCCAGTTCGCCCACGGCGCCGCCGTCCACCGTATAGGCAAAATTCGCGCCAAACGCGGCAACGTCAAAATGGTCGGCGCCGCGACCGATTTCTTCGTCCGGCGTAAACGCAATTTTGACTGCACCGTGCGGACCGTCCATTTGCAGCAGTTCTTCCGCCGCCGCAAGAATTTCCGCCACACCCGCTTTATCGTCCGCGCCAAGCAGCGTGGTGCCGTCGGTGACGATCAGCCGTTTCCCCGTAAAGTTCCGCATCTGCGGAAACTGCTCCGGGCTGAGCACAATGCCGAGCGACTGATTCAGCACAACGTCTCCGCCGTCATAGTCCGGCACAACGCGCGCCCGAATGTTCTCCCCGGAAAGCTCTGTCGCCGTATCCATATGGGCAATCAGCCCGATTGCGGGGGCTTTTCCGCCGTCTGTTGCGGGAATACTGCCGTAAACATAACCAAACTGATCGACACGCGCGTCCGCAATTCCCATTTCCTTCATCATCCTCACCAGCTCGTTTGCCAGCACAAGCTGCCCCGGTGTGGAAGGCGTCGATTCGGAGCTTTCGTCCGACTGTGTTCCGAAACCGACCAAATGTAAAAAGATTTCTTCCGTTCTCATGTTCCGTTCCATCCTTTCCTGCCATATCGACCCGAGCGGAAGCTTTTCCGGCAAACCTGATTTTACAGCACGCTGTGCCGGGCAATCCGTTTTCATGATCGATCAAATCATAGATACCGATCTGCGTCAGCAGCACACCCGATATTGAGCAAAAAGATATTGATCCTGCCGCGAAAAATGCACAGTCATCGCTCCGTCAAAAGCAACCGCCGGTTCCATGCTGCCCGAACCGTTTGCCGCGATCATACTCACCCGAAGTGTTTTCCCCCCCCAGCGCCGGAACCCGATATACTGCTGTTTCGCAGTCGTTCTTTTCGCGCAGGAGCACAAAATATCCGTGATCCGAAGCGCACGAAGCCCAAAAAACGGTACAGCTTCTGCCGCTTGGCTCTTCGCCCACCGGGCAGACATCCGCCGCGAACAGCGCCGCGCAATGCGGACGCCAGGCGTCAATAATCCGCTGCAAAGCCGCCGCGTCCTCCGGATTTAACCGGCTTAGTTCACACCACAGCAGCGGATTGGAAACCATCACCGAGGCAAACAGAAAATCCATTTCATATCCGCCGGGAGCAAACGGATCGTTTCCGTACTGTTCCGGGTGACGGCGCGGATTCAGTACCTCAAACTGCATTGCGCGTGCCGGAATCACACCGCTAAGCATCCAGAGATTGCGGAGCGTTCGATACGGGAAATAATTTCCCCAATCGGAATACCTGTTTTCGACAAACAACGCGCCGTATGGCGGCTTATAATGATAGCCGAACCGGTCACCCGCCGTTGTTCTCTTCCGCACACTGCACGGCAAAACGTTCAAAAACGCCGAACGGCAGCGGAATTGCCGCGCATGGCTCCTCCGCCGCCGTTTTACCGCTCGCTCTGTCATACAGCCTTCCGAGCTGCAGAACGCCCGATTCCAGCCGGTAGGAACGCTCCAGTACAGCGTTGCCGACTGTCAGCTCCGACGCATCCCACCTTGCGTAACAATCCCGAAACTGTCGTATCATAACAATCATCCCTATAAACGTTCCTGTGAATCATGCCTCCGGGCTGCAAAGCTGCTGCCGACCCGGCTACAAAGGAACGAATTTTCTGTTCATTCTGTTCAGATAAGCCTTCCTTCAGGCTTTATCCTGCGGAAATCCCTGCTCAATTTTTCCCGACTTAAGTATAACAGGCTGCGCAAAAGTCACCGAGTCAAGCTTTTCGCGCACCATCTGCGAAATTTCGCGATACACCTGCTGAAACCGGCAGTCACAGGCAAATTCCCGCGAACAGCTTCCCGCGCAGTCATGCTCCTTGCCAACGCAACGGCTGAGCTGGTACGGTCCCTCCACCGCTTCGATTACCTGCCGCAGCGTAACCTGTTCCGGCGGCGCGGCAAGCTCATATCCTCCGCGGGAACCCTTATAGCTCTTCACAATTCCGGCAGCAGCCAGATTGCGCAGAATTTTCAGGCAGAATCTCTGCGGAACATTGGTATTTTCGGCAATGGTACCCGCATCCTGACGGCTTTGCAGCGCAGCCAGAAACTCCACCATGCGCACTGCGTAATCAGCCTCCAGCGTAATATGCATGAAATCAACCTCTTTTGATGATGGAACGCCTTTCTCCGCGGAAGCAGCGAAAGAAGCTTAGTCCAAAAAATCCTTCAATTTTTTACTACGGCTCGGGTGGCGCAGCTTTCGGAGCGCTTTTGCTTCAATTTGGCGAATCCGCTCGCGCGTTACCTTAAACTCGCGGCCAACCTCCTCCAGCGTGCGGGAACGGCCGTCTTCCAGCCCAAACCGCAGGCTGAGCACCTTTTCCTCCCGCGGGGTGAGCGTGCTGAGCACCTCGGTCAGCTGTTCCTTCAGCAGCGTATGCGATGCCGCATCCGCCGGCGCGGGCGCGTCGTCGTCCGGAATAAAATCGCCAAGATGGCTGTCTTCCTCTTCGCCGATCGGCGTTTCGAGTGAAACCGGCTCCTGTGCCACGCGCATGATCTCGCGGACTTTATCCACCGGCAGGTCAAGTTCGTCGGCAATATCTTCGGCGGAAGGCTCATGGCCTGTGGTGTGCAGCAGCTGCGAGCTGACTTTTTTAACCTTGTTAATGGTTTCCACCATGTGCACCGGTATCCGGATAGTTCGCGCCTGATCGGCAATAGCGCGGGTAATCGCCTGGCGAATCCACCACGTTGCATAAGTGGAAAACTTAAAGCCTTTGGTATAATCAAATTTTTCGACCGCCTTGATTAATCCAAGATTCCCCTCCTGAATCAGGTCGAGAAACTGCATTCCGCGGCCGAGATAACGTTTTGCAATGGAAACGACCAGACGGAGATTTGCTTCCGAAAGGCGTTTTTTGGCGGCCTCGTCTCCGTCGGAAATTCGAATGGCAAGATCAATTTCTTCCTCCGGGGTCAGCAGCGGCACCCTGCCGATCTCCTTCAGGTACACCTTGACCGGGTCGTCAATGGCAATCGCCTCGGTAGCGCCGACATCATCCTCATCTGCCGCGTCGCCGGTAATATCCAGTGCGAACTCCAGATCGTCGAGATTCGGCGTATCTCCGAAATCCTCCACAATCTCAACACCCTGGCTTTCGAGCGAATCGTAAAATTTTTCAATTTGCTCCACATCAAAATCAAGTTCGCCGATTGCGTCGAGAATTTCCTTTGTGCTCAGCTGGCCCTTCGACTTCCCAAGCTCCGTCAATTCCTTGATGACAGTTTTTTTGTCCTGTACTCCCATACTATTTCATCCTTTCGTCGGTGCAAAACATCGTTTCCGTTAGCGCGCAGTCATAAAAACAGGCTGAAACGCGGCGGACGTACCATGCCCGCCCTGATTATTGTTTCTGCATTCGCAGTTGTTCCATCATTTTCAGTAGATCTTCGTCACTGCTCTGCACAGCCTGCTGCACGGTGGGTTTTCCATGCTCTTCCACAATCACTGAAATGTAGTCGTGCTCTGCCTGCAACAGGTTGACGCTTTGCGCACTTTTAGCCAGCATTTGTGCTATTCTGCCCATTTCCTCCACAGAATAATATTCCGCAAAATCGGAAAGCGATACGTGCCGCCCCTCACACAGCCAACCGGTCAGCTTTTCGTAAACGCCCCGGTTAAACGCCGTACAGAAGTTTTCCGGCGGAAGAGCCTCCCGCACAGCCGCCGCGCGGTCCGGATTGCGCAGCAAATATGCAATCAGCGATTCTTCCGCCAGAGCGGCGCGCATGTTGCGGGCGCGTTCCGGATTGATCTCGTCGCGGGCAGCTCCCGAAAACTGCCGCTGAATCTGCCGCTGCTCGTTTTGCCGTCCGTCGCGCTGCTGCCTCTTGCGCGTCTGCGCAATCTGGTGCAGCAGCGTAGCCTTTTCTACCTTAAGCTCCGCAGCCAGCTTGCCGGCGTAAACATCCTGCTCAATGGAGCTTTCCAGTCCGGCAAGCATTCCGATTGCTTCCCGCAGCATGTTGACACGTCCGTCCGCCGTCTCCATATTATATTTCTCCCGAATCTTTTGCATGCGGTATTCGACATCATTCCCAGAATCCTCGATCAATTGCCGAAAACGTTCTGCACCGCGCGTCTTAATAAATTCATCGGGATCCTTGCCCTCCGGAATCGTCAGCACTCGCACCCGCAGCCCTGCATTTTTTAAAATCGGAATGGCGCGGGCGGTTGCTTTCTGTCCGGCTCCGTCAGCATCGTAGCACAGAATCACTTCCTGTGCGTAGCGGGCGATCAACAGCGCATGCTTGGGTGTCAGCGCGGTACCCTGCGTGGCGACCGCATTTGTAAAACCGGCTTGATGCAGGGAAATGACATCCATCGGCCCTTCGGCAAGAATCAGGTTTGGCTGGCCGGAACCCTTGGCAAAATTCAACGCAAACAGCACGCTGCTTTTTTCAAACACGAGCGTTTCGGAGGAATTAAGGTACTTAGGTTCGGCTTTTTCCAAAACGCGTCCGGAAAAGGCAATCACATTGCCGCGGACATCGATAATCGGAAAAATCACACGGTTGCGGAAACGGTCGTAAACACTATTGTTCCTTCCCTGCGAGACCAGATTTGCCATCACGAGTTCCTGCTGGGAAAAACCCGCATGCTTCATGTGGTCACACAGCGCCGACCAGCTTTCCGGCGCAAAGCCAAGACCAAAATGGTTGATCGTGGCGTTGGAAAGTTTTCTTCCGCGCAGATATTCCAATGCTTTCTCTCCGCACGGCGCGTTGAGTTGCGCATGGAAAAAGCGCGCGGCTTCCCTGTTTGCTTCCAGAATCCTAAGCTTCAGTTTTGCGGTGCCGTCGTCGCGCCGAGCGTCCTCAGGCATCTCAAGCCCAGCCCGCTGCGCCAGCAGCTTGACCGCCTCTATGTAATCCAGATTTTCGATCTTACGGATAAAGGTAATGGTGTCGCCGCCTGCTCCGCAGCCAAAACAGTAAAACGAATCATTTTCCGGATACAGGACGAACGAAGGCGTTTTTTCGCCGTGAAACGGACAAAGCCCCACCAGATTCCGTCCGGTTCGCCGCAGCTTTACGTAGCTGGAGACAACCGATTCAATTGGATTGGCACTTTTCAGCCGCTGCAAAAATTCCTCCGGCAAAGCCATTCGTTTCACTCTCTTTCCTGTTTGTATATTTTATTAATAAAATTACAAAAATTCAATAACGCGACCACGCTTTTGGCACTGTGATAGCTTCGAACATCTGTGTCGCAAAGCCGTCGCTCATCCCGGCGATATAATCACACACGGCGCGGTCGGCTCCCTCTCGTTCCCGCACAATGCGCATTTCGTCGGGAAGCTTGTCCGTGTGCTCCAGGCAGTAGCTGTACAGCGTTTGAACCAGACCGGGAACCTTTTGTTCCTCGCCCTTTGCCACCGGATTGCTGTAAACATTCTGGTGCATAAACCGGTGCAGCGCATCGAACGCTTCCTGCACATCGGCCGTCATTGCAAGCTGCTCCGGCGTGGAATTCGCCACCAACGAACTGACCAGCGTGTTGATGCGGGTGGTACGCCGATCGCCAAGCGTCTCAATGATATCCCACGGAATCTCCTCCGGATTCAGCACCCCGGCACGCTGCGCATCGTCAATATCATGATTGATGTACGCAATACGATCCGCAATGCGTACGATCCGGCCTTCCGTGGTAAACGCCTCCGTTCCGGTGGTATGGCAGCGGATCCCGTTGCGCACTTCGGCGGTCAGGTTCAGCCCCAAACCTTCGTTTTCCAACAGCTCTACCACGCGGACACTTTGTTCGTAATGGCGAAACCCGCCCGGCGCAATGGCATTCAGAGCGCGTTCCCCCGCGTGACCAAACGGCGTGTGTCCCAGGTCGTGCCCGAGAGAAATCGCTTCCGTCAGGTCTTCGTTGAGCTGCAGGCAGCGGGCAATGGTGCGGGCAATCTGCGCAACCTCCAGCGTATGCGTCAGCCGTGTGCGGTAATGGTCACCCTCCGGCGAAAGAAAAACCTGCGTCTTGTGCTTCAGCCGCCGAAACGACTTGCAATGAAGAATTCTGTCCCGGTCGCGCTGAAACGCGGTTCGCAAATCGCATTCCGGTTCTGGTCGCTGCCTGCCGCGGGTCATTTTCGCCTTGGCGGCCTGCTTTGCCAAAAACTGAAGCTCCTGTTCTTCGGTTCGTTCCCGGATCGTCATTGTCAAATCCCTCCTTTGCCGTTTATCCTGCTGCGTCACAGCACAAAAATGCTTCTATAAGAGTAATACGACAAAACTTTCTGTTTCCCTTTATTTTTTTAATCGCTTCTCAGTCATTTTCCTGTGCGGAATAATACCGTTCCCCGCAAATCTCCACTTCAACCGCCCCGTTTGTCGCATCGGCCAGCTTTTGCTGCAGCAGCGGGAGCTCGCCGGGCAACAGATGAAAGCAAAGCTCGACATCCTGCCCAAAAACCGTATCGTCCAGCACCGCACCGCACTGCGGCAAAAGCTTTGCTACCGCTCCGTGCTGATGATATTCACACAGCAGCCTGCCCTGCAGACACATCTGCATTGTTACCACCCCTGCCGCCTGCAGCGCCAGCTGCGCCGCTTTGGCATACGCCCGCACAAGCCCGCCGGTTCCAAGCAGTATTCCGCCGAAATACCGCGTGGTCACAAGGGCAACATCTGTAATGTCCGCTTTGGTCAGAGCCTCCAGCGTGGGCAGCCCGGCGGTTCCCTGTGGCTCTCCCGCGTCGGAATATCGCATCAGCCCGCCGCTTCGCAGCCGGTAAGCATAAACGTTATGGCGCGCGTCCCATCGCTTTGCGCGAATCTCCTCCAAAAAAGCGAGCGCTTCCTCTTCTGTCTGCACCGGCTTCGCGTAGCCGATAAAGCGCGAACGTTTTTCGGTAAACTCATCCTCCCCGTATGCCCGAACGGTTCGATAGCTTTTTTGTTCTGCCAAAATGGATTCCCTCCCGCTGATTGCGATTCCGCCCGAATCACCGGATACGCAGAAAAATCCGCGCGGCTCCGGGCTTTTCCCGCTTTTTACGCCGACCTCAATTCAGAATCCGAGCACCGCGGGAACAAAGCAAGAGGGCTGCTGCAGAATCTGCCGTTCCCGGCGGATCGTTTTGCAACAGCCCCTCTTGTATGACAACAAATTATTTGTCCTGCATTCCAAAACGCTTCTTAAAGCGATCGACACGGCCGCCCGTGTCTACCAACTTCTGCTTTCCGGTGAAGAACGGATGGCACTTTGAGCAAATTTCCACGCGGATATCCTTCTTTGTTGAACGTGTGTGGATCACATTGCCGCAGGCGCAGGTAATGGTTGTCTCTTCGTATTTCGGATGAATTGCTTCCTTCATTCTTTTCACCTCTTTCGGCGCAACCGCATCATTAACATTGGAATTATATCATATCGGAGTTCAAATTGCAAGCAATTTTCTGCGGTTTTTTCCGATTGCTTTTCTTTGTTTTCGTTTTGCACGGCGATTCTGAGCAAACGGCTCAGAAAATGCATTCCACAAGTGAAAGCTTCCCGCCATTCAACAGGCGGGAAGCTTATCATAACATATTTCCTTGCAGTTCGCAAGATTTTTTTGCGGCAGGCCCCATTGAGGCCGATTCCGCCGAAGCCCTTGATTCCTTTCAGGGAAACACTTTTACAGGGGCGTTCGGGCGCTTGACCTCCAGCACAACGGACACCTTGTCTGGCGGAATATTTTCAATATCGTTAAATAAAAGCTCAAACGTGCTTCCGTCCTTCGCCTCCCACGTCATAGAGGTATTTTCTTCCCATTTCTGCTTAGGCTCCGGCATGCAGCTGAGAGCCATTTTGTTTACCTTCTCCCAAATCTCAAAGGCGTTGCCCTCCAGGGTAAAGGCATAGCGTCCGGTACAAAGCGGCTTCTTTCCGTCAATAAAAACATAGGTCGCCCAACCGTCGGAATCGAGTTCGTCGGAATGCACCTTCACGGTAAACCGGTCTTCCAGATCGACTT
Source organism: Acutalibacteraceae bacterium (assembly GCA_050947015.1). Lineage (GTDB taxonomy): Bacteria > Bacillota > Clostridia > Oscillospirales > Acutalibacteraceae > CAKXIK01. The sequence continues at coordinate 41,180 of JBMNVT010000015.1, forward strand.
CGACGGAATCAGCATCAACACCCAGTTTTTTCATGACCTCTTCCTTGGTCATCGTCCAGTCTGTTCCGGCGAAAGTGTAGCCGCTCTCCGTCCCGGTAACGACTTCCTGAAAAAGAGGGCTTTTTTCCTGTTTGGCCGCAGTCTCAGTGCAGCCGCTTGAAAATACGAGCAGCAACAACAAAAAAACAGAAACCAATTGTTTCATAATTATTCTCCTTCAGTTCTGAAGTTATTTGCCATAAATCTTATACGTTTTTTCAGCTGACTTGGATTGTCCAGTAGACCGATTATAATAGTTAACCTTAACATATACAAATCCACCATCTTCGTAGTAATCAGCCATATGCACCGCACGATTATACGGCATTGTATGATTTCCATCAAGATAAACTGTACCTATGGTCGGGTTGGATTGGTTCATTAAACTTTCAATACTGTAATGATATTGAAGTACTGGCGATGACACTTGATTCACACAATCAGGATATGCTTTTCAATCTCCCTTTGTGATATAACTTGCATACAGACGAGTCATCTGAAACGGTCCCGAGCTTCCTGTCCATGCACTCTCTAAGCCTGCATGTCGATAGTAATAAATCGTGCCTAAACTATCAGAAAGTTTTGCATAATATGCGGTAGTCCTAACAACCACATCAACAAATTGAGATGAGATTTCTTGTGTATTCCTTGGAGATACTTCTCCTGATTCAGTAACCATTGAAGCATAAACAAAGCTATTCACGAGTTCTCCAGTATCAAAGTCTATCGCATAAGGAATATATGTGCTCACAGCAACATTATTCCCGTTTTGTGCTGTAATTTGCAGTGCCTTTTCAGCAAGTCCTCCTGCGTTGGTTAACTGCATTTCCTCTTCGTTCATTGACCCTGTCTGGTCCAGTACAACCAATTATGATTGAGTTATAGAATTTTGGGGGATGTCGCTACGTTCGATAATCTGCGACACAATTTGTTCTTCAAAAGTAACCTGTTGCACAACTGAGTTTTCAATCGTTGTAGTACCCATAAACAATGAGAGCACAAGAATAGACGCAATTATGGAACCGAAAAATTTTGAAAACCTTTTCATCACAAAATAACCTCCCCTAAAATTTTATTTTTTTGGTTTTTCTTCTTAAGCTTACTGCATTGGGATCTCCTCCTTTTTTCAGTTTGTCTAAATTATACCATATATAAATTGATTTGTAAATAGATTATTGGTTTTTTGTCGTTTTTTGTGATTTTTCGTCCTTGCGCAGCCGACCGTGTTACGGCAGCACCACCGTCTGAGAAAGCCAGAGCGAATACAGCAGCTTTTCCTTCACCGGCTTGCCAAAGTTTTTTTCCAGCGCCTCGGCGTAAAAGCCGAGCTGCCCCGCATAACGCGCGGCCAGCTCGCTGCCGGTTTTAACGCGGTCGGTTTTGTAATCGATCAGGATCAGATGATCCGCTTCCTCAAGCACGCAATCTGCAACGCCCTGCAGCAGAACGGTTTCTTCCCCGTCTTCCCCGGAAAGCCCGGGAGCGATTCGGGAAGCAGGGATTTCCCCAAAGAATCGAACCTCGCGGTGAACCTTTTCGGCGGCAAAAATCCGCTTGCCAAGCGCACCGGAAAACAGCGCATCAATGCGCGCAAGATCAACCGACGCGCCTTCCTCCGCGGTCAGAAAGCCGGCTGTAGTCAGCCGGGCAAGCTCGGCTGCAGAATCTGCTCTTGTCGCCGGATAGTCCACAAACTGCAAAAATCGGTGCATCGCCGTGCCGCGCTCGGCCGGCGTCAACCCGCCCGCCGTCAAAAACCTCGGTCTGCGTTCACCAAGATGCTTCTGCCGTTCCCGCTCCTCCGCCAGCTGTGAGATCGCGGCCTTTACCGGAACCGCAGAAAGCGCCGTTGCCGCCGGCTTTGCCGCGAACACAGCCTGCAGCCGTTCAAGCAGCGCTTTATCAGGTGCACAGGGATCCGTTTCCACAGCGGAAACAAAATCCTCACGGTGCGGGATCGAGCATTCGATCTTCCATGCGCTTCCCGGCAGCACGGCCTGGTCCTCCGCGCCGGCCAGCTTTCTTAATACAGCGCCGTTCCTGTGCCGGAGCAGCGCCGAAAGAATCCAGTCCGCAAAGCTGCCTGCACTGCGGACGTCAAATGGCAACAGCCTGCCGTTTTCCAACTGCTGTGCAGCAAGCGAGGCAAGCCGCTTTTCCGGAGAATCAAAGCTGGCAAGCAGGAACAGCTTTTCCCGCGCGCGCGTTACGGCAACATAAAGCACACGCAGCTGTTCCGAAAGCTCGTCCCGCGCCGTTTCCAGCCGAACCGCATCATAGGCGGCCGTTGAAAAACGCGCCCCGCTGACCGGGTCTTTCCGTTTCAAACCGACGCCAAGCTCCGGATGAATCAACAGGTCGCCAATCTGTGAGCTTGTATTGAATTTTCGGGCGGTATCGGCCAGAAAAACAAATGGGAATTCCAATCCCTTTGAGTGGTGAATGCTCATAATACGCACCACATTGGCCGATTCCGAAAGAACCGACGCCGGGGCAAGGTCGGAACGCTGTTCCTGCAGACGGTCGATATACCGAATAAATCCGGAAAGTCCGCGGTACCCCGCCCGCTCATACGTCCGGGCATATTCCAGCAGCAACCGCAGGTTTGCCAGTTGCGCGCCGCCATCCCGCATGGCAAGCACCATTTCCTCCATGTGCAGTTCTTCAAAGACGCAGCGCAGCAGACGGTCGCTCGGCATGGTGGCCGCCAGCCTGCGGAAGCGCGCCGTCATGCTCAGGAACCCGGCACAGCGCACATCCTCTTCCGCCCCAAGCTGCAGCGCCTGATACAGCGGACCTTTCGGCAGCCGAAGGCGAAGCTTTGCGGCATCATCGGCCGAAAAGCCACAGACCGGCGAAAGCAGCACCGCTAACAGAGGAATATCCTGCAGCGGATTATCAATGACACGCAGCAGCGAAAGGGTAACCGAAATTTCCCTCGCGGCAAAGAAGCCACCCTGCGCGCTGGTCCAGACCGGAATTTTCCGCGCTGCCAGCGCTTTTGCGTAAGGAGCGGTATGCTTTGACGCGCTGCGCAGCAAAATACAGAAATCACGGTATTCCGCCGGGCGCTGTTCGCCGTTTTTGCTGACGATGACTCCTGAATCCACCATTGCACGAATTTTCTGCGCAATCCATTTCGCTTCGGCCTCTTCGCCTTCGCCGTCGTACTGCGATGTATCGAACAGCTGCAGCTCTGCGGAAGGCTCCTCCTCCGCCGGATATTGCGCGGCAGGCACAAGCTCCTCTTCCTCCGTGTAATCCAGATCGCCCACCGAACGGCTCATCAGCAAGCGGAAAAGGAAGTTGCACGCGCCGGTCACCCCGGAACGGCTGCGAAAATTCTGCCCAAGAATCACCGCGGCAGGATATTCATCCTTTTTCCGATCATAGCGCGGGTACTGCGCGCGGCGCCGCAGAAACAGCTCGGGGCTGGCCTGCCGGAAACGGTAAATGCTTTGCTTGACGTCGCCGACCAGAAAAAGGTTTTCCTCATTGCGCGAAACAGCGGAAAAAATCATATCCTGCGCGCCGTTGGTGTCCTGATATTCGTCCACCATCACTTCTTCAAACCGTTCGCTCAGTTCTTTTGCAGCCGCGGTACGCTCAAAACCGTTTTCCGTTGGTCGAACCAGCAGCGCGATTGCAAAATGCTCCAGATCACCAAAATCCAGAAGGTTTCGCTCCTTTTTCAGAGCATCCAGCCTGTTTCCGTATTGTTTGCAAAGCTCCGCCAATGCGCGAACCACCGGCAACTGAGCCGAAATTTCCCGCTGGACCTCTGCCGTCGATCGGTCAAAGTATTCTCCCAATTTTACAAGCTGCTCTTTATACCGTTTGCGGGCAGTCTGCACCCTTTCCTTTACCGTTTCACTGCCCGCGCCGCGTTTGAGCGAGCCGAGCCTTGCAAAGCTGAGCGCACCGAGCGCCTGGGCCATTGCGTCCCAGTTTCGTTCTTCGGCGCACCGCTTTAAAAACCGACACTGCGCTGCATCGTCGGCCAGTGCCGAACCGTAAGCCGCCGCAATCGCATCGTCCTGTGCAGCAAGGCGGGCGGTTTGCCCAACTGCCTGTTCCGCCGCCTGCAGCTGCTCCGCCGCATAGGTAAACAAAATTTCGCCCCATGGCGTCTTCTCCAGCGCACCTTTCGCCTCAAACAGCCTTGTTTTTTCGTCCAGCCACTGTTCCGGAAACGGATGCGACCGCACAAAATCATAAAGCCTGCGCACAGTGTCCGTCAGCCGCCGGTCGTCGCGGTCTCCCGCAAACAACTCCACCAGCTCGCGGAAACCGCCGTCTGCTCTTGCGGTCGCATAAGCTTCCTCTGCCGTTTCCTGTGCGGCGCGGTCACAAAGCAGCAGCATTTCGTCCTCGGTTGCAATCCGAAAGGTTGGAGAAACACCGAGCTGCGAAAAGTTTTCACGGATCAAATCCGAACAGAAGCTATGCACGGTGGAGATCCTTGCACGCTCCAGCAGCAGCTTTTGCCGCTGCAGGCGCAAATCGTCCGGACGTTCCGCAAGAAGTTCCGAAATTCGCGACGCGATTCGCTGCTTCATTTCCGTCGCCGCCGCTTTTGTAAAGGTGACCACCAGCAACCGATCGGCGTCGCAGCCATCCTGCGCGGTGATCCGTTCGATCACGCGCTGCACCAGCACCGCCGTTTTGCCCGAACCGGCCGCCGCCGAAACCAGCAGCGTCCCCCCGCGTGCGTCGATCGCATCCTGCTGGTCGTCCGTCCATTTTGTAGCCATTTTAATCCCTTCCTTCTGCTGTCCTACAGCTCTTCCTCATGCTCCAGCAAGTCAAACACCTGTTGATTGGAAAGCGTCGGAAGCTCGCGCGGTGGTTCATCCTCCCGCCGACCGCAAACGCTCGCAAAACTGCACCAACCGCACGCTTTTTCCACCGGATCCGCCTCGACTTTTCCGCCGTGCAGCTGCGTTCCCATTTGCCGCACCAGGTTTTCGATTTTTCTGGAAAGCTTGCCCAGCCGCGCAAGAGAGATCACCTGCGAACGCGCGTCGGGCGTGCCGTCCGTTTTCATCCGAACAGGAATAAAAATCCCTTTCCCGTCCGGTTCCATTCCGCTGAGAACGCGCGAATTCTCCAGCACGATGCCGCTCATGCACATCGCCGAAAGCCTGCGCCGGTCAGCTTCCGCGGCGTTTTCGCCGCGAATGCCGTCGATCTGTGGCGAACGCGCCGGCATATACAGCACCCCGGCCGGCACCACTCCGCCCGGCTGCGCTCCGTAGCGATCCCCGCCGTTTTTCCAGATAGTCAGCAGATAAATCAGCATTTGCATATTGATGCCGTAAAGGACATCGCGCAATGCAAATTTTTTCGTGCCGGTTTTGTAATCGATTACGCGCACAAAGGTTTCTTTTTCAGTCTCCATCACATCCACACGGTCCACCTTGCCGTAAACTTCCACGCTTCCGCCGTCCGGCAGGGACAGATGCAGCGCGGGAATGCTGCCGCCGTCTTCCGAAGGGCCGATCGGCAGTTCGAAATCTGCCGGAACAAAACAGCTTTGCTCCAGCTCTGCCAAAATGGCTCGCAGCAACAGTACGGCGACGCCTTCGAACCGTTCGTACAGGCAAAGAAAACGCTCTGTTTTTCCCTCTCTGCCACCAAGTCGCGTGTTCAGATAATTCTCCAAAATATCATGCACCTGCCGGTCCAGCCGTTGTTCTGCCGAACCGAAATTTTTTCCCCGGCTGCGCAGCACCTGTTCCAGCACATAATGGATCATGGTGCCGTATTCCAGTGAATCGATTTTAGCCTGACGCCGCGGCTGAGCGCCGAGACCGTACTGGCAAAAATACTGAAACGGGCACTGGTAAAATTTTTCAACCCGAGAAGGTGAAAGCCGAAGCTGCTTGCCAAAAAGCGCCTGTGCCGTTGCCCGATCCTCAATTTCTTGCGAAACGCCTTCAGAGGCTCTTTGCATCGCGCTCAATAGCGGCTTTGATTCGTCATGTCCGGCAAGCGCCTGCTGCAGCGCCGACCTTCGCGGCGTATTGCGATAATATTCGGCGGCAAGCGTCTGCGCAGCCTCTCCCGCGGTCGCCGGAAAATCCGGGTCGGCGGCACAGGATTGTGTGGTCAGCTGCGGAAAATGCATTCGCAGCTGCGTCACAATTTCACCGGGCAGCATAGCCTCGCCGCCAACCGTTGCCTGCACCCAGCTAACAAACAATTTCTCCGAGGCACAGCACAACGCCGTATACGCCAGAAAGCGTTCATCAACGGCATCTTCCTCATCCCCCTGCGCCAAAGTTACACCAAGAGCATCAAGCTGCTTTCGTTCTTCTCCGTTGAACACGGAGCCGCTGCCGGGCGGCGCGGGGAAAACACCCTGATTGGCGCCCGCCACAAACACCACGCGCGGCCCCGCTGGTCTCATCCGTTCGGCACCGCCCACGGTAACCTCGTCCAGGCTTTGCGGCAAATGGCCAAGCTCTGCAGCGGAAACGGACAGTTGCAGCAGCCGCAGCACGCGCGCCGGCTCCAAGCGGTCTTCCGCCAACACGGCGGCCAACTGGTCGAGCAGATCCATCAGCAGGTCCCATGCGCGCAGCTGATCTTCCGCCAGCTCTCCGCGGCCGTCCTCCCGCAGCTGACAAGCCGACTGCACAAGATGTTCCTGCGCTTCGGTCTGTCGCAGAAAAACATAAATCGCCTCTGCGGCCGTTTTACCGGTCGCTTCGTGCAGACCGTTCCGCAGCGCAAGCAGCGGCGTACAAATTTTTTCCCGCAGTATATTCAGGTTCTCCAACCGCTGCTGGTCTTTCTCCGAAAGAGAGTCCGCAAAGCCGTCCGGCGGATTTTTCCATTTCTCCAGCCAGCCCCCGCGGTTAACATTCCAAACAAAGGCGTAATTTTCAAGCGCGGCAATTTCTTCGGCAGAAAAACCCCAAAGTCCTGTTTTCAGGCATCGGAACAGGCTGTCGCCTTCGATACCGCCGCAAACACATTCCAGCGCCGAAAGCACATATGCCATTAACGGAGAATCGTCCACCGGGCGCGGCATGTCCATAAAATACGGAATACCGTACCGGTGCAGCATTTCATCCAGAATGCCTGCGTAATCCTCCTCCCGCCGCACAATAACCGCAAAATCACGGCAGCGGTATTCGCCGGACTGCACCATTCTCAGAATGGTGCGGGCAATCCATTGCGATTCTTCATACGGGTTCAGCGCCGACGCAAGCGCTATGCTGCCATCCGGCTGCTGCGGGTTCGGCCTCCCTGTGCGAAACAGCATCCGTTCGGCGGCAGTCAGATTTTCCGTTTGAAACCGCGCTCCCGGGGTCAGCGTGACCGGCGGTGCAACGGCAACATGATGCCGCCTCGCCAGCTCAATCAGCCTGCGAGCCGTTTTCTTTACCCCGGAAAACAATCCCGCGCCATGCTCCGGGTCATCAAGCGAATCGGTACAGAGCGTAATCACACAATCTGCCGATTGTGCGATCGCCAGCTCCAGAACAGAAAATTCCTGCGCGGTAAACCCTTTAAAAGAATCGACCACCACAGATGTGCCTACAAAAAACGGATGCACCGCCAGCTGATTTTTCAGGCGCGTCAGATCATCGAGCGGGTCGAGGAAGCTTTTGCCCACCAACGCTTCGTATTCCGCCAGCACGGTTCCAATCTCCTGCGTTTTGCTTTTCAGCGTTCCGTCCGCCATCGTCTGTGCCACGGTCAGCAGCTGGGCCGGCTGCACACCGCACATTTTGCACTCCTGCGCCATGTGCAGCATCAGCGAAATAAATTCTCCGTTCTCTGTCTGTCGCCGGTAAAGCTCCAACGAATCCGCAACACGAGCCAGCGCCTGACTCATCAGCAGCACGCGGCCGCTCTCGTTCAGCCTGCGCCCTGCCATTCCTCCATATTCACGCTGCACACGATCCACCAGACGGGTAAAGCTCAACACCTCGACGCCGAGGCTTTTTGCTTTCAGCTCGCGCTGAAGTGCTTTTTCACTTTCAAATGAATATTGCTCCGGCACCAAAAAATAAAGCGGTCCTTCGCCGAATCTGGCCTTTTCCGCCAGCAACGCGCGCGCGTATTCGGTTTTTCCGCTGCCCGCACGGCCAAAAATCAGGTGCAGCATGGCGTTTCCTCCTTTTGCCTGATGACAGGCTGTTTTCTGCCTTTTCATTCTACCACAAATTCTGTACTGACATTAGTACAAAATCATGCGATAAAAACGGATTTTATTCCCGAATCGTCAGCCCGAGCAGCCTTGCAAACTCAGACGCCTGCAGCCATTGCGAACCGACCGCCTTACACGATTCGAAACAACAATTCTGCAGGTAGCTTTCCGAAAAATCACAGTTGGAAAAATCGCACCGTACAAAATTCACCCGATTCCAGTTGCTTCCACCAAAGCTGCAGCCGGAAAACCGGCAGTTGGTAAAGACCGATTCGTCACATTCCAGCCGTTCCAGACGTGCGCCCGGCACCTGTTCGTTGTCAAAAACGCCGCGCAGCGCTGTTCCATCCGGTAAAATTCGATTCACCTGTTTCAAAAAAACGTCTCCCAAATTTCCCGCTCCTTTATCCGTCTTTTAAAAGCGCCCCACCGAAAAAGGACGGCACCGCAAACGCAGTACCGTCCTTACTTATAAATTCAGGGAAACTCAGTTGGTCAGGCAACCTTCTGTTTCCTTATCGAACACATGCAGATTCTTGGTGTTGATGGCAATTTTAATCTCTTCGCCAGCCTGTGTCTGGGAGGTCGGATCGACGCGAGCTGTGATCTGATTATCGCCGCAGGCAAGATACAGGAAGATTTCAGCACCCATCAGTTCGGTAACTTCAACCTTGGCAGAAATAACACCGTCGGCGTATTTGGCAAGGCTTTCTTCGTCGTCGTAGATATCTTCCGGACGAACACCGATGACAACATCCTTACCGACATACTCGTCAAGCTTTTTGTCAACATTCTTTTCAGCCGGAACATTGATGGCAAAGCCATTGAACTTGGCAACGATCTTATCGCCGTCCTTATCAAGCGTTGCATTGATGAAGTTCATCTGCGGAGAGCCGATGAATCCGGCAACGAACATATTGACAGGCTTGCTGTAAAGGTTCTGAGGAGTGTCAACCTGCTGAATAAAGCCGTCCTTCATAACCACGATACGGTCACCCATGGTCATAGCTTCGGTCTGGTCATGCGTAACATAGATAAAGGTGGTACCCAGCTTCTTGTGCAGCTTGGCAAGCTCGGTGCGCATCTGTGCACGCAGCTTTGCGTCCAGGTTGGAAAGCGGTTCATCAAGCAGGAAGACCTTCGGCTCACGGACGATTGCACGGCCGAGAGCAACACGCTGACGCTGACCACCGGACAAAGCCTTCGGCTTACGGTCAAGCAGATGGGTAATATCCAAAATCTTGGCGGCTTCTTCAACGCGGCGCTTGATTTCAGCCTTCGGGGTTTTGCGAAGCTTCAGGCCGAACGCCATGTTGTCAAACACGGTCATATGCGGATACAGAGCGTAGTTCTGGAACACCATGGCGATATCGCGGTCTTTCGGAGCTACTTCATTCACCAGCTTATCATCGATGTACAGTTCGCCTTCGCTGATTTCTTCCAGACCGGCGATCATACGCAGAGTAGTGGATTTACCGCAGCCAGAAGGACCAACCAAAATGATAAATTCCTTATCCTGAATTTCAAGGTTGAAGTCGGAAACCGCAACAACACCGCCTGCATATTTCTTGTAGATATTCTTCAAGGTAACGCTAGACATCTTTCAATTCCTCCTGATCTTTTCAGCGTGAATACACGCCGAAGTATTGAGTATGTGAATATTATAGCAGAAAAAACTTCAAAATGGAATCCTTTGATTTACCCAAACTTAAAATTGATGATTTAGGTAATATTTATAAAATAAAACCGGCCAACCAAGATTTTAAACAAATTCAATCCTCTTTTTGTACTTCAAACACAAATTTTTTCTCTTCCGGGGTTAATTCGCGGCATTCACCCTCACAAAGGTTCGGGTCAAGCTTCAGAACGCCGATTTGAACGCGGCGCAGCGCCAGAACCGTTCTTCCGACAGAATGAAACATTTTCTTTACCTGATGAAACTTTCCTTCCCGAATACGCACCTGAACCAGGGGATTTTCGCCTCCGCGCAGCACACAAAGCCCCGCAGGCAGGCACACGGTGCCGTCGGCAAACACAATGCCCTGCTGAAACGCTTCAACCTCCTCCCCGGTCACCGGGCCGTCAACAATCGCTTCATAAAGCTTGTCCACACCCTTTTTGGGGGAAAGCATTCTGTGGGCAAAGTCACCGTCGTCGGTCAGAATTAGCAGCCCCGTGGTGTCTTTGTCCAGCCTTCCCGCCGGAAAAAGCCCGCGCCTGTACAGTGCGGGCGGAACAAGATCCACTACGGTTCTTGCTTTCGGGTCGTTCGAGGCGGAGATCACTCCCGCCGGCTTGTTCATCATCAGATACAAAAATTTTCTGTAACGGATTTCGCCTCCGTCCAGCACGACGGTCTGCAGTTCCGCGTCCACCTTGATCTCTCCGCTGCGAACCACCTTTCCGTCCACAGTCACCCGTCCGGCGCGCAGCATCATGCCGACCTCCCTGCGGCTGCCAAGCCCCTGGGAAGCCAGTAATTTATCAATCCGCTGCATTGCCATGAAAAAATCCTTTCCGTAAACGTTTTTGCGTTAAGCGGCTTGCCGGGGAACGCCCCCCTGCAGCGCCGGCTGTTTTTATTTGGAATCTGCTGCAGACGAAGCCGTAATGGCGGACGACGCCGGCAGCACTGCGCTTTCCCCATCAGAAGCCGCGCTTTCCGGTGTGGACGGCGCACTTTCCGAAGGCAGCGCAATCGGTTCCGAGTTGCGGCGGAAGCCCTGCATAAAACCATCCAGCGCGTTGGACGCAATATCCCCGCCGATGACCGTATTGTTATAAATCAGCAGATTGGCAACCACAGTCCCCTCGTAGTCGGGATAATTTTTCACCTCATACGTCCAGCGTTTGACCCTTCTGCCCTGATATCGTGTCAGATCAAATTCCTGTGTCTGCTGCAATTCGTTGTATTTTTGATACACCGAATCAAAGGTTTCGGGGATAATCACCTCACAGATTTCGGTAGGCTCGTCGGAGACCTCCCAACCGAACTGCGCCAGAAACGCCCGGCGCTGTGCATTATCCTGCGCCTGAAGCTGATACCCTGCCGCCGTTTGCACCGCACTCCCACGCGATGTGGCAAGCACAATAATCAGCACCGCCAGAACCGCGGCGGCACAGACAATCCACAAAAGCTTTTTCTTGTCTGCTCTCACCGAAAAAACAAACATACTACGACCATCCCTTTCCGCGCGCCATGAATTTGCATTCCGGAACATAGGTATGCGAAACGGGATAAAATTAGACTATTCTGCAGAGGCTGCCTCGCCCGTACCGTAAAATTTTTCATATGCCGCATCAACAGTTTCCTGTGACGGTGCGGTTTCGTGAATATAATCCAGCGCGTAGTAGGAGTCCGGCATCAGAATCACCGGGTTTACCTCATATTTCCCGGTGGCAACGGAGGATGCGGATTCCCCTTCGCGCAGCTTGCGTGCAATGACAACAAACCGGTCGCCCCAGAAATTATATTCACAGGTGGAAAACACCAGAAGCGAATCGCTGTAATTCACATCGTCGTCAATATGGAAGAGCGAACGGGTACGCGCATTGCGAATAAATGCGTTGAACGATTCTTCGTCGCTGTAACTGGTATTGTAATAGACGAATGAACCTTCGTCCCTTGCTGCAACGCTGCCCCGACAAACCGCAATAATTTTCCATTCGCCGCGGCGGTATTTCGTGTCGAACGTAAAGGTGGGGTTTTCCTTGAGAAAATCAAGCTTTTTGAATTTGAGCAGCTGACCAAACATCTCGTCGTTGTCTTCCATGTTGTGGCCATACGCTACCATCACCTGCGCCTGCGGCTGCAGCGTACTACCCGCTGAAAGAAACAGGCTGCCCAGCTTGTTGTCATTGCCATCGGCGTCGCGGCGAAGATAATAATTCTGGTTGTCCGGTGTCCAGAACACCGGATTGTCAATTGTCGTGTTCGGAATGGTCAGCCACCCTGCGGTATCGGCGTTCTTTTCAATCAACGGCAAAAACTCAGGCAATACTGACGGGTCTTCCTCATTGACGGTTTCCGACGACGACGAGGTGTTCGGCCGGCTGTAAATACTTTGAAAATCCTGAATTGATTTATGGCTCTGCCCCGGAATAATCACCAGTTCATAAATCAGCACACCGGCGGAAACCAGCATCACTGCCAGCGCCAGCCAGAAAATGACCGTCAGCACAACATGCTTTGCTGTCCGCTTTTTTTTCGGCTTCTGTACATGCCGGGGCTGTGTTCTGCTGCAGGCACTGTGAATATCGGTCTGTTTTTCCTGCGGCTTCCTGTCGAATTCGTCCATCATCATATCCACCTTTCGTGCAGGGAAACTTCGCCCGCTCCGCTGCATTCAGATCCTGACCCAACGGATTCCCGCCATAGCGCGCTCCATCAGTCCGTTCTCATCCAGCTTTTCTTCGGCCTCCAACACATACTTTAAAACCGGCCGGGTGCGGGGATGTTTTGGCGTAAACACCGTGCAGCAATCTTCGTATGGCTCAATAGAGGTCTCAAACGTATCTATTCTGCGGGCAATGCGGACAATTTCCTCCTTGTCCATTCCAATCAGCGGGCGCAGAACCGGCATCGCCGTTACTGCGGCGTCCGTGCAGCCGATCGCCTGCAGGGTCTGGCTGGCAACCTGACCCAGACTTTCGCCGGTTGCCAACGCCATGCAGCCGCATTGCTGTGCGACCCGCTCGGCAAGCTTCATCATATAGCGCCGCATGATAATGGTAAACAGCTCTTCCGGGCAGTTTTTTACAATCTGCTCCTGAATTTCGGTAAACGGAACGATGTGCAGCGTCATCCCGCCGGAATACAGCGAAACCCTTTTCAGCAGTTCGACAACCTTCTGCTCGGCGCGCTCGCTGGTATAGGGCGGGCTGGCAAAATGGATGGGATACAGCTCCACGCCCCGCTTGGCGATCATCCAGCTGGCGACCGGGCTGTCGATGCCGCCGGAAATCAGCACGCCCGCCTTTCCCCCGGTCCCCACCGGAATTCCGCCGGCGCCCGCGAGCGCCTGTCCGTGAACATAAGCGCCGAAATCGCGGATTTCTACGATCACGGTGAGTTCCGGTTCGTGAACGTTCACCTGCAGATGCGGAAAACGCTCCAGCAGGTACCCGCCCAATTCATTGCAGATTGCCGGGGAATTGAGCGGAAACGTTTTGTCCGACCGCTTTGCTTCCACCTTAAAGCTTTGGCAGCCTTCCAGCTGCGGGGCAAGATACTCCGCCGCAGCGCTGCAGATGGCGGTCATATCTTTCTCCGTTTCGCAGGCACGTGAAAAACGGGAAATGCCGAACACCTTTCCCACCCGTTCCGCGGCGAGATCCATGTCAAATGAATCCTGCTGCGGAGAAATATAAATGGTCGACTGCGCCGACTGAATTTTGCATTCGCCAAGCGGTTTGAGTGTCCGGCGCAGATTGCGCACCAGAATATCCTCAAACGTGTGCTTGTTCAGGCCTTTCAGCGCCAACTCACCGACCTTGACGAGAATCAGTTCCTTCATTCTGTTTGAAACCAACCTTTCTGTTTTTCCTGAAATTTTGCCGAAAACCGCTGCGGAATCCAGCGTGTGCAAAACGCCGTTACGCCTTGCGGATAATGGTTTGCACCCCGTCCTGCAGTGCCTGAATCAGTTGTTCGACATCCTCGCGGTTGTTTTCGTGACCAAAGCTGACCCGGATAGCAGAATCGATTCGGGCCGGTTCCAAGCCCATAGAGGACAGTACATGGCTTTTTTTCCCTTTGGCACAGGCCGAGCCGCTGGAAACAAAAACGCCGCGCGACGCAAGATAGTGGAGCATTGTTTCCGACCGGATGCCAAGGACGGAAAAATTCAGAATATACGGCAGTGCATCCTCGCCGGAATTCATTACGATTCCCGGCATCTGCAGTAGTCTCTGCACACAGTAATCCCGCAGCGAGCGCACATGCGTCATCTCTTCCTCCACCGGCGGCAGACAAGCCGCCGCCGCGCCGAAACCGGCGATCAGCGGAACCGCCTCGGTTCCGGGGCGAAGCTTTTTTTCCTGCTCACCGCCGAACTGCCTCGGCAGAATGCGGCTGCCCCTGGAAACATAGAGCGCGCCGACACCCTTGGGACCGCAGATTTTGTGTGAGCTGACGGTAAGCAGGTTTGCACCAAGCTTTTGCGGAAAAACATTCAGCTTGCCGAACGCCTGCACCGCATCAACATGGACGAGTGCCGGAGCCTTTGCCCTCTGCACAGCGCGCGACAGTACCCCCACCGGTTCAATTGCGCCGACCTCGTTGTTGACCATCTGCATGGAAACCAGAATGGTTTCCGCATTCACTGCCTGAAACACCCGTTCTTCGGGCACTCTGCCCAAACGGTCGGGCTGCAGGCAAACCACCTCAAAACCCTGCTTTTCCAGCTGCGCCGCACTTTCCATCACCGAGGAATGCTCCACGGCAGAAATCACCACGCGTCTGCCCAATCTGCGGCGGGCAGCGGCCGTGCCCAAAACGGCAAGGTTGTTTGCTTCTGTTCCGCCGGAGGTAAACGTCAGCTCGTCGGCCCGGCAATGCAGCAGTCCCGCAATTTCGCCGCGAGCCAGCGTCAATTCGCGCTGCGCCTCCTGCCCTTTTGTATGGAGCGACGACGGATTCCCATAGGTTTCTGTCATCACCTGCAGCACCTTTTGTGCTGCCTGCGCGCACACTTTAGTTGTCGCGCTGTTATCCAGATAAGCCTCCCGCATATGATCTTCCCCCAAATAGCATTGAAATCAACCGTCGCCAAAACGGTACCGCGTGCCTTCTCTCAACCGTATTTCTTCTCCAACGTTTCCAGATCCGGCTGTGCCTTTTCAAGCCAATAAGAAGCGCCGTTTTTCTCCCGGCCAATAAACCGGCAATCATACAATTCTCTGCGCAGTGTTGCCGAATCCCCAAAGGTATGCCAGCAGCCGAGCAATTCATTGACTTCTTTTTCCGTGTAAATTCTATCGGGTTCAAATTTGCCGGAAAGATAGTACAACGCGTAAAGTTTCATTTTTCTTTTAGCCGGAAACGCCTTTAGCTTCCCGTCTTTGTCCAGAAAATTTTTCAGCAATGAAGAAATCTCCAAATGCCTTCACCTCTCTGTCAGCAAACATTTTTATTCTGTTACGGGCGCCGCCGCTTATTTTTAGTTTTTACCCGAAAATGAAATACTTTTTTATTATACGCCAAATGCGGCAAATTGGCAACAGGCGGCTTTCACCCTGATGCGGATCCCGGCTGTAGGTGATACAATGATGAGTGACAAAAGAAGAAAATAAAAGTAGCGAATAGGCGTGACATATGCTAAGGTTGAGTTGACGAGACAAAACCGAAAGGCAGGTGTCACCCTATCCGCTATGA
>JBMNVT010000016.1:0-55582 GCA_050947015.1 Acutalibacteraceae bacterium
CAATCCACTACAACTGCATCGGCGTGTTTGAGGTGCCGGATCGCCGGAAAATCCCTGAGCGGGATATTCTGCTGGAAACAAGACGAGGCGTAGCATTGAGCTACGCCCCGGCAGAGGTTGCGGTAGTAAGATTGAAAATAAAAAATGCGGAGTGCCCGTTACAAGATACTCAGATCCTATAAGGACACTCCGCATGGTCCGAGTGACAAGACTTGAACTTGCGGCCTCTTGACCCCCAGTCAAGCGCGCTACCAGCTGCGCCACACCCGGAAATCCGCGACTGTTATTATATCGCAGCTCTTCAGAAAAGTCAAGCAAAAAATGAAGTATGTCGAACTTTGTACAGAATCCGGTGTCGACTGTCAGTTTGCAGAATAAAGGAAAACGTTTGCAAACGGAATCTGAGCAGCCTTTAGCAAAAGGCGGGTATGAAACAGGAAAATAGATTGTTTCGCCCGAGAGAATGTGATATAATTCAATAGCGGATATGATAAAAATCGAAAACCGTGTATGACTCAAATATTTTATTTTGCTGGAGGAATTGTCACATGAGAATTATTATTGCAAGAGATTACGAAGACATGAGCCGCAAAGCGGCTAATTTGATTGCTGCGCAGATAATGCTGAAGCCGCAGAGCGTGCTTGGTCTCGCGACCGGATCTTCTCCGCTGGGTACTTACCGGGAATTGATTGACCGCTGCAATGCCGGAGACATCAGCTTTGCGGAGATCACTACGGTGAATCTGGACGAGTACCGCGGCCTTCCGCGCGAAAATGATCAGAGCTATTACTATTTTATGCACAAAAATCTGTTTTCTCAGGTCGATATCGATCCGGCGCACACGCATATTCCGGATGGTATGGAAGCGGACAGCGAGGCTGCCTGCCGCCGATATGATGAAGTTGTCAGTTCCGTGGGCGGTGTGGATCTGCAGCTTCTCGGCCTGGGTCATAATGGCCATATTGGCTTTAACGAGCCTGCGGACGCATTTACCAAGGGAACCAATTGCGTCAGCCTGACCGAAAGCACCATCAAGGTCAACGCACGCTTTTTTGCATCGGAAAAAGAAGTGCCCACACAGGCCTATACAATGGGAATCGGTACGATTATGGCCGCGCGCAGTGTCCTGCTGATTGCAAACGGGGAGGCCAAGGCTGAAATTGTGAAAAAGGCTTTCTTTGGAGAAATTACACCGCATGTTCCCGCGTCAATTCTGCAGCTGCATCCCAATTTTACGCTGGTGATCGACCGGGCAGCGGCGTCTCTGCTGTAAGCCGCTAATCTGATATTGCGGAAATATTGTGAATCTAATGTTCCGGAAAAAAGAATACAGAAAAACGGTGTCGGCTCTTTCCGAAATTTTGAGAATTGTTTAGGAGGAAGCAAACACGAATCGTATCTCAATTCAGGAACGACATCCCGGCGTAAAAGCAAATCAACTGCGCCGCACAGGAATGATTCCATGTGTTATCTGCGGAGCGGGGCTGAAGGAATCTGTCTCAGGGCAGCCCCCGCTGGAAACGGTTCGCCAGATGAAACGCTCTCAGCACGCGGGCAGCAGAGTGGAAATTGAGTGGAAGGGCAAGGTATGTTCCGCCCAGATCAAAAGCCTTGAACATGGTGTAACGAGCGGGGAAATTATACATGTTAATTTTTAGCTGATGAATGAAAGCCGTCGGATAAACAGCAAAGTGCCGGTGTGGCTTTTGAATAAGGAAAAGGTTTCCGGAATTTTGGAGCAGATGCTTTCTGAAATTCCTTATGCATCACTTCCAAAGGATATGATTGACACTATTACTGTGGATCTTGCAGATTTTTCGACCGGAAGTGCAATAACCGTCGGGGAGCTTGCACTGTTTCAGAATCCGGAAACCGAGCTGCTGATTCCCGCAGATACATTGATTTTCCGTATCCGGGACAGAAACCGTCTGCGCTGACAAGGACTGCCGATCTGGCGCCGTTTTGTAAATGGAATCGTAAAAAAGGACAGGAGATGTGCCGCGTCTGCAGCAGTGTCTCCTGTCCTTTTATATGGAAACTGGGAGCCAACCGGGGCCTACTTGCCATCTGTATAAGTATGGCTGCAAATTTCGTGAATCTTGTCCCGCAGCTTCAAATAGTCCTCAAAGGCGTCCGGTTTCTGATTCGGGTTGCGCAGCAGGGCGGCAGGGTGCAGCGTTGCCATCCAGAGTACACCATCGCGTTCAAAAAAAATGCCGTGTTCTCTGGTGATTTTTATGTCCGGCTTAATATACCGAGCTGCCGAAATACGCCCAAGACAAACGATAATTTTTGGTCGGATCAGTGCGATCTGATCCTGCAGCCATTCTGCGCAAAGCTCCTGCTCTTCCGGCCTCGGGTCGCGGTTCTGCGGCGGGCGGCATTTTACCGTGTTGGCAATATAAATGTTTCTGTGCCGGTCAAGATCCACAGCGGTTAGCATTTTGTCCAGCAGCTTGCCCGCACGGCCGACAAACGGCTCACCCTGCAGGTCCTCGTTTTCGCCGGGACCTTCGCCGATAAAAAGAACCTCGGCGTTTTTGTTTCCAACGCCAAACACCACATTATGGCGTGTTTTGCATAACTCACATTTTTCGCAGGAACAGCATTGCCGCTCCAGCTCGTTCCAGTTTTCGTATCGCATAATCAGTTTCCTTTTCTTTCGCTTGCTCTTATTACCAGCGGTTCATATTTTTTTGATGCTTGTCCCGGTAAGCCGTTTCCAGCTCCTGCGGAGAGACGGAATAACAGAGCATAACCTCGTTGAAAAACATAATGACGTCGCAAAGTTCTTCAATAAAGTGCGCGCGTACCACAGGGTCGTTCATAATGGCGCTGTCCCCCTGTTTTTTGATAACATCGGCGGCTTCTCCGGCCTCAATCATCATCCAGAGCAGCTGGCTGCGTCCTTTTTCCGGCGAAAGGCAGCCCCATTGCTCGCGATATTTTTCCCGCAGCTGCAGCTGGATTTTTTGCATTTCTTCCCATCCGAGTGCCACTGTAAATACCTCCCGTTCCTTCGGATCGAAAACAATCCTGATTATTTTTTATGATATCAGAAAACACAATGGGACGCAACGCTTCGTAGTGGAAAATTTCCGGTAAAACGCTGAAAAATACGAAACAAGGTTGAAAAAAGCAAGAGTTCGCGGTATCATGGTAAAAACATATTTTTGGAGATGATTGTTGTGAGCAAGGTTCTTGTTGAAACTTCCGCCCGTCATGTTCATGTCACAGCTGCCGATCTGGCCACGCTTTTTGGCGCCGATGCAGCGCTGACGAAGAAAAAGGATCTTTCCCAGCCCGGCCAGTTCGCTTCAATGGAGCGTGTCGATATTGTCGGTCCCAAAGGGGAAATGAAAGGTGTCTCTATTCTTGGCCCGGTTCGCCCGGCTTCCCAGGTCGAAATCGCGCTGACCGATGCCCGCAAGCTTGGTATCACCGCGCCGGTTCGTGAATCCGGAGATATTGCGGGAACTCCCGGCTGCAAGCTCGTCGGCCCCAAAGGAGAGGTTGAATTGAAGGAAGGCGTTATTGCCGCAAAGCGCCACATTCATTTTACACCGGCGGAAGCAGCCGAGGCCGGTGTGCAGGACAAGCAGGTCGTTTCCGTTAAAGTGGATACCAACGGACGCAGCCTGATTTTCGGTGATGTTGTGGTTCGCGTCAGCGAGAAGTTTTCCGCTGCAATGCACATTGATACTGACGAATCCAACGCAGCGGGCATTTCCGGCACCGTTTACGGCGAAATTCTGAAATAATCTCCTGTCTGTTTTAAAACCCGCATGGGAACGATTTTCTGTTTCTGCGCGGGTTTTCTTGAAATTACACCTCAACCTATGGTTGAATTTCTGCTTTTTGGCTGTTCAACCAATGCTCTATTTCCTTTTTCAGTGGAATTCGTTATGATGAAGGCAGCGGGCTGCCGCGGTGCCCGTCCAACATACAGAACGAATTGCACCGGTTCCCTGACGAGTTTTCGGTGCGATTCTGCAAAAGAAAGGATCAGTGATTTTATGGACATCCAAACAGTCGACTACAGCAGGATTTTGAGCAGCCGAATCAGCACTCTGCGCCGGGAAACGGGACTTACGCAGGACGCGCTGGCCGAAAAGCTCGGCGTAACCTTTCAGGCGGTGAGCAAATGGGAAAACGCGTTGTCCTGCCCTGATATTGCTCTTTTGCCGCCGATTGCCGATGTGTTCGGCGTTTCAATTGATTCCCTGTTTGGAAGAACCGAAGAAGAACGGCAATGCCACGGTGACGGAGAGCATTCTCTCGGAGACGCTGAGCCGGATTTAAAATCGGATGACAAAGCAGGGACGCTGCCCTGGGGAGATGACGGTATGCTGCACATCGCTGTTTTTTGCGGAACGGAGCTGCAGGCTCAAGCGCCGGAAACGGTAAAGAAAATTGTTTTTGAACTGAATGGCGAGGCGTGTTCGGTCAGTTCTCAGCTTTCGGTTTCCTGCGGGGATGTTTGCGGGAACGTGACGGCACAGCAGGATATCAACTGCGGCGATATCCAAGGGGACGCAATCGCCGGGCGTCAACTCACAGGGGGAGATGTCGGCGGTCAAGTGGGCGCTTTTGTAAGCGGTACAGTCAACTGTGGGGACGTTCAGGGTGACGTTTCTGCGGCGGCCTGCGTGAATTGCGGCGATATCGAAGGTGATGTGCAGGTAGGCGGCAGTATCAGCTGCGGCGATATTGGCGGCAATGCGGAAGCGGGCGGCATCATTCGATGCGGTGATGTTGGAGGCGATATTTCGGCAGGAGGTTAGGCCATCTACTGAATGCGGCGTCAGGCACGTTTGCATTCCGCACGTTTGTTCACGAGAAAGGATTCAATCATGAAAACAATCATTCGGCTGCTAAAAATGGCACGAAAATATTACTGGACGCTTGCGGCAACCGTTCTGGCGCTGCTTGGTGCGGCCGCGCTCAATCTAACGACGCCGTTTCTCGTTCAGCGGCTGACCGGCAGTCTTTCCGACGGCAGTGCAACTGCGCGCTATATTCTTACGTTTGCGGGAATTCTGCTGCTGGCCTATCTGCTCCGTGCGGTGTGCCGTTTTTTTGCCATGTGGCTGGCACACGTCACGGCCTGGAACTTTGTTGGCGAAACAACGCTCAGGGTTTACGACAAGCTGCAAACGCTCTCTCTTGCTTTGTTAAACCCGCTGCTGGCGTTTTTTACGCTGCTTTCGCTGCCGATGGTTATTGCGGTGAGCAGTCTTTATTCTAAAAAAGTCGCGCCGCTGTTCCGCATCAACCAAAAGGTGCTCGGAGAATTGAACGGCGACCTCCAGGACGTGGTTTCCGGCATGAAAGAGGTGCAGGCCTTTGCTCGCGAAAAACAGGAGCATACACGGATGAAAGACTTCTGCCGCCATTACAGTGAGGTAAACATCCGTGCCAATTTTGCAAATGCGATTTATAATCCGCTGGTGGAGTTTCTCATCGGACTGGGAACCGTTCTAGTGATGGGGCTGGGCGGGTTGATTGCGGTAGGTGTCGTTTTTTCGGGCGTCTCGCTGACGCCGGCCGAGCTGGTTGGCTTTTTTCTGTCTTTATCTCTGTTTTACACGCCGCTGACGACTCTGGCGCGCTGCGCGGAGGATATTCAAACCTCGTTGGCCGGTGCCGAGCGTGTGTTTGAGATTCTGGACGCGCAGCCGGATGTCCGGGAAGACGACGGTGCGCAGGAACTGAAAGCATGCCGTGGACAGATTGAATTTGACCATGTATCGTTCAGTTATCGCAACGGGGAAACCGTTCTGGACGATCTTTCCTTTACCGTTCGCCCAGGAGAAATGATTGCTTTTGTGGGGGCAACGGGGGCGGGTAAGACGACGGTGGTTTCGCTGCTCGAACGCTTTTACGACCCGACCTCCGGTCGTATTTTATATGACGGGCAGCATATCCGTCATGTGACGCTGGGCAGCCTGCGCAAAAACCTTGCCATCGTGTTGCAGGATGTTTTTCTTTTTAACGGAACGGTTTACGACAACATTGCCTACGGCGGCGATTCTCCAATGGAAGAGCAGGTTTACGAAGCGGCAAGAACTGCGCACGCGGATGAATTTATCCGGAAGATGCCGGACGGATACCAGACGGCGATCGGAGAAAGGGGCGTGCGCCTTTCGGGCGGGCAGAAGCAGCGGATTGCCATTGCGCGAGCTGTTTTACGGCGTGCTCCGGTACTGATTTTGGACGAAGCCACCAGCGCGGTGGATAACGAAACCGAGCTGCAGATTCAGCAGGCGATCGAATCGCTTTCCGGAAAACAGACAATTTTTGCAATTGCACACCGCCTTTCGACCATTCGTCGGGCTGACCGGATCGTCGTGATGGCCGACGGAAAAATTGCGGAAAGCGGGACGCACGAAGAATTGCTCAAACAAAATGGCGCCTACGCCCGCCTTTGCCGTCAACTGCGCTGAGTATAACGCCTGCGGAGGACGGGCACAGGGGTTGCAGCGGAAGGATTCTGAAAAAGGATTCCCGGCGTTTTCGGAATGAAAAAACATCCCGCTGAGTGGCGGGATGTTGCAATTGATGCTGTATCGGTGGTATGGTATACCAAAGTGATTACTCCAGTAGAAACACCTGGCGCAGCAGCGGCTGAGCGCCTGTTTCGGGATCCATCTCCATTAACAGAACGTCCTGCATGTAGTCGTTCCAGCGTGCAACAACCGGGCTTTCCGCCTGCACCTTTGCGGCATATTCCATGCCTTTTTCGCATTCATAATAGCCAAACAGTTCGTTTCCGCTGTTCCAGATGGTGTAATTGCCGATTCCGGCTTCTTTCAGAACCTGTACCATTTCCGGCCAAATTTCCGCGTGCCTGCGGCGGTATTCGTCAATCATCCCGTTCCGCACAGCGGCTTTCCATGCGTAACGCTCCATTAGAAACTGCCCCCATTCTTTTTTGTTCTTGCTTTTTTCATTTATTATAAAACAGAAGATTAAAAAAAGAAAGCGGTCAAAATCAATATGTGCCGATTTTTTTGATTCTTTCTGTTGACATTTGCCGTGTTTATTGATAATATTAATTTGTTTCATTCAAAGATTATTCATAAGGCATTCATTGTTCGTTTCATAAAATTCAATATTTCAGTCTCTTCAGTCGATATATTCAGCGCGATACGGGCCGCTAAGTTTCTACAAAACAACCGTAAATTGTTTTGCTATCGAAGC
The DNA here is from genome assembly GCA_050947015.1 of Acutalibacteraceae bacterium. Taxonomy (GTDB): domain Bacteria; phylum Bacillota; class Clostridia; order Oscillospirales; family Acutalibacteraceae; genus CAKXIK01. The sequence continues at coordinate 7,205 of JBMNVT010000016.1, forward strand.
TTTTTTGTTGTCCCTTTTTGCGCCGAAACGCCGAAAGGGCTTTTTTTATTGGTGTCTTTGCAGGCGCTTAAAAATAAGAAAAGGAAAAAAATGAGGAGGGAATTTTTTCAAAATGGAAAAGTTTTTCAAGCTCAAGGAAAATGGCACCACGGTTCGTACTGAAATCATGGCCGGTCTGACCACGTTCTTTGCCATGGTGTACATCCTGATGGTCAATGCAAACATGTTTGCCAACCCCTTTGGAGACGGAACGAATGTTTTGGGTGTCTCCTATGGAGCGATCTACATCGCAACGGCAATCTCTGCTGTGATTGGTACCGTGCTGATCGGCCTGCTCGCCAATCTGCCGCTTGCTCAGGCCAGCGGTATGGGGCTTAACGCGTTTTTTGTTTACACGGTCTGTGTCGGTTTTGGCCTGACCTATGCAAACGCGCTGGTTCTTGTGCTGATCGACGGCATCGTCTTCATTCTGCTGACGGTGACCGGTCTGCGCAAAAAGATCTTCAGCGCGATCCCGCAGGCGGTTCGCATTGCGATCCCGGCCGGTATCGGTCTGTTCATTGCATTCCTCGGCCTGCAGAATGCCAAGCTGGTTATCCCGAGCAGCAGCACCGGCGTTACGTTGGGTTCCTTTAACCTGCTGACCGGCAACTGGGCGACCATTATGCCGATGCTTGTCACGATCGTTGCCGTGCTCGCCATCGCAATCATGTCCAAAAAGAATGTTCGCGGCGCGGTGCTGTGGGGCATCCTCGGCGGCGCAGTGCTTTATTATCTGCTTGGGCTTATTACGGTTCCGGATTTCTTTGCTAATCTGGGGATTACGATGAGCAGCCCGTTTGATGCATTTAAAGAATTTGGAACTCAGGCGTTTGCCAAGGTTTTTACCGAAGGTTTTAACTTCTCTGCATTTGTGGAGGCAAACGGTACAGCAAATCTGGTTCTGACGATTCTGACCACTGCTCTTGCATTCTGCATGGTCGATATGTTTGATACGCTCGGCACCCTGTATGGCGCCTGCGCGCGCGGCAATATGCTCACCAAGGAAGGCGAAGTGCCGAACATGGACCGCGCAATGCTGGCGGACGCGATTGCAACCACTACCGGCGCAATCTGCGGAACCTCCACAGTTACCACCTATGTTGAGTCTTCTGCCGGTGTGGCAGAAGGAGGACGTACCGGGCTTTCTTCCATGGTTACCGCCGTACTGTTCTTTATCGCCATGTTCCTCAGCCCGATCGCTCAGCTGATCCCGGGCTGCGCAACTGCCGCTGCGCTGATTTATGTCGGCGTGCTGATGATGGCCTGCGTGAAGGAAATTGACTGGCATTCCATCGACATTGCTGTTCCGGCGTTCCTCACCATGGCTATGATGCCGTTCTCCTATAACATCTCCTATGGTATTGCTTTCGGCCTGATTTCCTATGTTGTAATCAAGCTGTTTACAGGAAAAGTCAAGGAAGTAAAAGTCGGTACCTGGGTGATTACCCTGTTGTTCCTTGCTATGCTCTTCCTGACTCATTAATTCTTTTTAACATTTGATTGTAATCCGAAAGAAACCCGAACAGACGTTTATCGTCCGTCCGGGTTTCTTTTTGTCATCAGGTCAATATACCGACGCAGCTTTTCTCCGGTGTTCAGAAGGTCATTTTCACGGTGAGCCGTCAATTGAACCCGAACCGGCAGAGAAATAAAATAGCCGCGAATATCGTCGTTTTCCATCAGCAGCTCGTGCAGATCCTTCGCCATGCAATCGTTCCTTTCCGTTCAGCCTTTCATTAGTTTGCTCGACGGGAATCAAATCATGCAAACGGTTTACCGGGGAATTTTTCAAAAACTCAGTATTCAATTTCCCCAAAGTATGCTATACTATAAAAAGTCGGCAGGAATAGAGTGGTGAAGATAGTGTCAGAATGGAATTCGGAGCAATATTTAAAATTTCGCGCTGAACGAACACAACCCGCCGTCGATCTGCTGAACAGGGTGCTATTGGAATCCCCGTTCCAACGCGTGTATTCAGTGGGTACCGAAGCACAGGCGTTTAATTCCGTCGGTGATGGAAATTCTTCGGCCGGGAGGTGTTCTGGGTATTTTTTACAATCTGACGCCCGGGGAATATTTCGACCTGCTTTCTGGGTTGACCGACAAGTTTTCACTTTGGTCAACTACTGATTACCATGTTATGCCGTCGCACGAGGCCATTCTGGAGTGGTACCGTGCCACCGGGCTGCGGCCGTATCTGGATGCGCTGAAAACGACATCGGAACAGCGGGAGTTTGAACAGGAGATTTTTGCGCAGGTGCAGCAGGCATATCCTCTGCAGAAAAACGGAAAAATTATTTTCCGCTTTCCAAGATTCTTTTTTACTGCGGCAAAGATGAAAAAGAGTTTTGAGTAGAAAGAACTTTTGAGATTAAAAATAAGACTTACCAATATTTTTTCTGCGAAAGGGGCAGATGGCATGAAGCATTTGATCGATCCGCTGGATTTGTCGGTCGAAGAAATTGACGGACTGATCGCGGTTGCACAGGACATTGAAAAAAATCCGGAGAAATACGCTCACCTTTGCGAGGGGAAAAGACTTGCGACGCTTTTTTATGAGCCGAGCACCAGAACACGTCTTAGCTTTGAAGCGGCAATGATGAATCTTGGCGGCAAGGTGTTGGGGTTTGCTTCGGCGGATTCCAGCAGCGCCGCAAAAGGAGAAAGTATTGCCGACACCATCCGCGTAGTCTCTTCCTTTGCCGATATCTGTGCCATACGCCACCCAAAGGAAGGCGCTCCGCAGGTTGCTGCGCAGTTTTCCGGGATTCCGGTGATCAACGCCGGCGACGGCGGCCACCAGCATCCAACACAGACGCTGACCGATCTGCTCACAATTCGAATGCTGAAGGGAAGACTCAGCAACCTCACTATTGGTCTCTGCGGCGATCTGAAATTCGGCCGCACCGCCCATTCGCAGATCAAGGCGTTGTCGCGCTATCAGGGAATTCGTTTTGTGCTGATTTCGCCGGAGGAGCTGCGGATCCCGAGTTATATCCGCGAAGAAGTGCTGCGCGCTAAGCAGATTCCGTTTGAGGAAGTGCGCCGCATGGAACCCGTGCTGCCGGAGCTGGACATTCTGTATATGACCCGGGTGCAGCGGGAACGCTTTTTTAATGAAGAAGATTATATCCGCCTAAAAGATACTTATATTCTGGACAAGCACAAGCTGCAGTATGCCCGGCCGGATACATACATTCTTCATCCGCTTCCCCGTGTGAATGAGATATCCACCGAAGTGGATTCCGACCCGCGGGCGGCATACTTCCGTCAGGTGCAGTACGGAGTTTATATCCGTATGGCGCTGATTCTGAAACTTTTGAACATTCATGCGGACTGAGTGGCATGAACAGGGAGGTATGAAGTAATGTTAAATGTGGATAGCCTGATGGACGGTATCGTGATCGACCATATTACCGCAGGCAAGGGGATGGAAATCTATCATTACCTTCGTCTGGATGAATATGGCGGCAGCGTTGCCATTATCAAGAACGCCCGCAGCAGCAAAATGGGAAAGAAGGACATCATCAAAATTGAATCCGCGGAAAACATCAATTTTGATGTTCTTGGTTTCATTGATCCGAACGTGACCGTCAGCGTAATTCATGAGGGAAAGCTTGTGCGCAAATTCCGAATGGATCCGCCGGACAAGCTGGTCAATATTGTCCGCTGTAAAAATCCGCGCTGCATTACCTCGGTGGAACCGGGAATTGACCAGATTTTTGTGTTGACCGACCGTTCTGCCAACACTTACCGCTGTGCCTATTGCGAGCAGGAGTATCGTTCCAAAGAATAACCCGATTGCGGGACGAAAGGAAGTTTTGCAATGTATCCGCCTTTCAATGGAGCTGCGCCGCCCCCCGGATTTTATTACGGCGATCCGGAATATTTTGAAAAGCAGCAGGAAAAACGCGCACTCGCCCGCAGGGGACTTGGTATCGGGCTGGCGATTGTCGGTATGCAGGTTCTGCCGTATCTCTTTACCACCGTTGCTGCAACAATATTGCATGCCGCCGGACTGATCGACCCTTATGCAATCGACAATGGGTACAGCGGAATGCAGCCGCTGACTTATTACATTTATTATGCGCTTTTGTATCTGCTGATGGTTACTGTGCCGTTTCTGGTGCTGATGCCGTGTTTTCATCTGCGTTTTGGTCAGGTGATGCCGTTTCGGAAAACAGCGCGTCCGGGGCTGCTGGTGCTGGCTGGCGCGGGTGGTTTGGCGATGTGTATGGCTGCCAATTACCTGGCAACGCAGTATTCCGCGGTGATGCAGAGCATCGGGATTCCTACAGATATGAGTTCTCTGCCGAAAGACGGTTCGCTCGTTTCTCAGATCTGCTATTTTGTGATTCTTGCGGTTCTTCCGGCTTTTGCCGAGGAATTTGCGTTTCGCGGCGTAACGCTGCAGTTGCTGCGCCCCTATGGGGAAGCCTTTGCGGTGATTGGCTCGGCGTTTGCATTCGGCGTGATGCACGGCACTGTCATTCAGATTCCGTTTGCGTTTGCGGGCGGTCTGTTTTTTGGCTATATTGCCGTGCGAACAGGCTCCATTTGGCCGTCGGTCCTTCTGCATTTCCTGAATAACGCTCTTTCCTATTTTCAGGAACTGATTCAGGATCATTCTGCGGAGTTTGTGTATCAACAAACATCCACGGTGCTGCTTTATGCTCTGTTTCTTGTGGCAACTGTCGGCGGGCTACTCTGTCTGGCGGTTTTGCTGCACAAGGACAAAAACTTTTTCCGTACCAATCCCGATGCGGCGCATCGTCTGAGCGATAAAGAAAAATTTGCAGTTTATATCGGCAACCCCGGCATGATTCTCGCATTGATCGTGATCTGCATCAGCATGGTTGTTCAAATGGCGACAGCGGGAATGATTTCATAATGGAAGAGCGTTTTATGCGAGCGGCGATTGCTCTTGCAAGGGAAGCCGCAGCGAAGGGAGAAACTCCTGTGGGGGCTGTGGTGGTTTGCGGAGGTAAAATTGTCGGAACCGGTCGAAACCGCCGGGAACAGGATAAAAATGCGCTCCGCCACGCAGAAATAGAAGCAATTGATGAAGCATGCCGCGCACTCGGCGGGTGGCGGCTTTGGCAGTGCGAGCTTTACGTGACGCTTGAACCATGCCCAATGTGTGCCGGAGCAATTATCAACTCGAGGATCCCGCGGGTCTGGTTTGGCGCCTATGACCCAAAGGCAGGCTCTTGCGGTTCGGTGGTTGATCTGTTTTCGCTGCCGTATAATCACAGGCCGAAATGCACCGGGGGGATTCTGGAAGAAGAATGCGCCGGGTTGCTGCGCAGCTTTTTTGCGGAGTTAAGGCAGCGGCGCGCACAGATTGGTTCCCGACGGCAAAAAAACGAGGACCGATTTCAGAGGGGAGAAGAGGAGGAAACGCGGCAATGATGCGCATTGGTCATGGATATGATGTTCACCGGCTGGTGCCAGGGAGAGAACTGGTTCTCGGTGGGATTTGGATTCCCCATGAAACGGGGCTTCTCGGCCATTCAGACGCCGATGTTTTAACCCACGCCGTGATGGATTCGCTGCTTGGCGCCGCCGCAATGGGTGATATCGGTGCCTTGTTTCCCGATTCTGACGAACGGTTTTCCGGTGCGGACAGCATCCAGCTATTGGAGCAGGTAGCCGCCATATTAACGGACGCAGGCTACCGGATTGTTAATTTTGACGCGACTGTTTTGGCTCAGGCGCCAAAGCTGCGCCCGTATATTGACGCTATGCGGCGGAAGCTGGCGCAGGCGTGCGGAATCCCGATGGATTGCGTCAGTGTCAAGGCGACCACCGAGGAAGGCCTCGGCTTTACAGGACAAAAGAAAGGCATTGCCGCTCACGCGGTTTGTCTGATTTCCTCAGAACCGTAATTTTGTTATTTGAAGCTGCTGCAGAGATGCAGCAGTTTTTTTGTGCTATATTCCGCGCGTGTTTTTTGGCCGGAACATTGGGCTGACAAAATAAAATTGCTCTGCACTTTTCCCGGACAGAACACACTTCTGCCGCATAAGATAAGACGAGGAAACAGCGCTTGAGCTGCGAAATCGGGAGAAATCTCATTCGGCAGAAAGGAGTTGAAAAGCTTTGAAAAGGGATCTGATTATTGTCAGTTCGATCACATATGCAATGAAGGGAAAAGAATTGCTGCAAAAACGCGGCTTTCAGGCATATATTGCCCGCCTGCCTCAAAAAGAGGAGGGAACGGGCTGTGGATATTGTGTTTATGTCAGCCGAAATACAGATCTTGCGGAAGAAATTCTGCGCAGCGAAGGAATCCGGGTGCTTGGCAGAACCGTTTCCGAGGTGGAGTAAACACGGTAAACGGAAGGAATGGTATTGCTATGATTTATCTCGATAACGGCGCAACCACTTATCCCAAACCACCACAGGTGCGCGCGGCTCTCAGTGAAGCTATGACGCGTTTTGGCGCGAATCCGGGGCGTGCAGGCCACAACATGGCAATGCAGACGGCCGAATCGGTTTTTCACGTCCGGGAATCTGCTGCAGAGCTGTTTCACGCACCCGGCCCGGAAAATGTAGTGTTTACGCTGAATTGCACCGAAGCTGTCAATTTTGTGCTCAAGGGGTTGCTTCGTCCCGGAGATCATGCGGTTGTTTCCTGTCTGGAGCATAACGCAGTTTTCAGGCCGCTCTGGAGTCTTGCAAAGCTGGGAATATCCTATACGGTCGCCCGTGTATTTCCGGGAGACGACGACCGCACGGTAGCGTCCTTCGCGAGTTGTATGAAGCCAAATACCCGGCTGATTGCCTGTATTCATGCTTCCAACGTTTGGGGAATCCGGCTGCCGGCCGAACGGCTGGCTCAGCTGGCGCATGAACGCGGTGCGGCTTTTTTGCTGGATGCAGCGCAAAGCGCAGGCATTGTGCCGATTGACCTTCGCAGCCTGCAAGCGGATTATCTGTGCTGCGCGGGGCACAAGGGGCTTTACGGTCCGATGGGAACCGGCATGCTGATTTTTTCGCCCGGCGCGGAGCTGCAGCTAAATACGCTGCTGGAGGGCGGAACCGGAAGCGCGTCCGCCTCCCCGGAACAGCCGATGCTGCTGCCGGATCGATTTGAAAGCGGAACCGGAAACACGCCCGGCGTTATCGCGCTGGGAGAGGGCATCCGGTTTGTCCGGCAGAAGGGAGAAGCCAAAATTCTGAAGTATGAAATGGATTTGATTCGCCGGCTTTACCATCGGTTGGAGGAGGCCCCGAATATTATTTTGTATACCGCAGAACCCGATGACGAGCATTATGTGCCGGTGCTGTCGTTTAATCATGTCGGAATGACCAGCGAGGAAACCGCAGCACAGCTGAATCGGGCGGGCTTTGCGGTGCGCGCAGGACTTCATTGTGCTCCACTTGCTCACCAGTGGGCGCAAACACTGGAAACCGGCGCGGTGCGGTGCGTGCCGTCCGTCTTTACGCGCCCTGAGCAGCTGGATTCATTTGCCAGACAGCTTACTTTGCTTAAAAATCACAGATAGGCTTGAATTTCCTTTGAGTTATGGTAAAATGATAAAAGTAAAGAATCGGATGTTGCCGTGCAGGGCAAACAAAAAGAGGCGTATGCTGCCGGAAAGGCATGGCGGGAACTATGGAAACTCTCCAGGATTTGTGGATGCAGTTTATCGCGGTGTTGAGCACGCTGCAGTGGAACGACGTGCTCGACATTGCTTTGATTTCTTTTATTATTTATAAGGCGATTCAGCTGATTCGCGATACCCGGGCTGCTCAGTTGGTTAAGGGAATTCTGATTGTTGTGATTTTATACGGGATTGTCCGTCTGACAAAGCTTGAAATGATGCAGATTCTCTTTGACAGTCTGGTTTTGCAGGTTGGAATTTTTTCCGTTATTGTGTTGTTTCAGAATGAAATTCGCCATGCATTGGAGCAGATTGGCCGCAGTAAGCTGAGCAACCTGAAAATTCTCGGAATCAGCTCAGGAACGGAAAATGAAACGGTTTCCATTACGCTGACCATCCGTGCGGTGGCAAACGCTTGTCAGCAGCTGCGCAATCTTCGCATGGGTGCGCTGATTGTTTTTGAACGCGGAACCAGTCTCGGCGAAATCGTGCGCAGCGGAACCATTGTTAACGCGGAACCTTCCGCTGAGCTGATCGGCAATGTATTCTTCAACAAAGCGCCGCTGCACGACGGTGCCGCCGTAATCCGCGGCAACCGGCTTTATGCGGCAGGCTGCATTTTGCCGCTGACGCAGAATACTGAAATCAGCAGCGAGTTAGGTACCCGCCACCGTGCTGCAATCGGGATGAGCGAGGTATCCGATGCGATTGTGGTAGTCGTATCGGAAGAAACCGGAAACATTTCCATTGCCCGCGGAGGCCGTCTGACCCGCAATTATACAAAGGAAACGTTAATCTCGGCATTGGAAAATCTGCTGATTAACGAGCATTCGGGTGGAAAAAGCGGCGAAAAACGCCTGTTTTCCAAGCCTTCCAAAAAGAAAGAGCACAAGAATTGATGCCGTTTGTTTTGGAACGCCGGCATCCGTTCACTCCGTCAGTGGAAAGGTAAGGTTTATGCGATGAAAAAGAAAAAGAATTCTCCGCCAATTTCGTCACAGGAAACGGCGGATGCGACGGACATTGAGAATATGGACTTTGAACAGGAAGCTGCCGAAGAAGAAAAGGCGCCGCAGGCGCCTGCCAGAAGGAAATTTCGGTTCAGCCGCCTGTTTAATAATAATTATTTTGTCATGATTCTTTCAGTTTTTTGTGCGTTTGTTTGTTGGGTTGTGGTTTCTTCGTCGGCTTCCAGTGAGGAAATTACCCGAATTATTGCAGATGTGCCGGTGGATTATTCACTTCCATCCAGTATTTCGGGTGATCTTGGGTTACAAGTTATCAATACTTCAACATCGCAGACTACCGTTAATGTTACAATTACAGGCAAAAAATATATTGTCGGTCAGATCACAAAGGATGATCTTTCGGCGAGCGTCAGGCTTTCCGATGTAACCGGAACTGGAACGTACCGGGGAGAGGTGAAGGCACAGGCGATTGGCAAACTGACCAATTTTACGATTTCTTCAGTCGACCCGGGCTATATCAGCGTCCGGTTGGATCGCACGATTTCCAAGGAGTATTCGCTGGGGATCAAAACAAACACCTATCAGGCGGAGGAAGGCTACACACTGCTGCAACCGCGCCTTTCCAGTGTAAAGGATACCATCAAGATCACCGGCCCGACGACAGATCTGGACGAAATTGCAAAGGTTGTGGCAATCACCGACGAAATTCCGGCTGTGGTCAGGGAAACGGGAAACTATCAGGCTAAGGTCGTTTTGTACGATGCAAACGATCAGGTCATTAATAACCCGGCTCTGGAGCTCGAATTCACCGAAGCGGAAGTGACCATTGTTGCAATGCAGCTGAAAACGCTTCCGGTTGAAGTAACGCTGGCCAATGCGCCGCAGGGCGCGGAAAATATTTCGATCAAGCTTTCGCCGTCCTTTGTTCAGGTTTCCGGCGCAAGCGATGTCTTTTCAACTCTCAATTCACTGAACGTGGGAATCATCGATTTTTCAAAGGTCAATATTGATCATACGGAATTTACCTTTGATCTCAGCTCGGCACTTCCAAGCGGCTGCTCGCTGGAGGATGATGTCACCGAGGTCAAGGCCACCGTGAATCTGTCAGGCATGCGTACCCGTGAATTCGATGTGACGAATATTACGCTTGCGGACTCCTCCCATACCAACGCCGGGGTTCGTGTTCTGACCAAAACGATTCATCTGACCATCACTGGCCCTGCGGAGCAGATCGAGGGGATTACGGCAGACGACATCAGCGTTGCCATTCAGCTGGACGCGGAACAGCAATCCATTGGGAAACATGAGATTCCGGTTACTGTGCAGATCGATGGCGGAGACCGCTGCTGGGTTTATGGCTCTCCAACTGTTTTTGTACAGATAACGAGCAGCGCTTCATCTTCGTGACAAATCAATCAAACTTTCAGGCATCTCCGGTGGGAGGTGCCTTTTTTGATGCACCGGGTGTTCTGCCGCCTCATATTCTGTTATTGCCGGGTTTGTTCGTTCCGGCATTCAGAGAGAAGGGATTTTCATGAAGGCGGGAATTGCGTTAATCGGCGATGGCATAGGTGCGGCAGGTGTTTGGCAGGCAATGTGCGCTCTGCACCTTTCCCATTTGCCGTTGCTGGCGGTAGATGACACGGCCTTGCCGCTTTTGTGCAAGCTTTTGTGCCGAAAATATAAAATTTCACCACGCAGGCAGAAAAGGATGGAACGCGGCGGCGCAGCTGCGCAATTGGAATTGTTACGATTCGTGCGCTGGCTGCGCAATCATACCACGTCAGAGCCTCTGAAACCCGGGGCGCTGCTTTTTTTCTTTTCGGGCGGGCCGTTGCTGCTCTGCGCGCCCGGCACCGATGTTTTTCTTGCCGGCGGCAAAAAAGTTTGCAGCAATGACTGTGAACTGCTGCTGTGTGTTATGCGTGCTTCGCGTATGGCCAAAAATGAACCGGCTGCCCGCGTATGGCCGCTGAGCGCGGCAGGGGCGGAAAAAACTGTTGTGTTTCTGCTGAATTCGCAGCATTCGCACAGTGGTGCGGGGGAGTCCTTTCAAGTCTTCTTTGAGAGAAAAGGTATGCGCGCGGCGGAAAATGTGTTTTGCAGGCTTTGGCAGCGTCGGTCGGAACTGTATGACGCGCTGCTGTTCTAAAGCCAAAAAGAAAAAATATGCGGAGGCCGCTGAAGCAGAAGGATACGCACCACGCGTTCCTTCTGCATTTTTTATAATGATTTTATCCTTGTTTTTTATTCTCATACGGTTTTTGTTGAATTTATGCGGTTGAAATGCTAAAATAATAAGAATAAAGAAAAAGAAGGAAGAAAGCAGCGGATGAAACAGTGGCTGATTGCAAAACCGGATAAGAAAAAAGCAGCGGAACTGGCCGAACAGAATGGCTTTTCGCCTTTTCTGACGCTGCTGCTGATTACGCGTGGTTATGATACGCCGGAAAAGATCAGCCATTTCCTGCAGGCGGACGAATGGGACGACCCGCTGCTGCTCCGGGATATGGACAGGGCAGTTGCCCGGATTCTGCGTGCGCTGGATTCCTTTGAAAGAATTATCATTTACGGCGACTATGACGCCGACGGTGTTACATCAACGTCACTGCTGTATTCTTATCTGGAACAGCGCGGCGGCAATGTGGGGTATTTTATTCCGGATCGTGAGGCAGACGGTTACGGTATGAACCGCGGCGCCGTCAAGCGGATTGCCGAGGAAGGCGCTCGGCTGATTATTACGGTGGACAACGGTATTTCTGCGGCTGACGAGGTGGCTTACGCCGCTGAGCTGGGTGTGGATGTCGTTGTTACCGACCATCACGCGCCTCCGGCGGTGCTTCCGCAGGCTGCAGCAGTGGTCAATCCTCACCAGGCAGGCTGTGCCAGCCGGTTTAAAGAACTGTGTGGAGTAGGCGTTGTGCTGAAACTGGTTGCGGCGCTGGAGGGCGAGGAACTTGATCCGGAGGCATTGTTTGAAAACTTTGCGGACTTTGCCGCGATCGGGACGGTTGGCGATATTGTCCCGCTACAGGGCGAAAACCGCCGCATTGTTCGTGAAGGGCTTTATCAGATCGCCAACAGCGAAAAGCCCGGGATTCGTGCCCTCCTTGAAAAAACGGGGCTGCAAAGCACGGTTTCGGCGGGCAACCTCTCTTTTACAATCGTGCCCCGTATCAATGCGGTGGGACGGATGGGTTCTTCCGACCGTTCGGTAAGGCTGCTGCTTTCCGATTATGAAGAGGAAGCCACTTCGTTGGCGGATGAAATGGAACAGGAGAATGCCGAGCGGCAGAAGCAGGAGCAGTTGGTGCTGGAACAGGCGCTGGACCAGCTGCACCGTGAGCCGCGCCGCCAGCTTGAGCGGGTGATCGTCGTCTGGGGAGAAAGCTGGCACCCGGGTGTGCTGGGGATTGTTGCCTCCCGCATTACAGAAAAGTTTGGAAAACCAAGCGTTGTTCTTTCAGTCGACGGGGCAGAGGCAAAGGGATCTTGCCGCAGCATTGCGGGTTTTTCCATCATTCGCGCGCTGACAGACTGTGCACCGCTGCTTTCCCGTTTCGGCGGCCATACGCTCGCGGCAGGGTTGACTCTGCAGACGGAAAGGCTGGAAGAGTTTTTCAGCGCAATAAATCGCTGCGCGGCAATGCAATGCCCCCGGATGCCAATGCCGCAAATCAATATTGACTGCAAACTGAAGCCGGAAGGACTTTCGGCTTCGCTGGCGGCCGAACTGGAACAGTTGGAACCGTTTGGAGCGGGAAACCCCACCCCGGTGTTTGCGCTGCTTGAACTGGAACTCAAAGAAATTCGACCGGTTGGTGGCGGGAAACACCTCCGTTTGCTGCTTTCGCGTGAGGGAAGTCCTGTTTCCGCCATGTTGTTTCGCACCACACTGCAGGAATTTCCGTTTGTTCCGGGAGATATTCTTGACCTGGCTGTGACTTTGGAGCGTTCGGAGTACCGCGGGGAAGAGCAGCTTTCGGTTTTTATTCGTGATTATCGTCCCGCTGGACAGGACACGGAGACATTGTTTGCGCAAAAGCAGAACTACGAAACTTTTGCCCGGGGAGAAACCGCAGACAAAGCGGCCATGCTGCCGGACCGCACACAGCTTGCCTCTGTTTATCGATTACTGCAGCGTGAGCAGAACAAACCGCGGACAATGGAATATCTTTGCAGTCGGCTGCAAAATGAAAAAATCGGTTATGATAAGCTTACCATTGCGCTGATTGCAATGCGGCAGACCGGGTTGCTTCGGATGAAACGGGATGCCGATACGCTGACAGTGTCTCTCTGCACGACAAACGGAAAGGTTCCGCTGGAACAGGCGCCCATCCTGCAAAGGCTGCGTGCGCGGTAGTTCCTCGAGAAAGGAATGTTGCATCATGGCAGACGAAATTCAAAAACAGAGCAAGGACGAACAGGCGAGGGAGGTCACCGAATGGCGTGCGGTTCTGCAAAAAGCCCTCGAAGCAGGCAACCGTCCTTTTGATACGGAACGTATCGAAGCTGCCTACCAGTTGGCGGAAGAAAAGCATTCCGGCCAGTTCCGTCAGTCCGGCGAACCGTATATCATTCATCCGCTCGCTGTGGCGACAATAGTTGCCGAGCTTGGCATGGATACCGAATCGGTGATGGCGGCACTGCTGCACGATGTGGTGGAGGACACCGATGTTACTCTGGAACAGATTGAGAGGCTTTTCGGCAGGGAAATTGCGTCGCTCGTGGACGGACTGACCAAACTGGGGCGGATCCCATACTCCTCGCGTGAGGAACAGCAGGCGGAAAATATCCGGAAAATGCTGATCGCCATGGCAGACGACATCCGCGTTATTATCATTAAACTTGCCGACCGGCTGCATAATATGCGGACCATCCGCTTCAAACCGCCGCAGAAGCAGCGGGATACCGCGTTGGAAAGCATGGAGGTATTTGCGCCGATTGCCCATCGGCTGGGTATCAGAACCGTCAAGGAAGAACTTGAGGATCTTTCCATTCAAATCCTTGACCCCGTCGCCTATGGAGAAATTGACAAAAATCTGAATATGCGCAAAGCGGAACGCGACGATTTTATCCGCCTGACCAAACAGCGGATCTTCGACCGTGTTTCGCCAATGATTCCAAATATTTATCTGGAAGGGCGCGTCAAAAGTATCAATGGTATTTACCGCAAAATGTATGTGCAGGGAAAATCTTTTGATGAAATATACGATATTTATGCGGTTCGCGTGATTGTGGATACCGTCAATGACTGCTACAATGTGCTCGGCATTATTCACGACATGTTCCGGCCGATTCCGAACCGGTTTAAAGATTATATCTCAACACCGAAACCAAATATGTATCAATCGCTGCATACCACCGTCCTCAGCAAAGAGGGGATTCCCTTTGAAGTGCAGATTCGTACCTGGGACATGCATCATACCGCGGAATATGGTATCGCGGCACACTGGAAGTACAAACTCGGTCTTTCCGGCGGCGAAGATAAGCTTGAGGAACGGCTGGCATGGGTTCGTCAGCTGCTGGAAAATCAGGCTGAAACCGGTGACGCCAGTGAACTGATCCGCTCCATCAAATCCGATATTGCTCCGGAGGAGGTTTTTGTATTCACTCCCCGCGGCGATGTTGTCAGCCTGCCAACCGGGGCAACGGTAATCGATTTTGCCTATGCGATTCACAGCGCAGTCGGTAACCGGATGATCGGCGCAAAGGTGGACAGTAAAATTGTCCCGATTGATTACAAAGTAAAAACCGGCGAAATCATTGAAATATTGACCACCAAAGAGGTCGGCAGAGGACCCAGCCGCGACTGGCTTAAAATTGTTAAAACCAGCGAAGCGCGCAATAAAATCCGGCAATGGTTTAAAAAAGAAAAACGCGAAGAAAATATTGAGCAGGGCAGAGCGGAGCTGGAAAAAGAGTTTCGCCGCAACGGAATTGATTTGCCGGGCGACGAGATGGAGGCCTTTCTGCTCGGAATTGCCAAAAAACAGCACTGCAACAGTGTGGACGACCTTTATGCGGCAATTGGTTACGGAGGAGTTCAGCTTTGGCGAATGATTCCGCGTGTGCGTGAAGAGTACGCAAAGATTGCCAAACCAAAAGAGGAGCCGATTGTACCGGTATTGGAGCCCGGAACCGAAAAGGTTTCCAGCGGCGTTGTAGTGGATGGCGTGCGCGATTGTCTGGTTAAGTTTTCCCGCTGCTGCAATCCGCTGCCCGGCGATCCGATCATCGGTTTTATTACGCGCGGCTTTGGCGTGTCAATTCACAAGAGGGACTGCAAAAATGTTCCTGCCAATATTTCCGAGTGCGAAGAACCGGAACGCTGGGTGCGTGTTCATTGGGCAAATCAGGTGCAGGAAACCTTTAAGGCGGTGTTGGAAATCCACGCGGCAGACCGTGAAGGCTTGCTGGCGGATATTACGATTCAGCTTTCCAATATGCACCTGATGATCCATGCATTGAATTCGCGTGCGTTGAAAGACGGAACCGCCGTCATCTCCGCAACCACTACGGTTACCGGTATGGACCATATTAATGCCATTATGGCAAAGCTGAAGGCTGTCAAGGGCGTCATCAGTATCAAGAGATCCTGACGAACCGAAAACACGAAAGGAAGATTTGTTTTGCGGGCTTTACTCCAGCGTGTTACTCACGCCGAGGTTTCAGTGGAAGAAAAATGCACCGGATCCGTCGAAAACGGATTTCTGGTTTTACTTGGTATCGGGCAGAATGATACCGAAGAGCAGGCACGGCAGCTGGCGGCGAAAATTGCCGGACTGCGTGTGTTTACCGACGAGCAGGATAAAATGAATTTGTCGCTGACCGAAGTGAACGGCGGCGCGCTGGTGGTTTCACAGTTTACTCTGTATGCCGACTGCCGTCGCGGACGCCGGCCCAACTTTATTCCGGCAGCACCTCCTCAATTGGCCGAGCCGCTTTACGAGCGGTTTTGCCAGCTGCTGCAGGAAGAGGGGATCAAACGGGTGGAGCACGGTGTCTTTGGCGCGGAGATGAAGGTTTCGCTCTGCAACGACGGTCCGGTCACCATCTGGCTTGACACCGAGGAGCTTTCTTTACCGAAAAGGCGTTGACTGCAGGCAAAAAATTTGTGTTTCGTTGTTTGAACAGCTGTAATCTCACCCAAACGGAAAGCGATTTTTTGCCTTGGCGGAAGGGAATGGTTATTAATATGAAAATTACGCGGATTCCAACCGGAGAGCTGCAGGAAAACACTTATCTGCTCACAGACGAGGCGACCGGAAGCATCGCGGTCATCGACCCCGGCTCTCCGGATCCGGCTTTGATGCAGGCTGTGCGTGCCGCAGACGGTCGGATTGCGATGATTTTGCTCACGCACGGGCATTTTGACCATATCGGCGCGGTGGAAGAAATCCGTGCGATGACTGGCGCGCCGGTTTATGCCGCCGAAGAGGAGCTTGCGATGCTTTCCGACGCAAGGAAGAATCTTTCTGCCATATTTCAGGCCTCAACGGAACTGGACGGTGTTCTGCCTCTGCACGACGGTGACGACCTGCAGCTCGGTTCTCTTGTCATTCGCGCGATTCACACGCCTGGGCATTCCATGGGCGGCATGTGTTTTCTGGCGGGCGACGCATTGTTTTCCGGCGATACGCTTTTTGCCGGCAGCGTTGGCAGAACGGATTTTTGGGGCGGAGACAGCGCGATGCTGATGCGTTCCGTTCGCCGTCTGGCGCAGCTGCCCGGGGATTACCGTGTACTGCCCGGGCACGGAGAGGAAACTAGACTTGCGCAAGAGCGCCTGAGCAACCCCTATTGCGGAGAGGAGTTCAAAATTTGATTACCGTAATCTGTCGCGGCCATTCGTTTCGTTATGAAATGGAAAATGTTTGCCGCATTTTTTTTCCGCAGGAAAAATTTTTACCGGAGCTGCAGCCCGGTGTTTCCGATTGCATTATGCTGGTCCGAACGGAAACGGAATCCAAGGCGCAGCTTTTTGTGTCGGTTTTGCTTGGCGGCATACAAAACGAAGAACAGATGCTTCTTTCGCGTTCACACCCCGATTATGAAAAAGAATGTGAGCGTCAGCTGGCGGTGCTGTTGTATCGTCTGCTGACGAAGCGCTGCGGATTCAAATCAAAATGGGGCATTCTGACCGGTGTACGCCCGGTCAAACTGATGCACCGGCTTACAGAGGAGCTTGGCGGGCAGGGCGCGTACGATTATTTTACCGGCCGGCTGCTCGTTTCACCGGAAAAAACCGAGCTCTGTCGGCAGACTGCGGTATTGCAGGAGCCGATTGTGCGCGCGTCCCGCTCGGAGTCGTTCAGCCTGTATGTTTCCATCCCGTTCTGTCCGACCCGCTGCGCTTATTGCTCGTTTGTTTCTCAATCTATAGAAAAGGCTAAAAAGCTTCTTCCTGATTACGTGGAGTATCTCAAAAAAGAGCTGCAGCAAACCGGGGAGATCGCCAGAGCGCTCGGTCTGCGGCTGGAGACGGTCTACTTCGGGGGAGGAACCCCAACGACGCTTTCCGCCGGGCAGCTTTCCGAGTTGATTGCAGTGATTGATAAAGCGTTTGATCTTTCCACCGTGAGAGAATATACGGTGGAAGCCGGCCGTCCAGATACAATTACGACGGAAAAGCTTTTAGCGCTGAAAAGTGGCGGCGTCACACGCATCAGCATCAATCCGCAGACGATGAACGACGCGGTTCTGGAGCGCATTGGCCGCCGTCACACCGCGCAACAAACGCTGGACGCTTTTGATCTGGCGCGAAAGGCGGGAATGAACAACGTCAATATGGACACCATTGCCGGGTTGCCGGGCGATACCGCCGAAAGCTTTGCAGAAACATTCCGAACCCTGACAGAGCTTTCGCCGGAGAGTATCACGGTTCACACGCTGGCGCTCAAGCGTTCTTCTTATCTGAATCATGAGGAAGGGCTTTCTCTTGCGCAGGAGGCCGCCGCCGTTGACCGGATGGTTTCCCATTCGCAGCGGGTGCTTTCGGCAGCCGGTTACCTGCCGTATTATCTTTATCGGCAGAGCAAAATGCTTGGCAATCTGGAAAATGTGGGCTGGGCAAAGCCGGGCTTTGAAGGGCTTTATAACGTTTATATCATGGAGGAGACCCACACAATCCTTGCCTGCGGGGCGGGTGCTATATCCAAGCTGCGTTCCCCGCATGGGGAGCAGATTGAACGAATATTCAACTTCAAGTTTCCGTATGAATATATGGAGCGCTTTGACGAGATGCAAAGCCGTAAGGAGGGTATCTTGAATTTCTATGAGCATTGCAAGTAATCACTATATGAAATACACTGCGCGATTGGAAGCAATCAACCGCGAAATTACCACCCGGCCGGAGCTTCTGATTGGTGAGGTGGAGGAAAATTTCCGCATTTCGATCGAGGAAATTGCGCTGCGTGCCAGAAGCCGCGGTTTTCGCCTGATTTTGTTTGCCGGACCGTCCAGTTCCGGTAAGACAACTGCGTCACACCTGCTGACCGATTATTTTGAAACGATGCATATTAACTCTCATGTCATTTCGCTGGATGATTTTTTTCTTGGCCGAGGTCAGGCGCCGCTGCTGCCGAATGGCCGGCCGGATTTTGAATCTCTCGCGGCACTGGATGTCGATCGTATTCAGCAATGCCTTACCGGACTGGTGAGCAGGGGGCAGTGCGAAATGCCGGTGTTCAATTTTACCACCGGAGCACCGGAGAAGTTTACCCGAACGGTTTCCGTCGGGCGCGGCGATGTTGTCATTGTGGAGGGGCTGCATGCGCTCAACCCGCATCTGACCGAAACAATTCCGCCGGAAAGTTTTTTGCGTGTTTATATCAGCGTTAAGCAGGGAATCTGCGATATGAACGGTGAAATCATTCGCGCCCGCCAGATCAGGCTGCTGCGTCGCATGGTGCGCGATTATTATTATCGCGCCTGTTCCCCGGAGCGCACGCTGGAAATGTGGGAGGACGTTTGCCGGGGAGAAGACCTCTATATTCAGCCGTTCAAGCGGCAGGCGGATTTGACTGTCAATTCACTGCATCTTTATGAACCGTGTATTTTCCGCGTTCTGGCGCTGCCGCTTTTGGAGCAGCTGCAGCAAAAGCAGCCTCAAAACCTTAAGGTGGAAAACCTTCTGCAGCAGCTGAGCCGGTTCGAACCGCTGGATCCGTCCTTGGTGCCGGAAACCTCGCTGCTGCAGGAGTTTATTGGATAGATTCATAAAAAATTAACACATGGCGCGCCAAAATCGCGTAAACTATAGTTAGTCGCAATTTCCGGCTTTTGGCATACATCAGCTTTCAGCCGGGTGTGTACAGATAAGTGATTTTCACTTTCCGGCAGCCTCTTGCGCCGGAGCGGTAAAAACGAAAGGAGCGGTCATAATTATGGGAGTTTTGGAAGATGTGCTGCTGAATGCGAAATCGGCGGCGGAGAATGTTGGTAAAAAAGCAACGGAAATCGCCGATCTTTCTAAGCTGAAGATGAGTTCGGCGCAGCTTTCCCGGGAGATTTCTAATCAGTTTGAGCTGATCGGCCGCGCGGTTTACGATGCAAAAAAGGCCGATGAAAATGCGGATCAGGCGGTGAAAGAGGGGATGGAGGCCGTAGATGCCCTTTATCAGGAACTCAACTCCGTAACTGAAAAAATTCAGGAACTGAAAAAAACTGTCACCTGCCCAGAATGCGGCGCCAGATTGGAAAAGGGCAATGCTTTTTGCCCCAAGTGCGGTGCAAAGCTGTAATTGAATTCTGCCAACAGGGGGTTGTCTGGCTGTGTTTGCAGTCGGAGAGCCCTCTTTGTCGTTCAGAGAACCATTTTGCCAGCAGAGGACTGGAAACCTTGCGACCGTTTGAAGGGAAGTGCATCAAACAATGTCAAATTTGTATGAAGACTGCAGTGCCGCTGCACAGGAAATTGCGCTGCGGTTGGCGGGCAAAATACCGCAGACGGCGGTGGTGCTGGGATCCGGTCTCGGTGTACTGGCGAGTCAGATGGAAAATCCAGTTCGCATCCCGTATGCAGAGATTCCGAATTTTCCCCGCCCAACGGTTGCTTCCCACAGAGGTGAACTGATGTGCGGAGGTTTGGCCGGTCGGCCGGTGCTGCTGCTCAATGGACGATTTCACTATTACGAGGGGTTTGAGTTTTCGCAGGTTGTGTTCCCGGTGCGTGTACTGCATCTGCTCGGAATTAAAAATCTGATTTTGACCAATGCGGCCGGCGGTGTAAACCAAGCGTTTTCCGTCGGGGATTTTATGATGATTACCGATCAGATTAACCTGACGGCCTGCTCGCCATTGGCCGGAGCGGAGGAGCCTCGGTTCGGCCGGCGTTTTTTCGATATGTGCGATGCATATACCCACGCGCTATTTCCCCTGGTTCGCAGCGCTGCGGAACGAGCAGGGGTCGTTTTGCATGAAGGAACGTACTTTTATATGCCGGGGCCGCAGTTTGAAACGCCCGCCGAAATTCGTGCCATCCGCCTGCTTGGCGGAGATGCGGTCGGTATGTCAACTGTTGCGGAGGCGATGGCTGCCCATCAGTGCGGCATGAAGCTGATCGGAATCTCCTTCATTTCCAATCTTGCGGCAGGTATGACCGGGCAGGCAGTCAGCGACGATGAAGTTGTGGCCAATGGCAAACAATCTGCCGGCGGATTTGCTGCATTAGTGAAGAACATCCTGTGCGGGCTTGAATAGCGCAATGCCCAGCGGTGTTTGAAACGAAAATAGGGGGCATTGCGGTGATAGGGCGCGTATTGTACCATATGAACACATAACGCGCCGCGCAGGGGAATATACTTCTGGTACATACTATCTCGTAAAGGAAGTGTTCCCTTGGCACAGCAGAGCAAAAAACGGGCGCAGTCTTTCCTGCAGGGCGCCGTTATTCTTTCGGCGGGCGCCATGCTGGTCAAGGTGATCGGTGCCATTTTCAAAATTCCACTCACCAATCTGATTGGCGAACTGGGAATGGGGTACTTCAATACAGCTTATCAGCTGTACCTTCCGATTTACACCATTGCAACGGCGGGTTTTCCGATTGCGGTTTCCAAGCTGGTTTCGCAAAATGCTGCAGTCAGGCGATGGAAAGATGTCCGCCGCGTTTACCGGGTTTCGGTGCCGTTATTTTTTTTCAGCGGGCTGCTCGGCGCACTCGCTATGTTCTTCGGTGCGGAGGCGTATGCTGCGGCGGTTTCCAGCCCGGATTCCGCCCTGTGCATCCGTGTGTTGGCGCCGACGCTTTTTTTCTGCTGCCTGATGTCGGTGCAGCGCGGTTATTATGTCGGACTGCGCAACATGACGCCCAGCGCAGTTTCACAGGTTATTGAGGCTGTCGGCAAGCTGCTGATCGGGTTGGGCTGCGCCTATTGGGCAATGAGCCACGGTATGGAGGAATATTCCCGAACCGGAACGGTGTTCGGCACACCGGCCGCGGATGTTGAATCGGCAGTAAATCTCACGCTTCCGGCCGCGGCGGCCGGTGCAGTGCTCGGCGTAACGGCCGGAGCGGTTTTCGGTTTTTTGTATCTGCTGCTCTTCCGGCACATCCGCGGAGATATGATCTCCCCGCGGGAGCTGGCCGATTCGCCGCCGGCGGAAGCGCGCAGTACGGTGATGCGTCAGCTGCTCAAAATTTCGGTTCCGGTTTGTCTTGGTGCGTTAGTGCTTAACCTTGGTACGCTGATCGACGTCACATTTCTGCAGCGCAGTCTCGCGGCGATTGACCCGGACGTACTCCGTTCGGTTTTTGCCGGGCAAATTCCGCAGAATATTACGGAGGGCGAGCTGACGCCGTACCTTTACGGCTGTTATACCATCGCGCAGAACGTAGCGGCGCTGGTGCCGACGATAGCGCAGTCGTTCGGCACCAGCGCGTTGCCGGCGGTGACGGCGGCATGGGTAGGCGGCAAAAGCAGTGAAATTAAAAAAAGTATTGAGTCGGTGGTACGTGTGTCGGCGTTGGTGGCGTTTCCGGCCGGCTTTGGGCTGGCTGTTCTTTCACAGCCGGTCTTGGCGCTGTTGTTTGCCCGTCGGCTTAACGGGGTGCAGATTGCAGCACCCTTACTGGCCGTTCTTGGGATCGCCGTTGTTTTTATGACGCTTTCCGTTCCGGTCAACAGCATGCTGCAGGCGATCGGCCGCGCCGACATTCCGGTTCGCCTGCTTTTGATTGGAATGATCTTGAAGTTGGCGGCAAATTTTTTGCTGGTGGTCGTGCCGGGAATTAACATGATGGGCGCCTGCGTGGGAACCGTGGCTTGTTATGGTCTGATTACCGTTTTCGGAATGCTTGCGCTCAAACGCAATGCAGGGGCGTCGGTGCGCTTCTTTCCTACGATCTGGAAACCGGCCCTCGCCGGCGCGCTTTGTGCTGGGGCAGCAAAGCTGGTTTACGGTCTTTGCTTTCTGGTGGTTTCGGGCAGCGTTGCGGTGTTGGCGGCGATCGTTGCAGCTGTTTTGGTGTATGCGGTTCTTCTGCTTCAGATGCGCGCGCTGGAAAGGGAAGACCTGCAGATGCTTCCCGGCGGGGAAAAAGTTGTAAAACTGCTTGAAAAGCGGGGCTGGATGCGGTAAAATAGGCATACTGTTGCTGTTCGTTTTTTGTCGGGATCGGGGAAAAACGCCGCGGCAGCCTTCGGCAGAAAGAAAGGGACGGGTCACACGATGGAATTTAAAAGAAAAGAACGGTATACCATAGAGGATCTGCGGCAGATTATGCAGATTCTGCGTGCGCCCGGCGGTTGTCCGTGGGACGCAGAACAAACGCATGAATCCATCCGCAAAAATATGATTGAAGAAGCATATGAAGCGGTGGACGCCATCGACAGCGGAGATAAGGCTGCACTGCAGGAGGAATTGGGCGACGTATTGATGCAGGTGGTGTTTCATGCGCAGATGGAAACAGAGGCCGGCGGCTTTACGCTGGACGATGTGGCGGATGGCGTCTGCAAAAAGCTGATCTACCGTCACCCGCATGTGTTCGGAAACGTGCAGGCGGACACCAGTGCACAGGTGCTGAAAAATTGGGAGGCGCTCAAGCTGGTGGAAAAATCGCAGAAAAGTGAAACGGAATCCATGCAGAGTATTCCACGGCTGCTGCCGGCGCTGCTGCGTGCGGAAAAGGTGCAGAAAAAGGCGGCCCGCGTCGGTTTTGATTGGAGCGATGCCACCGGTACGTTTGATAAGATTGCGGAGGAAACAGAGGAGTTGCGGCAGGCTTCAAAATCCGGTTCACAGAAGCAAATGGAGGAAGAGCTTGGCGATCTGCTGTTTTCGGTTGTCAATACAGCGCGATGCCTGCATGTGGATCCGGAGCAGGCGCTGACCGGAGCAAGCGATAAATTTATTCGCCGTTTTTCGCTTATGGAGCAGGCAGCAAAGGCGCAGAAATTGGAACTGAGCGACGTATCTCCGGAGCAGCTGGAAGCCTTTTGGAACAGGGCGAAAGCTGAAGAGATGAAAAAATCATGAATAATCGCGGATTTCGCGGTTTTTTGTTGACAAAAATACCGGTGAAGTAGTATGATTAGGACGTTATCAGGCAGTGAGGAGCTTTGAGCATGAATTTCTTTTCGCAGGTCATTCATGCGGATTACGGAAAATTTTTTCGTAACATCCGCGAGGTCGCAAAAAAAGAACACAAAAACAGCGCCTTGCTGACGCTTGACGTCTGTTTTTCCACCGTTGTCTATGGCAGCGCGCTGACCGACTATTTTAATTACGAGTTTTATAACAAAAGCCTGAAAGAACGCGGCAAATACGCCGTGGTTCATACGCAGGACAAGTTTTATCAACTTGTCAACGACCCGAAATATAAAAAAACATTTACGGTCAAGCCCAACTTTCTGAGGGAGTTTTCGCAGTATGCCGGCCGCGAATGGGTCTATCCGGACGGCGATAATTTTGAAGAATACGAGGCATTTTTAAGTCGGAACGATACCTTTATGGTCAAGCCGATCGACGGTTTGGGTGGCGGCGGAATTTACAAATCTTCGCTGCAGGAAATCGGTGATCAGAGGGAGTTTTATCAGAAGCTGATTTCCGAACGAATGTTTCTGGAAGAGGTGATCCGCCAGTGCAGTGAAATGGCCTCTCTGAACCCGAGCAGCGTTAACACCATCCGTGTGATGACGCATAATATTGATGATCACCCCACTATTTTCTTCAGCTCTGTTCGTGTGGGAAACGGCAACACCGTAGTCGATAATTTTCACAGCGGCGGAATGAGCGCCGTGGTTGACTGCGATACTGGAATTGTAACGGGTGCCGCGCTGGACAAGTCCATGCGCCGCTTTGAGCAGCACCCCGTTACCGGTGTAACATTCAAAGGATTCCAAATTCCGGATTGGGAACAGGTTAAGCAGATGGTCTGGGCGGCGTGCCGCATGCATCCTGAAATGACGGTGATTGGTTGGGATGTTTCCATTACCGACAAAGGCCCAATTTTGATTGAAGGGAATCGCCGACCGGGTTTTGATATGGTACAGATGCTGGATAATCAGGGCGAAAAGCATGTGCTTAAGGAAATTGAGGCGCGTTTTCGCGCTTCGCAGAAGTAAAAGCAGCCGGTAACCGGTTAACCGGCGGGATGTTGCAATTCTACTGGTTCCCCGATGTAAATCGGTGAATGATAAAAAAGAATTTTTGGAGGTTTTTAAAATGAACAAAACTGAACTGATTGCTGCTGTTGCCGAAAAGGCAAATCTCTCTAAGAAAGACGCCGACAGTGCCGTAAACGCTGTCATTGATTCCATTGTCGAAGCCGTTGCTGCGAATGATAAAGTTCAGCTGGTTGGCTTTGGTACCTTCGAAGTGCGCGAGCGCAACGAAAGAAAGGGTCGTGACCCCAGAACAAACAAGGAAATCACCATTCCGGCTTCCAAAGTGCCCGCTTTTAAAGTTGGCAAGGCTTTCAAGGCTGCTGTGAAATAATTTCCGATGTGTTTCGGCCGGTTTCTTCAGAAACCGGCCTTTCTCGTTTTAAAGACGACTGCGCTGTACAATTGTTGTCTTCCTGTTTTTATGCGGTGTGGTCAGCAAAGCCGTTACAAAACTCGGGGTTGCGGATTTTGCGGTGCTGTAAAACCGATGCGGAAGAAAGGGCTGGTATGTTTTATGCGACTGGATAAATATTTAAAGGTATCGCGCCTGATTAAACGGCGCACGGTGGCTAACGAGGCGTGTGACGCCGGCAAGGTGGCCGTAAACGGCAAACCGGCCCGGGCGTCTTATGACGTCAAGGTTGGCGATGTTCTTGAAATTACACTGGGCGAACGCACGGTGCGCGCACAGGTGCTCAGTGTGGCGGAAACTGTCCGAAAAGAGGGCGCCGCCGAGCTTTATCGCATTTTGTAATTGATAAACAGGAATATTGCTCCCCGGCTTCGTCATAGTATTTACGGAAGTAATACCGATGAAACGGGGGGCGTTTATTTTGGCGGAAGAAAAAAAGACGGCAAAGCTCCCGCACAATATTATTTTGGAGAATCGCAAAAATCTCCATGTTTCCGGGGTAGAGGATGTGGACAGCTTTGACGAGCAAACGGTGATTGCCTATACCGGGCTGGGGCAGCTGGTGATTCGAGGTAAGGAACTGCACATCTCCAAGCTGAATCTGGAATCAGGCGAGCTGCGGCTGGAAGGGGAGATTTCAGCGCTGGCCTATACCGACAGCCACGCGGGCAAGGGCGGTTTTCTTTCAAAAATGTTTCGCTGAAAGGGCGGGGAAGCCGCTTGACGATTTCGCTTGCAGGACAGACGACTGCTTTCCTGTATTCCTGCGCGCTGGGAGCAGCGCTCTGTGTAATTTACGACGTTTTTCGCGCAATTCGGATGTTTTTTCTGCCGAGGCGGGTGCTTGTAGCCTTTTTGGATATACTTTACTTTTTCTTGGCGGCCGTATTTACTTTTGCTTTTTTTATGGCCGTTTCACAGGGCGAAGTACGAGGATATCTTTACTTCGGCGAACTGATCGGCTGGCTGTTGTATTACGAAACGATCGGGTCGCTGCTGTTTCGGCTGCAGAATAAAATTTTTGCCATTCTGCGAAGAACTGCAAAAAAAATTGCTGCGCCGTTCCGCCGTTTTGGCAGAAAGTTACCCAACCATGCCCCAAACCGCCATTCAAAACCTCGAAAAGCTGAAAAAAGCCGGATTTTGCGCAAAAAAAGATTACTTTCCGCGGCAAAAGCCCTTGCAACCCGAACAAAGAATAGTGTATAATAAAACAAAGTATTATTCAGAAAGGACTGCGGGGAGGGAACTGGCGTGGTCAGACTGCTGGAAAAACCCAAAAAGAAAAAGAGTATTTTTCTGCGTCTTGCATTTATTGTAGTTTTTATTTATGTGGCGGTTGTTTTTGTGAACCAGCAGGTTACCATTGCGCAGAAAAAGCAGGAGTACCAACAGCTTTCCGCACAGCTTGCCGAGCAAAAAGCTCAGAATGCAGAGCTTCGTGAGCTTAGTGAAAACGAGGATCTCACGGCTTATTATGAATTGATTGCGCGGGGAACATTAAATTATGCTTATCCGGGTGAAAAAGTGTATGTTGATATTTCCGGCAATTAAACTATTGTTAAAAATTTAAGGAGGCAATCGGTTCTTTATGCAGTTTGAGGTAGGGACGATCCTGGAGGGAAAAGTCACAGGAATTACGAAATTCGGGGCGTTTGTGGAGCTTCCGGGCGGTAAAACCGGAATGGTGCACATTTCGGAGGTGGCTCCAACATTCGTCAAGGAAATCAGAGATCACCTGACGGAAAATCAGGAAGTCAAGGTTAAGGTGCTGAAGGTCGGCGAAGACGGAAAAATCAGTCTTTCGATCAAGCAGGCACTGCCCGCGCCACAACCGCAGCAGCGCAGACAGTCCGGCGGCTACTCCGGCGGGCGTGGTCGTTGCGATTGGCAAAAACCAAAAAGCGAGCCGGTTACTTTTGAAGACATGATGGCAAAATTCAAACAGACAAGCGACGAAAAGATGTCTGACCTCAAGCGCGTAACCGAGGCCAAACGAGGCGGCTATTCCCGTCGCGGAGGCAGCGGCGGTCAGCAAAAATAATGATTCGCGGCAGGGCTGCGGCAGAATTTGATTTTGCCGCGCCTTTTTTCTGCCCGGAACAGACAATAACGTTGGAAAGGATCTGTTTTCTCGTGCGTAATATTCATACTTCTTTAATTACCCGCGCGGTAGCGCAGCTTTGTATTGAGGCGAACCGTGTGTTGCCGGAATCCCTGAAAGAACGGCTGGAATGTGCCCACTGCGCCGAAAGCGGAGCGCTTGCGAAGGGAATTCTTACGGATTTATGCGAAAATCTTCAAGCGGCGGACGAGCTGAAAATTCCGATCTGCCAGGATACGGGTATGGCAGTCGTGTTTATCGAACTGGGGCAGGAAGTGCATCTGGTGGGCGATGATCTGGAAGATGCCGTGAATGAAGGTGTTCACCGTGGCTATGTCGATGGACTCCTGCGCTGTTCGGTGGTTCGCGACCCAATCCGCCGCGGCAATACGGGCGACAACACGCCTGCAGTGCTGCATGTGCGCGTGGTTCCGGGGGACAAGCTCAAGCTCACAGTTGCACCGAAAGGTTTCGGCAGCGAAAATATGAGCGTTATCAGGATGTTTCTGCCTTCCTCTTCGCAGCAGGATATTATCGATTTTGTAGCGCAGACGGCGCGGAAGGCGGGCAGCAATCCCTGCCCGCCAATGGTGCTCGGCGTCGGTATCGGCGGCGATTTTGAACTTTGTGCGCTGCTTGCCAAAAAAGCGCTTTGCCGGGATGTTAAAACGCCGAATTTAGATCCGTATTATGCGGAAATGGAACAAAAATGCCTGCAAGCCGTCAACAATACAGGTATCGGGCCACAGGGGTTTGGCGGCGATACCACAGCTCTGGCAGTTAATATTGAACAGTATCCTACCCATATTGCCGGGCTGCCCGTCGCAGTTAATGTCGGATGCCATGTAACGCGCCACAAAACAGCGATTCTATGATTTTATTTTGCCGTTCAGGCGGAAAGACTGGTTGAAAACATGTCACAAATAAAAATGGTCGCCCCTTGCCTGTTCGGGTTGGAAGGGCTGGTGGCAGGTGAATTGCGCTCCATGCAGGCGCAGAATGTGGAAGCTCAGAACGGCCGTGTTCTGTTTGAGGGCGATGCGTCGGTTTTGGCGCGCGCCAACATTGGTTCGCGCTACGCGGAGCGGATTCAGATTCTGCTGGGCGTTTTTTCGGCGCGTACCTTTGAACAGCTGTTTCAAGGCGTTAAGGCACTGCCGTGGGAGGCGTGGATCGGAAAAAACGATGCGTTTCCGGTCAAGGGCAGAGCGCTGGATTCCAAGCTGGCCAGCGTTCCGGACTGTCAGTCAATTGTAAAAAAAGCGATTGTAGAGCGGTTAAAAACAGCATATCATTTGCCATGGTTTGAAGAAACCGGCGCCGTGCATCAGGTGCAATTTTTGCTGATGAAGGATACCGTCAGCGTAATGCTGGACACATCCGGTGCGGGGCTTCACAAACGGGGTTACCGTGCCAATGCTGCCGAAGCTCCTATCAAGGAAACGCTTGCGGCCGCGATGGCTTATCTGGCTCACGTTCGCGGTGACAGCACTCTCTACGACCCGTTCTGTGGTTCCGGTACTATTCTGATTGAATCGGCCTTGCTGGCACTGCGGATCGCACCCGGGCTGCGCCGTCGTTTTGCGGCGGAAAAATGGATACAGATTCCCGGCGAAGCGTGGAGCGCAGAACGTCGCCGCGCGCAGGAGCAGATTTTGTCGGATCGCCCGTTTATTGCATATGGTTCGGATATTGATCCGCTGGCGCTGCGCTTGACCGAAGAGAACGCCAGAAAGGCCGGAGTCGGCGGACGCATCCGGCTAGAAGAGAGTTCTGTGACGGATTTTTCCCCAAAAACAGAAACCGGAATGATCATCTGCAACCCCCCCTATGGCGAACGCCTGCTCGACATTCAACAGGCTGAAGAGCTTTACATTGTCATGGGAAGAGTATTTCCGGTGGAATGGAGCAGCACCGTTATCAGCCCGTCGGAACGGTTCGAAGCACTGTTCGGCCGTCCGGCGCAAAAACGGCGCAAACTTTATAATGGAATGATTCGCTGTCAGGTATTTCTTTATCCGGAACAGAGGGTAAAGCGTTGAATGCGTAAACAGAACAAAACGGAGGACAGGCGGCAATGCGGTATGTGTTTATTATCAACCCACGAGCAGGAAAGAGAAATCCCCAGAAATGGTTTTTTCCAAGAATAGAAACTTTTTTTGCCGCACATGAAATTCCATACCGGGTTCGCGTGACCGAATATGCGGGCCATGCGACGGAAATCGTTCGTGAGGAAGCAGCTCAGGGCGAAAGCATTCGTGTGATTGCGGTCGGGGGAGACGGAACTCTGCGAGAGGTTGCGTGCGGGGCGGCGGGGTTTCCCCATGTGGAGGTTGGGCTTCTGCCCTGTGGTTCCGGCAACGATTATCTGCGCAGTTACGGCGTCAAGGAGGATTTTCTGGATCCGGAGCGTTTGGTCGGCGGGCAGGCTTACCCGGTAGATATGATCGAAAGCGATTATCTTCCGGCGCTGAACCTCTGCTCGGTAGGGATCGATTCACAGGTTGCAATGGATATGGTGCGATATAAGAATCTGCCCCTGGTCAGTGGTTCCATGGCGTATAATATTGCGCTGCTGAAAGCGTTTCTGGGAAATATTGGCGTGCAAATGAAGGTGGTTGTTGACGGCGGAAAGCATGTTTTTTCCGGAAGATACCTGTTGGCAGTCGCTGCAGTGGGCGGTTTTTACGGCGGTGGTTACTGCGCCTCGCCGGCTTCCGTGGTGGACGACGGCCTGTTGGATATTGTGCTGGTCAGGGTACCGAAAAGTCGTCTGCAGATTCCGAGATTGCTTGAAATCTACAAAAGGGGAGAACACATCGGCCATCCCAAGTTTCAAAATCTGTTGACTTATGTACGCGGCAAAAACGTTGTTATTGAATCGGAACAGCCCGCAGCGGTGAACAGCGACGGGGAATGTGCGGCGCGCCATGAAAGCAGCTTTTCCATTCGACCTGCCGCCGTACGCTTCATCGTTCCGCAGGATATTCAGCCGCCCTGCATTTCGGGGAAAGGCAAGTGTCGGAATCCGGCTTTTTTGACCTAATTGTAAAAAAATTATGAAATTCTGTTTTTCTGCAGAAAAGCACTTGATTTTTCCAATCGATATGGCTAAAATAAACTTAGCACTCAAGAAAGAGGAGTGCTAAAGTAACGAAGAACCGGGAACGCTATCAGCTCTGCGGCGATTGTTTTGCCGGGCGGTCTTGCGGGCGATTCGTCACCAACACCTAAATATCTTTATCAGGAGGCAAATGATAATGACTATCAAACCATTGGCAGACAGAGTTGTAATCAAGATGACAGAAGCGGAAGAGACCACAAAGAGCGGTATTGTTCTTGCGGGTTCCGCCAAGGAAAAGCCCCAAATCGCTGAAGTAATTGCGGTTGGCCCCGGCGGCAATGTGGATGGCAAAGAAATCACCATGTACCTGAAAGTTGGCGACAAGGTGGTTGCCAGCAAATATTCCGGCACCGAAGTCAAGGTTGACGGTCAGGAATATACCATTCTCCGTCAGAATGATATTCTCGCCATCGTAGAATAATTTTGCATACGAAATAATAATTTGGGAGGCAGTTTTATCATGGCAAAGAAAATTATTTACGGCGAAGATGCCCGCAAGGCGCTTCAGTCCGGTATCGATCAGCTTGCAAACACCGTTAAAATTACCCTTGGCCCGAAGGGACGCAACGTTGTGCTGGATAAAAAGTTCGGCGCTCCGCTGATCACCAACGACGGCGTAACGATCGCAAAGGAAGTTGAGCTTGACGACGCGTTTGAAAACATGGGCGCACAGCTTGTGAAAGAAGTCGCCACCAAGACAAATGATGTTGCCGGCGACGGAACCACCACTGCAACACTCTTGGCTCAGGCGCTCATCCGTGAAGGCATGAAGAATGTCACCGCCGGAGCAAATCCGATGATCGTCCGCAAGGGCATTTCCAAAGCAGTCGACGCTGCGGTCAGCGAAGTCATCAAAAATTCCAAAAAAGTCAACGGTTCTGACGATATTGCCCGTGTTGCGACCATCTCTGCCGGCGACGCCGAAATCGGCAAGCTGATTGCCGAGGCTATGGAAAAGGTTACCGCCGACGGTGTTATCACCGTGGAAGAATCCAAGACGGCCGAGACCTATTCTGAGGTTGTCGAGGGTATGCAGTTTGACCGCGGCTATATTACCCCGTATATGGTTACCGATACCGACAAGATGGAGGCTGTCATCGACGACGCCAATATTTTGATTACCGATAAGAAGATCTCCAATATTCAGGAGATCCTGCCGCTGCTGGAGCAGATTGTTCAGTCCGGCAAGAAGTTGGTCATCATTGCCGAGGATGTCGAAGGCGAAGCGCTTTCCACGCTGATTGTGAACCGTCTGCGCGGTACGTTCACCTGTGTTGCTGTCAAGGCGCCGGGCTTTGGCGATCGCCGCAAGGAAATGCTTCGCGACATTGCCATTCTCACCGGCGGTCAGGTTATCTCCGAAGAGCTCGGCCTTGAATTGAAGGATGCTACAATGGCTCAGCTCGGCCATGCACGTCAGGTCAAGGTGGACAAAGAGAACACCACAATTGTCGGCGGTGCAGGAGAGTCCGATGAAATCAAGGGTCGCGTTTCTCAGATTCGTGCGCAGATTGAGACGACGACTTCCGATTTTGACCGTGAGAAGCTGCAGGAGCGTCTGGCCAAGCTGTCTGGCGGTGTTGCTGTTATTAAGGTCGGCGCTGCAACCGAGATCGAAATGAAGGAAAAGAAACTCCGCATTGAAGATGCTTTGGCTGCTACCAAGGCCGCTGTGGAAGAGGGTATCGTCGCAGGCGGCGGTGTTGCTCTGATCAATGCGATCCCTGCTGTAGACGCGCTGATTGCCGAGACTGAGGGCGACGAGCGTACCGGCGTCAAGATTGTTAAGAAGGCACTGGAAGAACCGATTCGCCAGATTGCTGCAAACGCCGGCGTGGAAGGCTCCGTGATCGTGGAGAACATCAGCAAGAGCAATAAGGTTGGCTATGGCTACAATGCGCTGACCGATGAGTATACCGACATGATCCCGGCTGGTATTGTTGATCCGACAAAGGTAACTCGTTCTGCGCTGCAGAATGCCGCTTCGGTTGCAGCAATGGTGCTGACCACAGAATCCCTTGTGACCGATATCAAGGAGCCTGCTCCGGCAATGCCCGCAGCTCCTGCTGGTCCCGAAGGTATGTATTAATCGCTGAATCCAACTGTTTCCTGAAAATATTTTTTGGCAGAAACACTACGGGTGGACGTGGTGTTTCTGCCGTTTTTTTCTTTTTGAACAAAAATAAGATTTCCTCTTCCATTTTGTGAAAAATATGTTATACTGATAAAGTAAACTGTTTACAGTAAATATTTTCTCTTTATTGGGTTGACAAGTGATTGTTCACTTGTTCCCTGAGGAAACCGCCGTTATAGAAGTAAAACAGGCTGTGTCATAAATTGACCGGATGAGGAGTATGGGAATGGAACGAAAAAGCGGAATTGCGGCAATTCTTTTAAGCGGCATGATTGCGTTCGGCATTGCCGGAGATATTCGACCGTCTTCCATGCCTGCTGTCGTTTCGCAGCCGGAAGCCCCGGTTTACTCCGAAAGCGTCGTCTCTTCTGGCCATTCTGCACAGAGACTTTTCGGACAGATTATCCGTGCAGCAGCGCTTCCTGTTCCGGAAATTAATGCATCCTCTGACGATTCCGGTCAAACAACCGGCGTCGTTGCCAATAAAGAACCGGTTGTATATACAAAGGAAGAAATTAAAGAAGCGGTTCATACTGTGTTGACGGAGGAAGAACAGGAGAAGGCAGATCGCGAGGATCCGCAGCGTGTGGAACAGCCCAGCCATGAAGCTGCAAGTGCTCCAGTGATTGAACTGCCGGCCAGTTCTCTTCCGGCAACTTCTTCCGTTCTGTCTTCGACAGAGGAATCTTCCTCATCAAGGTCGGCCATGGCTGCCGGATGGCATACAATTGCCGGTAAACAGTATTACAGCGACGGAACGTCATATTTAACTGGTTGGCAGACGATTCGTGGTCTGCGCTACTATTTTAGCGAAAGCGGCGCAAAGGAATCCCTCGCAGGAATTGATGTTTCAACGTGGCAAACCCGAGTGGACTGGAACCAGCTGAAAGCACAGGGAATTGACTATGCAATGATTCGAGTTGGCTTTCGCGGTTGGGGGAGCGGTAAACTGACGATGGATAACCGCTTTGAAACGCATTATCAGGGAGCAAAAGCAGCTGGCCTGAAGGTGGGCGTCTACTTTTTTTCGGAAGCGATCAACGAGCAGGAGGCAGCTGATGAGGCCGCCTTTACGATTGAAGCGCTGAAGAATCATCCGATTGACCTTCCCGTGGTTTTCGACATTGAGGATAATCAGTACCGCCAGAAGGATCTTTCCAGACAGATGAGAACCAATCTCTGCATTTCCTTTTGCAGTGCAATCCGTTCGGCAGGATATACACCGCAAATTTATTCTTTTGTCAATTATTTTACAAGCTGTCTTGATATGTCCCAGCTTTTGAATGAACAATTATGGATTGCACATGTCGGAGTGCCTGACAATGCGGTTACCAGCTTTAAGTATCGCTTTTTTGCATGGCAATATACCCAGTCCGCGTCTGTGAACGGCGTCTGGACGAAGAATGTTACAACCAAGGAAGAAGTTCCGTCACTGGTAGATCTGAATATCTGGATTCCGAATGGAATTCAAATCCGTGTTCCCGAACCTGCGGTATCCTCTGAAACCGCCTCGCCTGAAACGGGGTCCTCCGCAGACGTTTCTTCCGAAGCGTCATCTATCGCCAGCGCATTACCGGCCGAGTCTATGGAAAGCGTTCTCTCTGACGAAAGCGCAGACACATCTTCCGGTGGCTCTTCCTCCATGGTTCAACAGGAAGCAGACACAGCACACAGCGAACCGACAACATAAAAGAAAAGGCTTTTGCCAACGGAATGAACCGTGGCAAAAGCCTTTTTGCTGCTCCTCAGCGTGAAGCTTCGGAGCGTTTTGTTTTCTGGGAAGGATGTTCGATGAAAGACATCCTCCCTGTTTTTTTACGCCTCTTTGCAAAACCTTTTGAAGAAGATTAAAAGAAGTGCCATTGCGGCTGATGCGGAAACCAAAACGAAAAACAGGGTTAACGGTGCGCTGCCGGTAGATGGTATGTCTCCACTGTGGCCCGGCATAACAAAGGAATGATCTCGAACCGTCAGTTTCTGACCGTCGGCAACGACTTCCCAGCGGACAAAACGGAAGCACTGTGAGACTGGAATTCGTGATCTTCCTGCTGCCAGATGTACACGGTGTACTTCTGCTGCTGTAAAGAGTAGTCAGCGCTGGTGGACATGTTCTTCCAAAGTTTTGTGGTGGGGATCGAAATTTCCTGTTCTGCGCTGCTGGTCGGCAGCACGCCATATCCGCACAGCCAATTATCACGGTTCACGATTTTATAAACAATTGTTTTTCCGGTCAGGTCGTTTACCGTTGTCGCGACGTCAAGCTTAAGCTGAGCACCCGGCTTCACATTGAAATCAGTCTTTTCTCCGTCTTTCAGGCTGAGGTTCAGCGAGGGATCTTTCATGGTCAGCTTGTAGTAATACGCCTCATAACGGTCGGCTACAGCCTGTGTGGTCATTGGGTTACCATACGTTTCTGGAACAATTTTGGATGCAAACACAATGTCATCTGGATTCAGCTTGAAAAGCGGGCAAGTTGACATCGTTGCAGAACGGATATTGGCGCCGTTGTCCAGATCAGGATGCGCGTTGCCGTATGCAACAAAGCGTGCGCCGTTGTCGCGCCCGGCGAGATTCAGCAGACTGCGGGACGGTGCCTGTTACTATTATCCAACGGACTGGCAGATTCAGCTGATTAAGCAGTTAAAAGTGGGAAACCTTGCCACAGTGACACAAATTCTTCACGAAATTCAGCAGGAAAACGATCAACGGACGCTTTACCGGAATCAGCGGATCCGGCTATTAACACTGTTGGCGGAAAATATTCAGCGCGTCGCTGATGAAGTCAGCATTTCGTTTGATTTTAAATTGTTCTATTATGTGCTTCAAGATCTCCAAAGCAGCGGGGAAGGGGAGGAAACGCTTTGGAAGATTCTGCAGCAGCAGATTTCCCACCTGTGCGGAGAAGCGAATCATGCTCGCCAGGATGGCGCAATCTGTACGGATAATCCGATTATTCGGTATGTAAATGAGAATTTTGCCTGTATGGACATGTCGCTGAAAGAAGTCAGCAGCAAGTTCAATATGTCGGTTTCCAGTGTTTCCAAGGCGTTCAAGGGACACAGCAACATCAATTTTTACGACTATGTTACAGGTTTGCGCATGGAAAAAGCAAAGGAACTGTTGCGCAAGGCGCAGATGGATATTTCAGAAATTGCGCGTGCGGTTGGGTACGAAAACGACTATTCTTTCCGGCGTGCATTTCAGCGTTATGAAAAAGTCAGACCAAGCGACTATGCGCGGCGTGAAGAATAAGCACACTTTTGCAGTATCCTGCGGAAACAGTAAACGCAGTCAAACAACAAATAAACGGCACTGTCTTCTTTCCAGCGCCGTTTATCATATGCTGTTCTGTTTCAGGTTATTTTACAAACCGGAGAGTATCCTTCTGAATGGCGGCCACGTGCTTTTCTGCGACAAATTCGCCGTTGCGGTATCCGTCGTCAAATTCCGCATGTTCTACGCTCTGTCCCTTGATATTTACCACCGGCGCCCATTTTACATTACCAGGTTCTTCGAAATTGTGGATGTCATAACCGTGATTGCTCAAACAGATCACATCATCGTGCTTGGCAAGCGAAGCAAGATCGAATGCTGTCAGGACGTATTCGCCCAGAACACGCCGGCTTTTACGAACGCCAAGCAGCGGCGCAGTTACCGTCAGAAACGAATGCTTGAAGCCCGGAATATTTTCCTTGATGTATTTGGCCAGCATGTTTGCCTGTTCGCGTCCTTCCAGATACATGCGTGTAAGATCGCGGTTTTCCGCCCGATAGCAGCGGCGGGAATGCACAAAACAGATTCTGACCTCGTCCATGCCGCAATGCTCGGGGCGTCCGGGAACATGTGCATGCTGAGCGGGAACGATTCCACGTGCTGTTTGAACAACTTCCGCGCACACAGCGTCATACGCTGACCTCGGCGGGCGTGCCGGCGCAGTTTTCGCTGGAAAATCTGCTTAATGGCCAGACGGCGCTACCGGAAGAGCAGCCTGATGTGGTAAAGCTGGCACAGGGATATATCGAGTCCAGTTATCAAAACAAGCTTTTACTGCGGAAAATCAGCGAGACGCTTCACGTTAGTTCAGCTTATCTGTCGCGAAGATTTCGCCGTCTGGCCGGCTGCACACTGACGGATTATATTATTGAAACGCGCATTCGTCAGGCAAAAAAGCTGTTGATTCATTCGGAAATACCGATTCAACATATCTCGATGAACGTCGGATTTGAAAATGCAAATTATTTTTCCAGAGTGTTTAAACAGCAAACAGGGCAAAGCCCGGGGGCGTTTCGCCGCACGTCTGCAAAATGAAACGTCAAGATATCGAATAAAGATATAATCAAATATTTGAATGGTTGCCGGTTCGAAAATAAAAAGACATAAAAGAAGGGCGGACTCCCAAACAGGAGTCCGCCCCCTTCCTTACGGAAGGATGCCCGATGTTTTAGCAACCGCAGCCGCAGTCGTTATTGCATCCATTGTTGCAGCCGCATCCGCTTTCGCCGAAGCCACTGCCGCAGCAGCAGAACAGAACCAACAGGATGATGATCCAGATACAGCAGTTGCCACCGAAAAGACCGTTGTTACACATAAGCAAATCCTCCTTGATTTAGAGTTCACCATAGTATACGGAGAATTTGCGGAAGTGGTTACAGAATTTTTAGGTTCTTTCGGTTAGACGGGAAACATCAACAAACTTTCCGACGATAATGATATGATCGCTTTTTTCAAAAATATAATCTCCGCCGGGAAGCGATTTAATCGAAGCGCCGTTTTTGACCGCCAGAATGTTGACATTATATTTACGCCGGATATTCAGTGAAGCGATGCTTTTTCCCGTCCAGTCACTCATGATCGGAATTTCGTAAATTGCCACCTCCGGCGTCAGCTCGATGTAATCGAAAATATTTTTTGCGTTGTGCCGGATAGCTAATTTTTCGGCCATGTCACGCTCCGGGTACACCACTTCATCGGCACCGCTTTGACGCAGAAACTTTGCCTGAATTTCGCGACTTGCTTTGGAAACGACGTATTTCGCGCCAAGCTCTTTCAGCAGAGAGGTAATTTCCAACGAAGACTGAAAATTTTCGCCAATCGCAACAAAACAGAGATCAAAATTGTTGACACCGAGCGAACGCAGGACAGCTTCGTTGGTGCAGTCGCCAATATAGGCATCTGTGAACTGCGGCGCAAGCTCATCGATAATTGCTTCGTTCTGGTCAACGATCATAACAGCATTTTTCAGCTGCTGCATTTTTATGGCCAGAGTCCTTCCAAAACGCCCCATGCCGATGACAAGTACTGATTTCATAATTTTCCGATTCCTTTCAAAACCATCATTTAACCAATCATTATCTGCTCTTTTGGTCGTTTCAGAGGTGCGTTGACGTGCGGTCGTCCCTCCCAAAGAACCAGAGCAAGCGTCAGGCCACCTACGCGCCCGCCGAACATCAGAATCATGAGCAAGATTTTAGAAGCGTTTCCGAGCAGCGGTGTAATACCCTTGGTCAGCCCGACTGTGCCAGCCGCGGAACTTACCTCAAACAGCGCTTCAGTCAGCGTAACCGGCTCAAAGGCGGTCAGCAGAATGGTACTGCAGATAACTGCGATCAGGTAAATGGTAACAATTGCGCTGGCCTGCTGCATCAAATCATCTGTCAGACGGCGCTTGAACAGCGTACAGCCGTTGCGGTGATGCGCCGAAGCGGCTGTGCATAAAAGCATAACAGCCAGGGTTGTTGTCTTGATTCCGCCTGCGGTGGAACCGGGGCTGCCCCCCACAAACATGAGAAATACGGTGGTAAGGTCGCCGCCGTGCGAAAGCTTAGCCAGATCAATGGTGTTAAAGCCTGCCGTGCGCGGAGTAACAGCCTGAAACCAGGATGCAAGAAGCCGCTCGCCAAACGATAACCCTGCCATACTGTGGTCGGATTCCAACAGAAAAAACGCCGCGCAGCCAAGAACAAGCAGCAGCCCTGTTGCAGAAAGAACCACCTTTGTATGCAGCTGCAAATGATGACGGCGAGGTATCTGAGTGATCAAATCATTCCACACCAGAAAGCCAAGCCCGCCCACAATAATCAGACCGGTAATCGTCAGGTTAACAAGCACATCCCCTTGAAACGCTGTCAATGAGGAGAACGGTTCCCGATACCCCATCAGGTCAAAGCCGGCGTTGCAAAAGGCGGAAACCGAATGAAAGACGGAATACCACAGTCCGCGCGCAAAGCCCATTTCAGGACAGAAGCGGATCGCAAGCAGCGCTGCACCGATTCCTTCAAAAAGCAGGGTGCCGAGCGCGATGCGTTTGATAAGCCGAATAATGCCGCCCACACGCATGGTTCCGACCGACTGCATGAGCAAACGCCGTTCGTGCAGGCTGATCTTTCGTTTCATAAAGACGGAAAACAATGAAATAATCGTCATGAATCCAAGTCCGCCGATTTGAATCAGAGCCAGAATAACAGCTTGGCCAAACGGCGTCCAGTGCGACCAGGTGTCGTATACCACCAGACCGGTGACACAGGTGGCAGAGGTCGCGGTAAACAGCGAATTGACAAAGGGCGTGGTTTCTCCGGAACGAGCGGCGGCAGGAAGCGTCAGCAGTATCGCGCCGAAAAAGATGACGCCCAAAAAACCCAATGTAATAATTTGCGTATTGGAAAGCGAAAAACGAGACTTAACCGTCGTTTTCGCCTCCTTTCCCCGATATTGTTTTGAAAGCATCTCTCATTATAATCATTTTCTTTTTTTTTCAAGTAAAATGCAGCTTTTCCTGCATAAAGGTTTCGTAAAGACAAAAGCCCGAGGCTTGACGCGGAGAAAAACGTGCGCTATAATTAAAGTCAAAGATGGTCAAAGTCAAGCTGAATTTTCTGATATCACTTGTGTTTTGAAGGGAAGTCTGAAAATGTGCATCAGTGAACTGCTGGCACAATACATTATAAAAGAGCTGGAGGCCTGCCACGGCACGGCTGAAATTCAGCGCAACGAGCTGGCAGAGGCGTTCGGATGTGTGCCGAGTCAGATCAATTACGTGCTGACCTCCCGCTTCACGCCGGAGCGGGGTTATATCGTAGAAAGCCGCCGCGGCGGCGGGGGGTGTATCCGCATCACCCGTATTCAGATGGATCGAACACCGGCGCTGATGCATGCAATTCATTCTGTCGGCGAAACGATTGATCTGCGCAGCGCAAGAGCGATTATCTGTAATCTTGCGGTGCCAGGCTATCTCAGCGAGGAGGCATCGGGGCTCATGCTGTCGGTTCTTTCGGAACGGTCGCTGCTCAAGTGCGCTCCGGAAGACCGCGCCGGCATCCGTGCGGAGCTGATGAAAAATATGCTAGTTACGCTGCTTCGGTCGGAATAACATGTTGCCCGGCGCCGAATCTGATGCAAACCGAAAGGTGGTTTTATCAATGATTTGTCAATCCTGCGGAAAAAAGAACGCGGTAACTCACATCAAACAGATTGTAAACGGGGAAATAGAGGAATACTATCTCTGCGCCGATTGCGCCGCAAAACTTGGCTACGGTGGACTGTTCAGCGGTTTTTCACTGAATATCGGCGACCTGATCGGCAGCGTGTTGGGCGACGGAACTCACCGGGCGCCGGCGGTGGCAGAAGCACGCTGTCCCTGCTGCGGTTGCACATTCTCTGATCTGGTGCGTAGCGGCCGGGTTGGGTGCGCGCAATGCTATGAGGTCTTCCGCGATCGACTGTTGCCCTCCATTCAGCGGATCCATGGTAATACGCACCATGTTGGACACGTGCCGGTTTCCGCCAGCAAAAAAGCGCAGCGCAGCGTCCGGTTGGAAGAAGCACGCAGAAAACTGGCGCAGGCGATTGAAGAGGAAAATTTTGAGGAAGCGGTAACTCTTCGGGATGAAATCCGGGCGATGGAAGGAAACGAAAAGGAGGATGGTCATGATGAGATACAATCCTGAGGAGGACGTATTTTCTGACATTATCCTGAGTACGCGCGTACGGTTGGCGAGAAATCTGCGCACAACGCCTTTTCCTGCCGCGATGGACGATGCGGCGCGCTGCTCGGTTGCAAAAGAGATTGGCACAGCGATGGGTGGTCAAACGCCGGCCGGGGCTTGGCATGCCACAGAAATTGCTGCACTCGGCAGGATACAGGCGGTTGGGTTGGTGGAACAGCACCTGATCAGCCCCGAATTTACCGACCCGCTGCCGGGTCGCGTGCTGATGCGCAATGAAGACGATTCGGTTTCCGCCATGCTGAACGAGGAGGATCACCTGCGGCTTCAGGTTTTGTTGCCCGGATTTTGTCTGCAGCAGGCATACGACCGCGCCGAGGAAATGGATCGTTTTCTTGAAAACAGGCTGCCGTTTGCGTTTGACGATGAATTTGGCTATTTGACGCAGTGCCCCACCAACTTGGGAACCGGAATGCGCGCTTCGCTGATGATGCATTTGCCAGCTATGCAGGAGAACGGCATGATGCAGCGGATGGGCGCAAATCTTTCCAAGCTGGGGCTGACGCTGCGCGGGATTTACGGCGAAGGCAGCGAACCCAAGGGTGCGATTTATCAGCTTTCCAATCAGGTGACGCTGGGGCTTTCAGAGCGTTCCGCCATTGATAATCTGAATAATATTGCCCGGCAGCTTGCCGCACAGGAGCGCACGACAAGAGCTTCTTTGATGAAGAGTGAAAAAATGCAGGATGTGGTGCTGCGTTCGTTGGGGTTGATGAAAAATGCCCGCCTGCTTTCCAACGATGAATTTATGGTTTTACTCTCGCAGGTGCGTGTCGGGGTTGCGGAAAAGTGGATTGCCGGTGTGTCGCAGCAGGAGCTGAATCAATTGATGCAGCGGGTGCAGCCGGCCACAATTTCCATCAGCGAAGGCAGAGTACTGGAGTCCGCGGAGCGTGATCGCATTCGGGCGGCGAAGGTTCGTGCAGCGCTTCACGCAGCAGAGGAATGTGACCCTGAAGCGGAAGAGTAAGGAGTTGACGCAGGATGTATCAATTTGATAAATTTACAGAAAAGGCAAACCGCGCGGTAAATCTTGCTATAGAAATTGCGCAGGAGCTGGGGCATACCTATATTGGCAGCGAACATCTGCTTTATGGTTTAGCGGCGGAAGAAAGCGGCGTCGCGGCGACAGTGCTGCAGAAGTACGGCGTTACGCCGGACGCGCTGCGCGGTCTGATTGTTCAGTCGCAGGGGCAGGGCAGCCGCACAGCGCTTTCCATTGAGGATTTTACGCCCCGCAGCAAGCGCGTGCTGCAGCTTGCAGTACTGCACAGCGCCCAGCTGCGCCATCCCTATGTGGGAACGGAACATCTTCTGTTGGCGCTGCTTGATGACGGACAGAGCTATGCGGTGCGTTATTTGGAGTCTTTCAATGTCGACAAGGGCGCTGTCGTACGCGAGGTGCTCAGTACAATTGGCATTGCTGCGGCGCAGAATCCGGCTGCTGAGGGGCAGCAGGCTTCCGGCGTTGCACAGCAGAGAGGCAAGGATTCCTGGCGGACATTTGGCCGTGACCTGACCGAAGAGGCGGGCAAAGGAACCATCGACCCCGTGATCGGACGGCAGAAAGAGATTGAGCGCGTGATTCAGATTCTCAGCCGAAGAACAAAGAATAATCCATGCCTGATCGGCGAACCCGGCGTCGGAAAAACTGCGATTGCGGAAGGGCTGGCGCTTAAAATTGCGGCGGGAGAGGTTCCCGATCTACTCCAGGGGAAAAAGATTATTTCGCTTGATTTGACAGGTATGGTCGCCGGAACAAAATACCGCGGAGACTTTGAGGAGCGTATCCGCAATGTCATTGAGGACGTTAAAAAATCTGGGAATATTATTTTGTTTATAGACGAACTGCACACAATTATCGGCGCAGGAGCAGCCGAGGGGGCAACCGACGCCGCTAATATCCTGAAGCCGTCTCTGACCAAAGGTGATTTGCAGGTGATCGGTGCAACAACGATTGAAGAATACCGGAAATATATTGAAAAAGACGCTGCATTAGAGCGCCGTTTTCAGCCGGTTACGGTTGGGGAGCCGAGCGAGGAGGAAGCGGAACAGATTCTGCTCGGTCTGCGAGACCGTTACGAAGCGCACCACAAAGTAAAAATTACTGATGAATCAATTCGGGCAGCCGTCAGGTTTTCCGCCCGCTATATTGCAGATCGCTTTCTGCCGGATAAAGCCATTGACCTGGTTGACGAGGCCGCTTCCAGAGTGAGGCTGCGCGCTTATACCGCACCGCCGGAGCTGCAGGAGAAAGAAAAGCGGCTCAAGGAACTTGGTCAGGAAAAAGCGGCGGCGGTCAATGCACAGGAATTTGAAAGCGCAGCGCGCCTGCGCGACGAAGAACACAAGCTGCAGCAGGAGGTTGAAGCGGCAAAACGCCAAATGGAAGCACAGAACGGCCATCAGTCCGGCATTGTTACTCCGGAAGACATTGCTGAAATTGTTTCCGGTTGGACGGGAATTCCCGCGCAGCAGCTGACCAAAACAGAAAGCGAACGGCTGCTGCAGTTGGAATCCGTCCTGCACCGCCGTGTGGTAGGGCAGCAGGAGGCAGTTTCCGCCATTGCAAGGGCGATTCGCCGCGGTAGAGTGGGGTTAAAGGACCCGCACCGCCCCATCGGTTCGTTTCTTTTTCTCGGACCGACCGGCGTCGGAAAGACCGAACTCTGCAAAGCGTTGGCGGAAGCAATGTTCGGCGATGAATCCGCAATGATTCGGCTGGATATGTCCGAATATATGGAAAAGCACACGGTTTCCCGGCTCGTTGGTTCACCGCCCGGTTATGTCGGCTTTGAGGAGGGCGGACAGCTGACAGAAAAGGTTCGCCGGAAGCCCTATTCCGTTGTGTTGTTCGACGAAATTGAAAAAGCGCATCCTGATGTGTTCAATATGCTGCTGCAGATTTTGGAGGACGGCCGACTGACCGATTCTCAAGGAAGAACCGTAAATTTTCAAAATACGATTCTGATCATGACGTCGAATGTCGGCGCGCGTCAGATTACAGAACGAAAAGCAGGGCTTGGTTTTCTTTCGGAAAACGCGCTCAGCGACGCTTCTATCAGTGAGACGGTAATGACGGAATTGAAAAATACGTTCCGACCGGAATTTTTGAATCGCGTGGATGAAACTATCGTATTTCACCAGCTGGCAGAACCGGAGTTGCGCCAGATTACGGAAAAAATGCTGAAAACTCTTGGTGAGCGTTTGCGTGAGCTTGGCGTGCAGATTCGGTTTACAGCTTCTGCGGTAGACGCCGTTGCGAAGCAGGGCTTTGACCCGGTCTACGGCGCGCGCCCGCTGCGCAGAGCGATTCAGAATAAAATCGAAGACCCATTGTCGGAAAAGCTGCTGGATGGGACTGTAAACAGCGGGGAAATCTGCTGCGATTTTGATGGAGAAAGTTTCGTTTTCCGTCAGGAAAATCCCAACAGCCTGAAAAATATTTAGCAGAGGAAAAAACGGTGCAGCCACTGTGTGCTGCACCGTTTCAGACTGTCGAAAAAGGTCCAGCAAAGGCTGGGCTTTTTTGATGTAAAGTGGTAAGATAAAAGAGGTGATGCAGAATGCTGGAACGAGGAAAGATGGACAGGAATAAGATAGAGTTTGTAGATACCGAGGGATTGGTGCCGGCAGATCATTTGCTACGAAAAATAGATGCGGCAGTAGATTTTAGCAAGATCTATAAACCATGTCTTATCCACAGCGTACAAAAGACCTATGACTATGAAGGGCGGCCACGAATGGTGGAGTATGTGTACGACGAACATTTTGATTGCATTCTATGTCCGGAATACCAGCCTTTACAATACAGTACAACAAACCGTGATGGATACCGCGAATAGAAAAGTGACCCTGCTATCTGCAGAAATTGTCCAACAAGAGAGCTTTGCACCCATTCCAAAGACTGCATCAAAACGGTAACCCGACATATATGGAAAGATTTCGAGGAGTTGGCAGACGACATAAGGCACACGCCGCAATACAAAGAATTGTATAAAAGGCGAAAAGAAACCATCGAAAGAGTTTTCGCCAATGCAAAAGAAAAACACGCGATGCGTTATACTCCTTACCGTGGCTTGTCTCAGGTTCAGAACTGGGTGAAGCTTAAATTTGCTGCCATGGATCTCAAAAGGTTCGCAAAATGGAAATGGAGAGATTCGCATCCACTCTCTTTACACTTTGCTATTTCTCATTTTTTGTTCTTTTTTAAACGCTCAAGCCTTTTTGTTACGGCTTGAGCGTTTTTTCGACAGTCTGCGCCCTGCTCCGAATATCGGAACAGGGCGCAGAGCAGCAAGGAAAAATCAGCCCATATTTTTTTTAGCGAGTTCAACAGCCTCGTGTGCTTCCTGATATTTTTTGCGGGTAGCAAGTCCGCCGCGGATATGGCGCTGTGCTTTGTTGGTTTCAAGCACGTCCTTTACCTGTTTATACAGCTGCGGATCAATATATTTCAATCGTT
The DNA here is from genome assembly GCA_050947015.1 of Acutalibacteraceae bacterium. Lineage (GTDB taxonomy): Bacteria > Bacillota > Clostridia > Oscillospirales > Acutalibacteraceae > CAKXIK01. The sequence continues at coordinate 51,672 of JBMNVT010000016.1, forward strand.
CCGAAACATCCTTATGCACAGTGGATTTACTAATTCCAAATTTTTTTGCCGCTTTGCGAACCGTCGCGCCGCTGCCGATCATATATTCCGCAAGCTCGACGGCGCGTTCTTCCACGATACTCTTCACATTTATTCCCCTCCGGTTGTCTCAGGTTATTCATTCTTATGCAAACGGGAAGAAAAATAGAAATACGAAGAAAAATGTTTTGCGCGAGCAGTAATCTTTTTAGAATTTGTAAGAAAAAGCGAATGACCATGTAAAAAGTTTTCATGCAGAAGAGTAAAATTTTTCAATCGAATCTTGATTTTATTAACAAATAATTTGCAATTATTATTATATAATATGATTGACAAATTATAAAAACAAGATTACAATAGTAACACAAAAAGGAGGATGAAAACGTTGAGCAAGAGCGTATACAGCCTTGTGTTGGACGACGAAGTTGTTTCGGCGGCAGATAGCTTGGCATATCAAAGAAATCTTAGCCGTTCGGCGCTGATTAATCAACTGCTTGCGGAGGCGCTTTCCTGTATGACGCCGGAGAAGCGAAACCGTTCGGTTTTTGATGCGGTAGAAAAATGGATGCAGCCCAGCGGGCTTCGTCTGCAGATGACTCCTTCGGAATCGGTACTCTCTGTTCACAGTGCGCTGAGCTATAAATATAATCCACGGATCCGTTACGCGGTGGAGCTGTATCGCGATTCGGATTGTGCCGGAGGAGAGCTGCGAGTGGGTTTTCGTTCTCAGAATCAGGCGCTGCTTGAAGCGTTGGCATCGTTTTTTTCAGTTTGGATTAAACTGGAACAGGCATATCTAGGTGAACGCTTTCCGTCGGGGAAAATATCGTGTGATATCAGCGATGGGCGTTATCGGCGTCGTTTTCTGCCGCTCGACGCCAATTTCGGGTGCGAGGAGTTTGGCCAGGCAATCGCTGAATATATTCGTTCGTTCGATCATGTGCTGAAAACGTATTTTTCAGCATTGGGTTCCCCGCATGTATTGCGTGCAACGGAGGACGCATACCGCGCTGCACTTCAAAATGCGCAGTTTTTTATATAATCAGGATTCAGAATCATTAACCCGTGAATTGGGGGAGGTAAGAATATGAACGCACAAAAACTTACGCAAAAATCATTGGAAGCAATTCAGGAAGCTCAAAACCTGGCCATTGAATACCAGAATATGCAGATTGAAGAGTCGCATCTGGTGGTTGCTCTGATTCGGCAGGAAAACGGATTAATTGCACAGCTACTGAAAAAAATGGAGATTAACCCGGAACAGATGGAAACGGCTGCAATGGCAGAGGTTGAAAAACTGCCGCGCGTTACCGGTTCCGGACGAGAGAGCGGAAAGGTTTATGTTTCTGCCGCCGTCGATTCCGTTTTGGTGTATGCCGAACAGACGGCAGAAAAGATGAAAGACGACTATGTTTCGGTGGAACACATTTTTCTTTCCCTGTTGGAAAAGCCGGATGATGCCGCCAAAAAAGTTTTTGCACAGTTTGGAGTTGAAAAGAACAGTTTTTTGGCGGTGCTGCAGTCCGTGCGCGGCAATACAAGGGTAACAAGCGATTCGCCGGAGGATACCTACGACGCGCTTGCAAAGTATGCGCAGGATCTGGTAGAGCTTGCAAAGAACCACAAGCTGGACCCCGTTATCGGGCGAGACAGCGAGATTCGCAACGTCATCCGAATTCTTTCCCGAAAAACAAAGAACAATCCGGTGTTAATCGGTGAACCTGGCGTTGGAAAAACGGCAATTGCAGAAGGCCTTGCGCTGAGGATTGTGCGGGGAGATGTGCCGACAAGCCTGAAGGATCGCAGAATTTTTTCGTTGGATATGGGAGCGCTGATTGCCGGAGCAAAGTTTCGCGGAGAGTTTGAGGAACGGCTGAAGGCCGTTCTGGCTGAGGTCAAAAAGAGCGAGGGCAGAATCATCCTGTTTATCGATGAACTGCATACCATTGTCGGAGCCGGCAAAACGGACGGTGCAATGGATGCAGGCAATATTCTGAAACCGATGCTGGCTCGAGGTGAGCTGCACTGCATCGGCGCCACCACGCTTGACGAGTATCGCCAATATATTGAAAAGGATGCCGCGCTGGAACGCCGTTTTCAACCGGTTCTGGTGGATGAGCCGTCCGTTGAGGATACCATCTCCATTCTGCGCGGACTAAAAGAACGCTACGAGGTGTTTCACGGCGTCAAAATTCAGGATCAGGCGCTGATTGCAGCCGCCGTGTTGTCCAACCGCTATATCACCGACCGTTTCCTGCCGGACAAAGCAATCGATCTTGTTGATGAAGCCTGCGCGATGATCCGTACTGAAATCGATTCCATGCCGTCGGAGATGGACGATCTTTCCCGCAAAATCATGCAGCATGAAATTGAAGAAGCTGCCTTGAAAAAGGAAAAGGATGCGCTTTCTCAGGAACATCTGAAGGAAATTCAGAAGGAGCTCGCCGAAATGCGCGATCGGTTTGGCGCGATGAAGGCAAAATGGGATAACGAGAAACAGGCAATCCAAAAGGTGCAAGGACTGCGCGCCGAAATGGAGCATGTGAGCGCCGAGATTGAAAAAGCAGAGCACAGCTACGATCTTAACAAGGCGGCGGAGCTCAAATACGGTCGTCTGCCTGCGCTGCAGAAGGAGTTGCAGGAAGAGGAAGCGGTTGCGGCAAAATCGGAACAGGGGGAAAGCCTGCTGCGCGATAAAGTGACCGAAGAAGAAATTGCGAGGATCGTTGCCCGATGGACAGGGATCCCCGTTTCCAAGTTGATGGAAGGCGAACGCGAAAAACTGCTGCATCTGGAAGATATTCTTCATCGAAGAGTCATCGGTCAGGATGAGGCGGTGGAACGTGTTGCCGAAGCGATTCTGCGTTCCCGTGCGGGAATTCAGGATCCGAACCGCCCAATCGGTTCATTCCTTTTTCTTGGCCCTACCGGCGTAGGAAAAACAGAGCTTGCCAAAGCGCTTGCAGAGGCATTGTTTGACGATGAGCACAACATGGTGCGTATCGATATGACGGAGTATATGGAAAAGTACTCTGTATCACGCCTTATCGGAGCGCCTCCCGGATATGTCGGTTATGATGAGGGCGGTCAGCTGACGGAAGCAGTTCGCAGAAAACCGTATTCGGTAGTTCTGTTCGATGAGGTGGAAAAAGCGCATCCGGACGTTTTCAATGTTCTGCTGCAGGTGTTGGACGACGGTCAGCTAACCGATTCGCAGGGGCGCAAGGTGGACTTTAAAAATACCATCATTATTTTAACCTCAAACCTTGGTTCTGATTATATTCTGGACGGAATTTCCTCAGACGGCGCTATTACACAGAAGACGAGGGATCAGGTTAATGCCTTACTGAAACGCCAATTCCGACCGGAATTCCTGAACCGTCTGGATGAGATTGTGTTCTACAAGCCGTTGGGCAAGACGGAGATTTCCGCAATCGTTGATCTGATGATTGAAGATTTGCAGAAGCGCCTGCGGGAACAGCAGCTTTGCGTTGAGCTGACCCCGGAAGCCAGGGATTATGTGGTGAACGAAGGTTACGACCCCGTTTATGGCGCGCGGCCGATGCGTCGGTTCCTGCAGCAAAAAGTGGAAACACTGATTGCCCGCAAAATTCTTGCCGAAGATCTGCAGCCCGGTGCCACACTGGTGGTGCAGCTGCAAAATGGGAAATTAAACGTTGCAGAAAAGGATGCCGTTCGGAAAACAGAAAGCTGAATCTGACAAAGCCCGGTGCAGGAAGTGAACTGCTCCGGGTTTTCTATTTGGATGTAGGTTTGTCAATGATGTGTTACACATTAGGGAAAGAAAATAGGACAGCTTTGGGAGAGATCCAGTTGAGAGGACGCATGGGAAAATTGTTGTAATGCCTTTGCCAGACAGCGAGCTGTCTGGC